>NZ_OESQ01000001.1:2955000-3320486 GCF_900240245.1 Lachnoclostridium edouardi
TGTTTCAGATGATGGTGGACAGTATTGGCAGTCTTTCAATACCACCTTTAGTATTTGTGGCAGTAACTACAGCTGCCTGCTCTGCCGCTTCAGCTTCCTCTTCAGGAGGAATGGGAGTGGCTATGGCTACATTTTCCGGCACATACCTTTCTATGGGAATAAATCCAGAAATTATACATAGGGTAGCGGTTGTGGCTGCTAGTACGTTGGATACCCTTCCTCATACAGGCGGACAGATTACGTTGCTTCAGATTTGCCATCAAACACATAAAGACTCCTTTAGCCATATTTTCGTAACACAGGCAATAATTCCTACTATTTGCCTGATAGGATTAATTATATGGCATAGCATAGGATTTTAATGAGAGATGGAGAGTGAAAAAGATGAGTACAGAATTATTGAAAGACGTATATGATTTGCATATTCATCCTGCACCGGACGTAGTAAAGAGAAAAGCTACAGATACACAAATAGCCAAAAAGGTAGTAGAGGCAGGAATGAGGGGCTTTGCAATAAAGTCCCATTATTTCGATACATCAGGTCGGGCGGCAATTATTAAAGAAATATTCCCTCAGTGTAACGCTGTAGGAGGAATTGTACTAAATCTTTCTGCAGGAGGTTTAAATCCTGCGGCTGTGGAAATGGCGGCCAAAGCGGGAACAAAAATTGTATGGCTTCCGACAATGGATGCATTTAATATGTGGGATTTTTTAAGGATTAATCATAGCCCTGTTCCATTTGGTTCAGCCAGAACAGACCCTGATTCTGTAAAAGGAATCCAAATACTTGAAGAGGGAAAACTGGTTTCTTCTGTTTATGAGATTCTGGATTTAATTAAAGAATATAATTTGGTTTTAGCTACCGGGCATATCTCAAAGCATGAAAGTCTGGCTGTTTTTAAGGAGGCTAAAAAACGTGGAATTGAGAAATTGATTGCCACTCATACAGAATTTCCGGCTACTTATGCAGATATAGAAGAACAGAAGGAATATATTAAATGCGGAGCTAAAATAGAACATAATTATTTAACTATTTTGAATAAAGAATTTACTATGGAAAAATTGAAAGAGCAGATACAGGCTGTAGGGGCAGAGCATGTTATATTGTCCAGCGATCTTGGACAATATATGAATCCTGATCCGGTGGAAGGCTTTGGAGATTTTTTGGAAAAGATTTTAGAGGCAGGGATTTCCCAGCGTGATATTTATACAATGACGGCAATAAATACAAGGGAGCTGGTAGAATAAAACCAGTGAAAGGTTACTTACTAAAAGACCCTGGCAAAGCTATGAACTTTGCCAGGGTCTTTTTATTGTTAGGGCAAAGCCCTGTTTACCATTGTGGAGTTTTTCGTTGATCCGAAAAACGGAACTTTGGAAAACAAATAAACCACCTGCTATGCAGGTGAGTTAGAATTGCTTCAGCTTATAGCAAAAAACCTCCAGTGTTNCCCCAGCGGCGGGAGGTTCCTCCTGCGTTTTCTCCTCCGGCTCTTTTGCCGCCTCCTCTTTTTCTACCTCGGCCCGGGCTGTCTGCCGCTTTTCATTCATCAGCTCATTGATTTTGTCAAAGGACACTACCACATCACCGGGCTCGGGCTGGGCAGGCCCCTCCTGCTGGGGTGTGGGAGCGGCAGTCTGTTCGAGAGCCAGAGCCTGGGGCCCGTCAGCCGTAACAGGAGCGGGAGCCTCCGGGAGCTTCTCCTCACCAGGGCCTGTGTTCAATTTTTCATCTGCCATTCACTATCCTCCTTTTCGTGAAAGTTGCACAATTTTGCGGGTTAAATTTCTGTAATTATTTTTTCTCCTCCTTCCGGTCTATCCACGCAAAAAAGCCGCCCGATTTGAACGCCGGACGGCTTTTTGTGTAATGTGATAGATCAAATATTATTTTTTGTGGTTCGTAGGCTCCGAAAAGCCTTGTATTTACAGCGTTCCTAATAGGAAACAATCATACGGTTTTTAAATATATCTGCAATGCTGTAATAATAACAGCTGTGCTCCTTGGACTTTTGTTTTTAATCGCAAGTGATCCTGGCACTGGAAAAATCGTTGCCCAGACGGGAAAAAGTGAAATTCATTCTTTGACAGATATGTTTATGAATATGGCGTACCTGGTATTTACTGGGGCCATGCTGTCCACCTTTGTAATTGGCGAATATGAAAATAAATTGATTCAGCTTATGTTTTCTTATCCTATTAAACGCCAGAAAATTATATTATCAAAGGTTTTGGCCGTGTGTATTTTTAGTTTTACAGCTTTGATATTAAGTAAACTGATTGCTTATATTATGCTGACTACAATAAAATCTGCCCCAGAAACAAGTATTTACATGGGAGAATTGTCATTTTGGGCTGGAATGCTGACCAGCGCAGCTGCATCCATTTGCAGCGGCTGCTTTGCTATGTTAATCGGTATGAAAATGAAATCTTCAAAAGCAGCCTTAATTTCATCTTTTGTGATTATGCTTATAGTGTTAGGCGTTACACAGGGAAATATTTTGCCCTGCACATCCTTCGGCCCGGCAGCGGCTTATATAGTACAGACTGCAGGGGCTATTGCAGCTATATTTATTTCTATATGGAATGTGGAAAGAGAGGATGTAAAGTAGAGGAGAAAGGTGAAGTATTTCTGGCAGGATGCTCCAATGCAGAAAATAATTCTAACAGTTCCCGTTGATTTTTTCAATCTTTCTGCGTATAATAGAAGTAGGGAAATCCCTACTTTCCATATTTTCAGAAAGGTGGTGCAAAACCATGTTAGCAAAAGCGTTTGTGGACAATGCAAAAGTCATGGCGAAAGGACAGGTCACAATCCCGAAAGATGTTCGTGACATTCTCGGTGTGGCAAGCGGCGACAGGGTTACTTTCGTGGTGGAAGGAAACACTGTTCGTATCGTCAATTCTGCTGTCTACGCCATGCAAATGCTCCAACAGGAAATGGCCGGAGAAGCAGAACGCACCGGCCTGGATTCAGAAGATGATGTAGTGGCGCTTGTCAAAGAATTACGGAACGAGGACGAGTAAAAGCGGCGTCCTATCCCAATCATGGACTAATCTGTGAGCAGAACGTGGACGAAATGAAACGGATTTTCAACAAGAAATTTCCGCACCGTTTGGCGGATCTGGATAAATTCCTTTCGGTGGCTCTGATGACGTTGGAATTAGTCCCGAGCCCAACAGACGAGAACGTGTCGGAAACGCAAATCCGGGATGTAAATGGCCGCCCTATTTTGCGGGCGGCGATTGAGGCAAAGGCTGATGTCCTCCTTACCGGCGATAAAGATTTTTTAGAATCTGGCGTGAAAAATCCGGCGATTATGACACCGGCAGAATTTTTGAAATATTGACTTGTTGAAAAGGCAGCGGGCCGGGGAAAAACTCCCGGCCCGCTGTGTTTACATTGTAGAGAAAATACAACTATGCTATAATACTAACAGGAATCTGAAGCAGAAAAAATATTAGGAAGGTGGTTACATGACTGTTATCAAGTAGATATCAAGCTGCAGAAAATCGTTCAGTAAAGAAAAAATAAGGAGATTTAAAAAATGTATTGTTCAAATTGCGGGGCTGAAATTAACAGTAATGCTAATTTTTGTTATAAGTGCGGGCAGAAAAATTGTCAGGCGTCCAACAACACTGTTCCCAAGGGAGCAGTTACGGTATATAAACTGACTGTATGCTGGGCTGAGCAAAGGGGTATGGACAACAAGGTAATTGACATAATTATAGACAATAGCCCAAATATCAAATTAATAATGGCGAAACTATAGGTATACCGATTGTGGAGGGAGTTCATAATATTCTATTTACCGACCAGGTACGAAAGACGCCTATGGATATTATTATTACTGGTAATACGGTGCTTAATGTAAGGTGTAAAAAAATATTTGGCGAGATTGTAGTTGAATATGGAGGAAATGATGTATTGCGTGAATTGCGGAAAAAAGATTAATGATGATGTAATGTTTTGCCCGGAATGCGGGGCAGCACAGGAAAGACCAGAACAGTCTGGTGCTAATACAGAAAAGCATGTTTATGGTCTGGGAAACCAGCCGGAAGTGAAAAAAACATCATATAATACTATGAGTATTGTAGGTCTGTCAGTTTCGGGCGCTTCACTTGTAATCAACCTTTATGGCCTTGTGGGGGTACTTGGGATTATTTTATCTATTATTGGCCTGATTAGTTGTAAAAAGAACAATGAAAGTGGACAAATACTTGCAATCATAGGCATTGTTATTGGTGTATTATCTGTTGCGTTTGCTTTTATTATAATATCTCTTGCCAGCTTATCTATCATTTAAAGAAATACTATTAGTTGATATAGAAAAGACAGACAATACATAAAAGGAGGAAAACCCTTGGAATACTTACAAACACATAAATGTCCCTGCTGCGGAGGAACTGTTCAATATGACAGCAGCCTGCAAAAGGTAAAATGCCCATACTGCGACACGGAATTTAATATGAAAGATATAAAATCCACAGATGAAAAGAGGGTGGGCACAGCCCTGGATATAACAAAGGAGAGTATAAAATCAGGAGGCCAATGGAGTGAAGGAGAGGCAGAGGGGATAAAACATTATATCTGTCAATCCTGTGGGGGAGAGATTATTGCAGATTCCACAGCAGCTTTATCCTGTCCTTATTGCGGCCATGCTGTTACCATAATTGGAAATCTTACAGGAGAGCTGAAACCAGACTTGATTATTCCTTTTAAAGTTGATAAAAAGACGGCTAAAGAAAAGGCGCAGCACTACTACAAGGGAAAGAGAGTAGTGCCAAGAAGATTTCGGAAAAAAAGACATATTAATGAGATAAAAGGAGTGTATGTACCTTACTGGCTTTTTTCAGTAGATGTTGAGGCGGATGCTATTTATGATGCCACTATGGTGCGTAATTGGAATGATAGTTCCAATAAATATACTGAAACCAGCTAGTATAATCTTTACCGCAGCGGTAATCTTTCTTTACAGATACTGGTTGAGGGGTCGAGAAAAATATCTGATGACATAATTGAATCTTTGGGGCTTTATGATTTAAATGCTGCAGTAGAATTTGACGCGGCATACCTTTCAGGGTATTTAACAGATAAATATGATGAAAATGAAAAAAATATTGTTGAGCGGGCGAACAAGCATATGAAGGATAGTATTCACCAAATGTTTTCTCAAACAGCACAAGGATACGCCTCTGTTGTTTTAAAATCAGTCGATATCCGGACTTTGGACAGTAAAACAAGTATATTCTCCTGCCTGTATGGATTTTAACTACCATGTGGAGGGGGAAAGAGTATACATTTGCTATAAATGGACAAAATGGAAAAATTACCTGTGATCTGCCTTATGATAAGAGTATATTCTGGAAATGGACTGTTATATTTTCTATTATTTTTGTTGCGTACTTTATTGTAATGCTTGGGGTTGTGATTATTGAATAGGGAGGTGGGATAGAGTGAAAAAAATATTTCAAATGATTTTTGCAGCTGCACTTATGACTTGGTGCTGCTTTTTTGTGGCGTATGCAGAAAGTAGTTCTGATGTAGAACTAAAGCGTCAGCTTCCCCGCCTTGTAGATGCAGCTGATGTTTTGACAGATTCTGAAAAATCTGACTTACTTGCCAAGCTAGATGAAATCAGTGAGAGTTACCAGTTTGATGTGGCGGTTATAACCATAAAAAAACTTCCGGAAGATTATAGAATTAAAAATTATGCAGATAATATCTATAACTATTATGGATTTGGTATTGGAAATAATCGGGACGGCTGCCTTCTTCTGATTGATGCAGGAGAAAGGGAGTGGGGGATTTCTACCTGTGGATATGGTATGACAGTGTTTACTGATGCAGGTATTGAGTACATAGGAAAGAGGATAGAAGAGGCAGGATTATCTGAAGCAGAATATGATAAAGCGCTTTTACAGTTTACTAAGCTGTGCGACAAATTTATAAAAAAAGCTCAAACCGGAAAACCATATAATGCTCACAATTTACCAAAGAGGATTGTATGGGCCGAGGGGTTGATTTATCCTGTACTTACAGCATTACCATTTGGACTATGCTTTGCAGAAATTTTTACAAGAAAGCTGCAAAAAGAGAAGATTATAATAAATCTTTAGAGCCTTATGATTTAAATGAACCAGTAGATTTCCATAAATCGCACCTTTCCGGATATTTAACAGAAAGATATGATGAAAATGATATAGACATTGTGGATCGGGTAAATAAGTGTGTGAAAAACAATATTCATCAAGCTTTGTCTCAAAAAATACAAGGATACGCTACGATTGATTTAAAATCTATCAATATCCAGACTTGTAACAGTAAAGTGAAATATGTGCTTTTGCCAGTATAGCTCTTATCTACTACGTGGGAAGAAAAAGAGTATATACTTGTTATGAATGGGCAAAATGGAAAAATTGCTTGTGAGCTGCCTGAACTTGGCGGAGAATATTTGAAATGGGTATGTATTTTAACGGCTATATTGTTGTTTATTTTTACAATATTGTTTTACATTTAAATCTGGAATAGAGGGAAAAGTAAAGTGAAAAAGTTCATTCAGTTGTTTCTTGTTTGCATGTTAATGACTTTGTTTTGCTGTTCTGCAGCGTATGCAGAAAGCAGCTTTGATACATCTGATACAAAACAAGGTACTCGTTGGCCGCGTCTTATAGATGACGGCCATGTTTTAAAAGCGCTTTCAAGAAGTAATTTACTTGCAACTTTAGATGAAATCAGTGAAAATAATAATTTTGATGTAGTAGTTGTGACAATATCTGATTTTCCGTCTGAATATACATATGATGAATATGCTGCTGTTTTATATGACCATTATGGGTTTGGTATGGGAGGAAATCGAGACGGCTGTATTCTGGTTTTTAATAAGGGGATTAGTCAGTGTAATTGGGGATTTTATGCTAACGGTTACGGTGAAAGAGCATTTACTGATGCAAGCTTTGATTACATACGCCATGAAATGACAGAGGCTGGTCTGGACGACAAAAGATATCACAATGTATTTTTGAAGTTTGCTAATTTGTGCGATATGTTTGTTAAAAAGGCTAAAAGCGGAAAACCATATGATTCAGGTAATTTGACCAGGGAAACGTCAGGAGACAGGGGGGTTTCGCTATATTTTGCTCCTGGCACTTATATTTGGATGTGTCCCTGTGATTTATGTGATGATGGAAATGGCGAGTTTGGAATTTGAAGATTCCCCTCATAATGATATGAAAAATCATTCCATAAATATAACCGACAGCTATGATGTATTTCTTTTTTCCCAGCGTGTATGTACTCCCCGCTCTAGTTACGGCGATGATGACGATAATAATTAAAAATTGTTGAGGGCTGTGCGTGAAACTTCAATAAGAATCTATGGCATAATTGGTTAACATTGGAAACAATTACTACGAGAAAATATTATTTTTTCCAGGCTGAAAATAGAAATATATGCGAAAAAAATGTCAAACAGAATGATCATTTTAACACTAGAACTTGGAAAAATATTTGAAGTTTAAAGTATAGAGGGAAAAAAGCCTGTTTTTTTACAAAGAAAATAATTCTATTTTTTAGGAAGCGTTGAGATAGCAGTGAAAAAGCTGCTGTGTCAGCGCTTCCTTTTATATATTACCCTTATCTGGTGAACCCCAGATATGTATAATTCAGGCTCTAAGTATTTGCGTCTATGTTTTTGCATAATTTGGGGGATGATGACGAAATTTGTCGAACGATTTTAGTTGATTACCAGAAAATTCCATTTTACGATAAAGTTCGAGTCTATTAGACAAATTTACGGGAGAACAAAAGATGAATGATATTGAGTATGAAAAATTTGTAGGTAAAGTTTTGAGAAATTTAGGAGCAGAGAGAAGCTATAGAGGATTTGATTATATTACGTATGGAACGGCATTAGTCGTAAAGGATGGAAGGAAACTTTACTACATAACAAAATCATTGTACCCGGAGATTGCCATAAAATATAGAACTACTTGGAGATGTGTAGAACGGGATATTAGAACAATTGTTGATACTATTTGGAAAAATGGAGATAAAGAATTTTTGAAAATGATCAGTGGGGAGGAGATAAAAGAAAAGCCTAACAATTCCAGATTCTTAGAATTAGTGGCAGCCTATGTAGTAAGGCTGGAAAAATATGGAGTATTAAGAGAAATGGAAAATTGTTTAGGACAAGGTTACAGAGATTTTTTAGATTTAAAAGAGAAAATTGAAGAGTTGGAGAAAGAAAATGAACAGCTGAAGATGATGGACCAATGGCTGAAAAAGCAGATTGAAGATTTAGCGGAAAAATTACAAAATTCAGACTAAAAATAAGACAGGGGAATGAGTATGATTACGTATGACAAATTATGGACCACAATGAAAAGAAAAGGAATTACCCAGTATATGCTGATTAAGAAATATGGCATCAGCAATGCACAAATATGGAGAATGAGACAAAACCAGTATGTGTCCACCCATACCATAGAAGTATTCTGCAGGATTTTAGAGTGCGGAACTGAAGATATTATGGAGTTTAAAAAATAGTAATGCTGGTGCAATTCACGGCTGACAAGAAAAGGCTGACATCAAAAAACAATGGAAAAATAATCCGATTGATTCTTTTGATGTCAGCCTTATATAATATCAACGATCTTAGTAGTATCCCAAAGTTTGTGTAAACCTTCAAACTGATGTAAGATAAAATTACTCAGTTTGGAGGTTTTATTTATGGCAAGAAAAAAAGATTCCCCTCAAAAAGCAGCTCTTCGAGAAATGATGAGCACTTATCTGAAAGAGAATGATGTTAAAATCAAGGACGGCACCGATGTGAATGCAATTATGCGAGATATGATGTCTGTAATCCTTGAAGGTGTTCTTACGGAAGAACTGGATGAAGAACTCGGTTACACTAAGTATGATTATCGTAATAAGGATACTGATAACAGCCGGAATGGCTTTTCTCAGAAAACGATGCATACCAGTTACGGAGATATGGAATTAGATATTCCCAGAGATCGTAAAGGTGAGTTTGAGCCACAAGTAATCAGAAAATATCAAAACACTGTTACGCAGGATATGGAAGAAAAAATCCTTTCCATGTATGCAAAGGGAATGACTGCCGGCGACATCGAAAGTCATATGCGTGACCTGTACGGTATTGAGATTTCTGATAGCACGATCAGCCGTGTTACAGATAAGGTATTGCCTATCATAAAAGAATGGCAGGAACGCCCTCTGGAAGAGATTTATGCCGTTGTTTTCATGGATGCAATCCATTATCATGTCCGTCACGAAGGGCGGATTGTAAAGCGAGCAGTCTATATCGCTATCGGCATCGACATGGATGGTCATAAAGATGTGCTCGGTATGTATGTTGGTCAGAATGAAAGTGCAAAATTCTGGCTGTCTATTTTGAATGGTCTTAAAAATCGTGGTGTTCGGGATATCCTGATTGCCTGTGTAGACGGACTCTCTGGATTTCCGCAGGCAATCGAAGCTGCATTCCCGGAAACTGAGATCCAGCAGTGCATCATCCATCAGATCAGAAATACTACAAAGTTTGTTTCCTACAAGGATATCAAGCCGCTGATGGCTGATCTGAAGCGTGTTTATACTGCACCAACAGAAGAAATCGCATTAGTTGAATTAGACGCCTTCGAAGAAAAATGGCACAGTAAATACCCTAAGATCGCTAAATCCTGGAGGGATAACTGGGCTAATCTTTCCGCCTATTTTAAATATCCGGATGCCATTCGTAAGCTGATTTATACCACTAACGCTATTGAAGGATTCAACCGCCAGCTGCGAAAAGTCACAAAATCGAAGACGATTTTCCCCTCTGATGATAGCTTGATGAAAATGCTGTATCTGGCAACCATGGATATTACCAAAAAATGGACTGGACACCGTGCTGATTGGGGTCTGATCCATTCTCAGTTGGAAATCTATTTCGAAGAAAGATTATCCTGATTATAGCCTGAGCAGGGCTGTCCAAGGCAGCCCTGCTTGACATGCCTAAAAATACCGCTATAATACAGGCAAAGGGCAAAGTCCAGAAAATCGACTTTGCCCTTCATAACTCATTTCATTATTTTACATCAGTTTTTTTACTCTACACAAACTTTGAAACAGTCTCACGATCTTTTTCAGAATTTGTGTTATAGTCTCTAAATATGTAATTTACCCCTTATTTCTGCGCTTTGGATTTTTCGGAAACCAGCCTTTTTCTACCCGCTTTTCCTGGTCGAACAGCTCTTTTATGCTCCAAAGACAGGTCATCCCAATAACCGCCAGACAGGAGCCTAAAATTACGTTTCTAAATAAAAGGGACAGAATAAGGAGAATACTTCCTGACAGAGCAAAAGCCGGCCAGATATTTTTAGAAAAATAGTATTCTGCCTTAATGACAATAGGGTGAAAAACCCCGATGGACAAAAATGAAATAGCTCCGATTACTATGCCAATATAATTCATATTACTTCCTGTTTGTCAGCTTTGAAGCTTTTTTATCAGCTTTTTTACTTTTTTCTTGCAGTGGCCGCAGGCCTTCCCTGCTTTGGTTAGATTTTTTACCTCTTTATAAGTAGAAGCTCCCTGGTCTACTGCATCTGCAATCATACCTTTTGTAATTTTGTAGCAGGGACATATAATTTTATCTGGATTCATAAGATTTCCTTTCTAAGATATTAAATGCGGACGTGATATGCGCCCTTTCTATTTTATATGCTTTTAGCCGTGGTTGTCAATGAAAGAAAAAGAGGAGAAGGTCTGAGATTGTAAAACGGCTGTATACATGGTAAAATAAAAGCTAATTTGCAAAAGAAATTTTTAAATAAAGGGGAAGGCATGAAGATTTTAGTAATTAACAGCGGCAGCTCGTCCTTAAAGTTTCAGGTTATTGATTCTTCCAGCCAGCAGGCGCTGGCAAAAGGGGTTTGTGAACGGATTGGAATTGACGGCATATTTACTTATAAGACAAATACAGGGATAAATATACAGGCTCCTGTGCCTATGAAGGATCACAAGGAGGCGGTGAATACTATATTATCCACCTTGTCTCACAGGGAAAAGGGGGTAATCAAAGATTTTAAGGAGATTGATGTAGTGGGGCATCGTCTTGTCCACGGGGGAGAAAAGTTTTCCGGTTCTGTGGTAATCACAGATCAGGTGATTCAGGCTATGGAGGAGTGTAATGATCTGGCTCCCCTTCACAATCCGGCTAATTTAGTGGGAGTGGCGGCGTGCCGGGAATTAATGCCTGAAACATTAATGGTGGGAGTGTTCGACACAGCCTTTAATCAGACTATGGAGCCAAAGGCTTTTCTTTATGGACTGCCTTACCAGTACTACGAAAAACATAAAATCCGCCGTTATGGATTTCACGGCATCAGCCATAAATATGTATCGGAAAAAGCAGCGGAATTTATGGAGCAGGATATTCATTGTGTGAAAACTATAGTCTGCCACCTGGGAAATGGAGCCAGCATCTGTGCGGTAAAATATGGACAGGTCATTGACAATTCAATGGGATTTACACCTTTGGAGGGACTGGTAATGGGGACCAGATGTGGGGATGTAGATCCGGGAGCTTTGGAGTTTTTGGCTAAAAAAGAAAATTTGGACTTTTCTCAGATTATGTCCATTTTAAATAAGGAATCAGGAGTTTTGGGCATTTCTAAAAATTTTTCCAGCGATTTCAGGGAGCTAAAGGACGCTCAGATTAAATATAATGAGAGGGCTTCCCTGGCCAGGGAAATTTTTGGTTACAAAGTGGCAAAGTATATTGGAAGCTACGCCGGGCCATGAATGGCGTGGACAACATTGTATTTACTGCAGGAGTAGGAGAAAATGATTCAGATATTCGGGAGGAGATCTGCGAATATTTAGAATTTCTGGGAATTACTATAGATCAGGTTAAAAATAGAGAGCAGGCGGAGGCTGTAAGAATATCAGACGGCACTTCAAAGGTGAACGTGCTGGTGATTAAAACAAATGAGGAGCTGGAGATAGCCAGACAGGCGGCCGCAGTTTTAACAGGTCAAATGAAAAAATAATGAAAAAATAAAGTGAAAAGTGCTGCAAAATGGGTGAGGAGAAATTCTTCTGCTATTTTGCAGCACTTTTTCTTAACAAGATTATAACGGTGGCTGGGGTGGTAGTTGGCATTAAAAAAAACAGGAAAAATCGAAACGAGTGTTTCAAAAAACGGGAAAAAGAAATAAAATAAAACAAATTGAAACGTAAAAAAGATGTTAAGATTTTATTTGAAACATAATAATTAGTAAATATTCATATAGACACAGGGGGGGGAATTGTGCATTTTCTACAAACAATTATTGCTTATTTTCTTGGCATGGGTTTTGCTTTTATATTGGGTGATAAGAATAAAAAAGAACAAAAGAAAGGGGGATAGATTCGACGCAGCAGTAAAAATGGCTGCTAAGATGGCGGCTTATTCAAAAAGAAAAAATAACAAAGTGAGAGGTGATTTGTTGTGGACTTATTGTTGTTAATTGGTTCGTTTTTTGTTTTTTTGTTTTTAGGGATTCCCATTGCGTATGCGCTGTGTGTATCATCCATTATATATATGTTGGCGTATTCAGATGTGCCACTGATTATTATAGCGCAGCAGATGTTAAAGGGCGTGGACTCCTTTACATTAATGGCAATTCCATTCTTTGTAATTGCAGGAAGCTTAATGCAAAACGGCGGTATTGCCAAGCGAATGGTTAACTTTGCAAAAAGCTGTATTGGATTCGTTCCAGGCGGTCTGGCAGTTGTAACCATTGTAACAAGTATGATTTTCGCAGCTATGACAGGAGCCGGAGCAGCAACAACAGCTGCAGTAGGCGGCATTATGATCCCGTTTATGAGAGATGAAGGATACGATGCAGACTATGCCAGCGCAGTACAGGCAGTAGGAGGAATTTTCGGACCGTTGATTCCCCCAAGCGTACTGATGGTACTTTACGGAGTAGCCTCCGGAGAGTCAGTAGGCGATATGCTTTTGGCAGGACTGCTTCCTGGTTTATTCCTGGGAGTAATTGTAATAGCAGTAGTGCTTTACCAGTGCGTGAAAAAAGGCTACAAGGGAGCCGGCGCTTTTTCTTTAGAGGAAGTTGGAAAATCCTTTGTAAAAGCCATCTGGGCAATGCTTGCTCCTGTTATTATTCTGGGAGGAATTTACTCCGGTTTATTTACGCCAACAGAGGCCTCTGCAGTAACATGCTTCTACTGCTTGTTTATAGGAATTTTCGTGTACAGAGAGATTAAGATCACTCAGGTGTGGAGCGTAGTGTACGACGGAGTAAAAAGCGCTGCCAGCATTATGTTTATCGTAGGAGCAACACAGGTATTTGGCTGGGTAATCACAAGAGAGGGAATCCCGCAGATGGTAGCAGAAATGTTTACAAGCTCTATCAGCAGCCCATTAGTATTCCTGTTTGCAGTATGTATAATTTTAACTATAGCAGGCTGTTTTATTGACGCTGTGCCGGCGCTGCTTATTTTTGCGCCTATTTTCTGCCCTACAGCTCAGGCATATGGAATTGATATGATTCACTTTGGAGTTGTAATGGTAGTAGTGCTTTGTCTTGGTCTTGTAACACCGCCTGTAGGAATCAACCTGTTCGTGGCTGCTGCAGTAGGCGGACAGCCTATACATAAGATTATTCCACATCTGCCTAAGCTGATTATGGCCATTGTAGTAGGAATTGTATTTATCGTATTAATTCCTGGTATGTCCACAGCATTGCCAGGACTTCTGAAATAATAAAAGGGAAAAGGAGACAAAACTATGAAAAAATTAAAAAAATTTGCAGCTCTTGGTTTAACAGCGGCTATGGTAGCCAGCCTTGCAGCCTGCGGAGGAAAAACAAGTGATGCAGGATCAGATTCAGGATCAGGAGAAGAAAATATTAAATTAAGCCTTTTTGCAGGTTCTATTCCAGAGAACACACCAACAGGCGGAGCCTTAAAGGTAATGGCAGATTATATTAATGAAAATTCTAATGGAACCTTAACGGCAACAGCATTCTACGATACAGCATTAGGAGACGCTACCAGTATGGTACAAGGACTTCAGCAGGGAACTGTAGATATCGGCGTATCCGGAACAGCATATTTCTCAGGCCTTGTTCCAGAGGTAGAAGTATTCCAGCTGCCATTTTTATTCTCCAATCTGGAGGAAGCCAGAGCAGCCTGCGAAGGCCCGGCAAAGGACGCTATTTTTGAAAAGCTGGCTGAAAATGGAATCATTGGACTTTCCTTCTGGGAGAATGGTTTCCGTGAGCTGAGCAACAATATCAGGCCTGTAAAAACTCCGGACGATATGAAGGGAATGAAAATGAGAACATTGTCTGCAGAGGTTCAGGTAGAAACATGGAAGGCTATGGGAGCTTTGCCTGCAGCAATCGATGCTTCTGAGCTTTTCACAGCTCTTCAGCAGGGAACTGTAAGCGCCCAGGACAACCCGCTCCACGAGATTGTTTCCCGTAAGCTCTATGAAGTACAGCCATATGTAACATTAACAGATGCAGTTTACACACCATTCCTTATGGGAATGAGCGAAGCAACATGGAACAAGCTGTCTGACTCTCAGAAAGAGGTTATTATGAAGGCTGCAGAAGTAGGCCGCGAAGAGCAGCTGAAGCTGACAGACGAGGCACAGGCAGAAGCTCTTCAGACACTGTTAGACAATGGAGTTACTGTAGAAGAAAACCCAGATAAAGAAGCATTTAAAGAAAAAGCAGTGCCAACATGGAGCCTGTTTACAGATCAGTGCGGTACAGAAATCCTGGATTTAATTCAGAGTAATCTGGGCGCAGGCGCTGACACAGCAGACACAGAAGAAGCAGCAGCCGAAGAGGACGCAGCAGTAGAAGATACAGAGGAAGCAGCAGAGGATGCTGGGGCAGAGGCAGCTGAGGAAGCAGAAGATACAGAAGCAGCAGCTGATGATGCGGCAGAAACAGAAGCAGAATCAGTAGAAGATGCAGCAGAAACAGAAGCAGCAGAATAATAAAAATAGATAGAAAAATATAAATTGGTGAGGAGGATAACCATGAAAAGAATTGTGGATTTAACATTGCCAATAGAAGAACACTGGCGTTACGGAATAAAGTTTTCTTTAGTAAAATCCCATGAAAATGGAGATCCATTTCAGATAACAGGATATAATTTAGCGTCTCATTGGTTTACACATATTGATTTTCCAAGACATTTTGATCCTCAGGGATTAACGTCAGACGCATATCCAATAGCAGATTGGTGTATAACAAAATGTTTGGTATTAGATTTTTCAGACCTGCCGGACAACACGGGAATCACAGCAGAGATGCTGGAGAAAGCCAATGAGCCATATAAGGATCAGCATTTTGACAGCCTTCTGTTAAGAACAGACAGAGGGAAAAAGGTAAGCTGGAAGGAAAAAGAATTCTGGGATAATTCTCCGTGGGTAACAGAGGACGGAGGAGAGTGGATTAAAAACTACGCGCCAAAGGTAGTAGGATACGACTTCCCTCAGGATTATGTAATCCGAATCCGGGAGCCAAAGCCAGGCCAGGATATGAGACAGCCGGTCCATGAGCATGTATTAGTAGAGGGAAAAATCCTGCAGATAGAATACATGCAGAATCTGTGGGAGATAAAATCCCCGGTATGTGAGCTGGTAGCTCTGCCGTTAAATCTGCAGCACGCAGACGGCGGACAGATCCGGGTGGTTGCAGTAGTAGAAGAATAGAGGTACAGCATATGAGAAGTGGATTAAATAAATTAATAAAAGTTCTTTCTATTATATTAGGACTAGTAGGCGTAGTAATGATTCTGGTAGAGACATATGCAGTATTTGGAAGAAACGTATTAAAAATCGCTACTCCCTGGACAGATGAGTTTTTAAAGCTTTTATTTGTTTGGAGTATATTTGTGGGAGCCGCCTTATCGTTTATGGATGATTCTTCCATCTGTCTGACTTTAGTAGAAGATAGCGAAAAGGTAAGGAAAAAACCTTCAGCATATGGAGTCTTAAAGGTAATTCAGTATGCCACAGGATTTGGGGTAAGCGCATTTATGATTAAGCATCTGGCTACAATCATTTCCACCCAGATGAGAACAGGGGAGGCCACAACTGTTATGGCATATCCTCTTTGGTTTATTAATATGGGTCTGATGGTAGGAATGGTTTTAGTGTGTATATTTGCAGTAATCAAAATCTTTGACTGCAGAAAATACTTCCAAAAAGACGCCAAAATAGTTTAAAAATTAAGTTAAAATAGTAACAGCAAAAAGACAGAAATGGTTTTGCAACGTTTCTGTCTTTTTTTGTTGCATAAAATAAAAAGTGTGTAAAAACTGTGTGAAAAAAGCAAGTAACAAATGTTACAAATGGAACAAAAATGAAACTAAAAAATGAAACAAAGCTGAATTCTTAAAGGAACGGGAATAAGGGTTCTGATATAGTGCACAAAAAAGATGTTAAAATATTGTTAAAAGCAAACAAGAATTATGCGAAAAAACGAATTGGCATGATTTTTGCTTTATAGATTTGGTGAAAGAAAACAAAAGAAGGAGGGGTGTTGAAATGAGTGGGAAACCAATTTTGGGAATTATTTTAGGCGACGCTGCAGGCGTAGGGCCTGAAATCATTGCAAAGCTGGCTGCCAAAGGCTTTTATGAAGAGTGTTGCAGGCCTGTCATTTTGGGGGATGCCAGGGTGCTTGCCAGAGGCGCGGATGTCAGCGGCGTAAATGTTCCTGTGGAAATTATTGATGACGTAGCTCAGGCTACATGGGAACATGGTATTCCTGTTTTAGATCAAAAAGATCTGAACCCAGAGGAAGTTCCCTTTGGACGGCTGAATGTGGAAAGTGGAAAAGCTTGTCTGAAACTGCTGAAGCTTGCTATCTGTCTGTTTCAGGAAAAAAAGATTGACGGCTTCTGCTTTGGCCCGCTGAATAAGGCAGGAATGATTCAGGCTGGCTGCCAATTTGAAAGCGAACATCACTACATGGCTCATTTGTTAAATCACACAGCGCCTTTTGGGGAAATTAATGTGGTTGATAACATGTGGACCACCAGAACCACAAGCCATATTCCCATTGCAAAGGTTAGTGAAAGTCTGAGCGCAGAAAAAATTCTAAGGGCCATAAGTTTGGCGGACACAACCCTGAGAAACACAGGGCTGGAAAAGCCAAGACTTGGAATTGCAGCGTTAAATCCTCATTGCGGAGAAAACGGCAAGTGCGGGCGGGAAGAAATAGACATTATTGGTCCGGCTGTAGAAGAAGCAAGAAACAGAGGAATTGATGCCACAGGCCCATGGTCGTCAGATATTTTGTTCCACAAGGCATTTGTGGGAGGAGAATTTGACGGGGTGGTAACCATGTATCACGATCAGGGACAGATTGCTTTAAAGCTGAAGGGCTTTGAAAGAGGAATTACCATAGCGGGAGGTCTTCCTGTTCCTATTGCAACCTGTGGACATGGGACAGCCTATGATATAGCTGGAAAAGGGATTGTTCATACAACATCCTTTGAGAATGCAGTAAAAATGGCTGCTAAAATGGCGGCTCATATCAGGGAAAAAAATTAAAAGGTGAGAGGTGATTAGTTTTGAATCTATTATTATTAATTGGCTCATTTTTCGTACTGCTGTTTGTAGGAATCCCCATTGCCTACGCTCTTTGCGTGTCATCAATTCTGTACATGGTTATTTACTCAGATGTACCGTTGATTATTATAGCGCAGCAGATGTTAAAGGGCGTGGACTCCTTTACATTAATGGCAATTCCATTCTTCGTAATTGCAGGAAGCTTAATGCAGAATGGCGGTATTGCCAGAAGAATGGTTAACTTTGCAAAAAGCTGTATCGGATTCATACCAGGCGGTTTGGCTGTCGTAACCATTGTAACAAGTATGATTTTCGCAGCTATGACAGGAGCCGGAGCAGCAACAACAGCTGCAGTAGGCGGCATTATGATTCCGTTTATGAGAGATGAGGGATACGATGCAGACTATGCCAGCGCAGTACAGGCAGTAGGAGGAATTTTCGGACCGTTGATTCCCCCAAGCGTACTGATGGTACTTTACGGAGTAGCCTCCGGAGAGTCAGTAGGCGATATGCTTTTGGCAGGGCTGCTTCCTGGTTTATTCCTGGGAGTAATTGTAATAGCAGTAGTGCTTTACCAGTGTGTGAAAAGGGGATATAAAGGCTCAGGTTCTTTTGATATCAAAGAAGTTGGTTCTTCCTTTGTAAAGGCTATTTGGGCAATGCTTGCTCCAGTAATTATTCTGGGAGGAATTTATTCCGGTTTATTTACGCCAACAGAGGCCTCTGCAGTAACATGCTTCTACTGCTTGTTTATAGGAATCTTTGTGTACAGAGAAATCAAGATCACTCAGGTGTGGAGCGTAGTGTACGACGGAGTAAAAAGCGCTGCCAGCATTATGTTTATCGTAGGAGCAACACAGGTATTCGGCTGGGTAATCACAAGAGAAGGAATCCCGCAGATGGTAGCGGAAATGTTTACAAGCTCCATCAGCAGCCCATTAGTATTCCTGTTTGCAGTATGTATAATTTTAACTGTAGCAGGCTGCTTTATTGACGCTGTGCCGGCGCTGCTTATTTTTGCGCCTATTTTCTGTCCTACAGCTCAGGCATATGGAATCGGCCTGATTCACTTTGGAGTTGTAATGGTAGTAGTGCTTTGTCTTGGCCTTGTAACACCGCCTGTAGGAATCAACCTGTTTGTAGCGTCCTCAGTAGGCGGACAGCCTATACATAAGATTATTCCACATCTGCCAAAATTGATCTTAGCAATTGCAGTGGGAACAGTATTTATTGTATTAATTCCAGCAATGTCCACGGCATTACCAGGACTTCTGAAATAATAGAAAATATGTTGCATTACATAAATAAAAAGGGAAAAGGAGAAACACTATGAAAAACATGAAAAGATTTGCAGCACTTGGCCTTGCAGTTGTAATGGCAGCCAGCCTTGCAGCCTGCGGAGGAAAGAAAGAAGAAACAACTACAACACAGGCAGCCGGCGGTGAAGCAGCTGGCGGAGAGGCCTCTGGAGATGCTTCAGGCGTTACTGGCGACAATGTTAAGTTAAGCCTTTTTGCAGGTTCTATTCCAGAGAACACACCAACAGGCGGAGCCTTAAAGGTAATGGCAGATTATATTAATGAAAACTCTAACG
Source organism: Lachnoclostridium edouardi (assembly GCF_900240245.1). Taxonomy (GTDB): domain Bacteria; phylum Bacillota; class Clostridia; order Lachnospirales; family Lachnospiraceae; genus Lachnoclostridium_A; species Lachnoclostridium_A edouardi. The sequence continues at coordinate 2,974,204 of NZ_OESQ01000001.1, forward strand.
GAACTTTAACAGCAACAGCATTCTACGATACAGCATTAGGAGACGCTACCAGTATGGTACAGGGACTTCAGCAGGGAACTGTAGATATCGGCGTATCCGGAACAGCATATTTCTCAGGCCTTGTGCCAGAGGTAGAGGTATTCCAGCTGCCATTCTTATTCTCCAACCTGGAAGAAGCAAGAGCAGCAGTAGACGGCCCTGCGAAGGACGCTATTTTTGAGAAAATGTCTGAAAGCGGAATTATCGGACTGGCTTTCTGGGAGAACGGTTTCCGTGAGCTGAGCAACAACGTAAAGCCAATTAAGACTCCTGATGATATGAAGGGAATTAAAATGAGAACTCTTCCTGCAGAAGTTCAGGTAGAAACATGGAAGGCTATGGGAGCTTTGCCTGCAACAATCGACGCTTCTGAGCTTTACACAGCTCTTCAGCAGGGAACTGTAAGCGCCCAGGACAACCCGCTCCACGAGATTGTTTCCCGTAAGTTCTATGAAGTACAGCCATATGTAACATTAACAGATGCAGTTTACACACCATTCTTAATGGCAATGAGTGAAGCAACATGGAACAAGCTGTCTGATTCTCAGAAAGAGGTTATTATGAAGGCTGCAGAAGTAGGCCGTGAAGAACAGCTGAAGCTGACAGACGAGGCACAGGCAGAGGCTCTTCAGACACTGTTAGACAATGGAGTTACTGTAGAAGAAAACCCAGATAAAGAAGCATTCAAAGAAAAAGCAATGCCAACATGGAGCCTGTTTACAGATCAGTACGGCACAGAGCTGGTAGATATGATTCAGAACTCAGCGCCTGCAGCTGAGGAGGCAGAAGATACAGAAGCAGCAGCTGATGATGCAGCAGTAGAAGAAACAGAAGCAGCAGAGGCAGCAGAGGCAGCTGAGGATACAGAAGCCGCTGAAGAAGGCGAAACAGAAGCAGCAGAGGACGCTGGCGCAGAGGCAGCTGAGGGAGAGACAGTAGCAGAATAAAAAACAAAAATGAAGGAGGATAACCATGAAAAGAATTGTGGATTTAACATTGCCAATAGAAGAGCACTGGCGTTACGGAATAAAGTTTTCTTTAGTAAAATCCCATGAAAATGGAGATCCATTTCAGATAACAGGATATAATTTAGCGTCTCATTGGTTTACACATATTGATTTTCCAAGACATTTTGATCCTCAGGGATTAACGTCAGACGCATATCCAATAGCAGATTGGTGTATAACAAAATGTTTGGTATTAGATTTTTCAGACCTGCCGGACAATACAGGAATCACAGCGGAGATGCTTGAGAAAGCTAATGAGCCATATAAGGATCAGCACTTTGACAGCCTTCTGTTGAGAACAGACAGAGGAAAAAAGGTAAGCTGGAAGGAAAAAGAATTCTGGGATAATTCTCCGTGGGTAACAGAGGACGGAGGAGAGTGGATCAAAAACTACGCGCCGAAGGTGGTAGGATATGATTTCCCTCAGGATTATGTAATCCGAATCCGCGAGCCAAAGCCAGGCCAGGATATGAGACAGCCAGTACATGAGCATGTATTAGTAGAGGGAAAAATCCTGCAGATAGAGTATATGCAGAATCTGTGGGAGATAAAATCCCCAGTATGTGAGCTGGTAGCTCTGCCGTTAAACCTGCAGCATGCAGACGGCGGACAGATCCGGGTTGTTGCAGTAGTAGAAGAATAGAGGTGCGGCATATGGAAAAAGGAATAAATGGTGTAAAGAAGCTGTTTGCAATTATCTTTGGATTTGTGGGCATTGCTATGATTCTGGTAGAGACATATGCAGTATTTGGAAGAAACGTATTAAAAATCGCTACTCCCTGGACAGATGAGTTTTTAAAGCTTTTATTTATCTGGAGTATTTTTGTGGGAGCGGCAATGGCATTTTTAGATGACTCTTCCATCTGCCTGACTTTAGTGGAGGACAGCGCAGGCGTAAGAAAAAGACCGGCTGTTTATGGAGTCTTAAAGGTAATTCAGTATGCCACAGGATTTGGGGTAAGCGCATTTATGATTAAGCATCTGGCTACAATCATTTCCACCCAGATGAGAACAGGGGAGGCTACAACTGTTATGAAATACCCTCTCTGGATTTTGAATATGGGTCTGATGGTAGGAATGGTTTTAGTGTGTATATTTGCAGTAATAAAAATCGTGGACTGCAAAAAATATTTTAAGAAAGATGCAAAATTAGCTGAAATTTAAGTTAAAAAAGACTGCTGTAAAGCTTATATTCTGATGCAAAAGGATAGATAGCTTTATGGCAGTCTTCTTTTTATGTCATAAAACAGAAATGTTGACAAACGAACCGATAAGCGATAGGATCAATTGGGGTAAACGCAGACTGGTTCTGTGTATGAAGGAGCTGATTATGGAAAATTTTGTGTTTTGCATCAATGCTACCATGCCTATTTTCTTTACAATGATTTTAGGAATGTGGTTTAGAAAGATCCGCTTATTTACAGAGGATTTTGTTAATAAAATGAATAAGTTTGTTTTTCATGCCGCTTTGCCGGCATTGCTATTTAAAGATATTGCAGAAGTGGATATTAGAGAGGCGTGGAATGGAAAGCTGGTGATTTTCTGCTTTTTAGCCACAGTTGCCAGCATAGGAATTTCAGCTGCAGCGTCCTTGTGCTTTTCCAGGCAAATCAGGGGAGAATTTATACAAGCCTCCTATAGAAGCAGCTCTGCAGTTTTAGGTATTGCATTTATACAAAATATTTACGGCAGCAGCGGAATCGCGCCTTTAATGATCATTGCCAGCGTGCCTTTGTATAATGCTATGGCGGTTGTAGTGTTGACCTTATTCCGGCCTGGGGAAAAGGAAGATATGAAGGCTTTGGCGGCCAGAACGTGTAAAGGGATTATAACTAACCCGATTATTATAGGAATTGTGCTGGGAATTTTGTACTCTCTCCTTTCTGTGCCCATGCCGGTAATTTTAGAAAAAACAGTAAGCAATCTGGCTGTACTGGCCACGCCTTTAGGGTTGATGGCTATGGGAGGTTCGGTGAAATTTGGGGAGGCCTTTGTGGACCTAAAGCCGACAATTATCTGCGCAGTAATGAAACTGACCGGATTTGTGGCGCTGTTTCTTCCTATTGGAATACATATGGGATTTGTGGGAGACCAGATTGTATCTGTTTTAGTAATGTTAGGTTCAGCCACAACGGTCAGCTGTTTTATTATGGCGAAAAATATGGGCCACGGCGGGCAGTTTTCCTCAGGGGTAATTATTCTTACCACCTTATTCAGCTCTGTGACCTTAACTGCCTGGCTGTATTTATTAAAGACAATGGGACTTGTGTGAAAGGAGTGGAGAGGATGATAGATTTACACGGCTGCATCGCTATGCCTCTGCTGAAAAAAAGTTCGTTTACAGGAAGCTTTCAAGGTATGCGGTACAGACTAAAAAAGGAAACTTTAGAGGAGACAGAGGTTATTGGAGCCGTTGTGTGGCCGGAGCCATATTCCTATGATGCCACAGACGACGCCTTAAAAGAGCAGAAAACTTTCCCCTTTGACGATGACGGATTAAGCCAGGCAGTACAGTGGCTTAATGAGAAATATAATGAAAAATTTATAAAGTAATGATATAATATTCAAAGAACTTTATAGAGGAGGAGAAAAATGAACCGCAAAGATATTATTATTATTCACGGAACTGATTATAAAGAAATGGCGAAGAGGGTTATGGACCGGGCAGATGTAGCCGGAGATATTGGGGACTTAAATAAAAAAATTGCCTTAAAGCCAAACCTGGTAGTGGCCAGAGATCCGTCCAGCGGCGCCACTACACATAAAGAGCTGTTAGCAGGAGCCATTGAATATTTACAGGAGCATGGATTTAAAAATATTACTATTATGGAAGGCTCCTGGGTAGGGGATAATACGCAGTCAGCATTTACAGCGGCAGGATACCGCCAGATTTCCACAAAATACAACGTGCCTTTAGTGGACCTGCAGAGAGACAGCTATACAGAGTATGAGGCAAAGGGCATGGAAATCGCCATCTGCGATAAAGCAATGGAAGTAGATTATATGATTAATATGCCGGTGTTAAAGGGACATTGCCAGACTACTATTACATGCGCTTTGAAAAATAATAAAGGGGTTATGCCAAACAGAGAGAAACGCCGTTTTCACACAATGGGCCTGCACAAGCCAATCGCTCATTTAAATACAGTCTGCCGCAATGATTTTATTTTAGTGGATAATATATGCGGAGATCTGGATTTTGAGGAGGGCGGAAATCCTGTAGTGATGAACAGAGTGTTAGGATTTAAGGACCCTGTTTTGTGCGACAGCTATGTATGCGACTGTATGGGCTACAAAGTAGACGATATTCCTTATATTCGCATGGCTGAGAAGCTGGGAGTAGGAAGCACAGACACAGAACACGCTAATTTTATTTACATTAATGAGGATAAAAATGCAAAGAGCAAATTCCGCATGACTCACAGAGTGCAGAATCTGGCCAAATTTGCAGATCCTAAGGACGCCTGCAGCGCCTGCTACGGTTCCCTGATTTATGCTCTGGATCGTTTAAGCGACGCCGGAAAGCTGAGAGGAAAGAAGAACCTGGTATGTATTGGACAGGGCTATAAAGGAGAAACAGGTGAAATCGGCGTGGGCCAGTGTACATGCGGATTTAAGAAAAGTTTGAAGGGCTGCCCGCCAAAGGCCATTGATATTGTAAATTTCCTGGAAGAAGAGTGGAAATAAGAAACTGACAAAGGAGAATTTTAGGAAGCATGAAGGAGAACATCTACAAAGAATACATTGAAATTCTGCGGGAGGAATTGGTGCCCGCTATGGGATGTACAGAACCTATTGCCCTGGCATACGGCGCGGCCAAAGCCAGAGAGGTGCTGGGAGCTATGCCGGAACGGATTACAGCCAAATGCAGCGGCAATATTATTAAAAATGTAAGATGTGTAACTATTCCCAATTCTGGAGGAATGGTGGGAATCGCTGCAGGCGTAGTGCTGGGAGCTGTTGGAGGGGACAGCAGCAAAATGATGGAGGTGCTGGAAGGAGTAAACAGCAGCCACATTCAGAAAACCAGAGAGCTGCTGGCTAAAAATGTGTGCAGCGTGGAGCTTTTAGACACTCCTGTTGTGCTTCACATTATTCTGGAAATGGAAGCAGAGGGCAATCAGGTTGTGCTGGAGATTAAGCATGACCACACCAATATTACTAAGATTCAGAAAAATGATCAGGTTATTTATGAAAATAAAGAAAAGGGGCAGGAGTCCCATCAGGCGGACAGAAGCCTTTTAAATCTGGAGGATATTAAAGAATTTGCCGACACAGTAAAACTGGAAGACGTGCAGGATATAATTGAAAAGCAGATTTCCTGCAACATGGCAATTGCTAGAGAAGGCATGACAGGAAAATACGGTCTTGGAATAGGAAGAGTAATTATGGAATCCTACCCGCCCAGCATTTTGACAAAAATGAGAAGTCTGACTGCAGCGGCATCAGAGGCCAGAATGGGAGGCTGCGACCTTCCTGTTATTATTAATTCAGGCAGCGGAAATCAGGGAATCGCATCCTCTGTGCCCTTGGCCGTATACGCCAGAGAGCTGGAGCTGCCGGACTATATTCTATACAGAGCCTTAGTATTTTCTAATTTGCTTACTGTGTACCAGAAAACCTATATTGGAAAATTATCCGCATTCTGCGGCGCGGTTTCCGCCTCCTGTGCCAGCGGGGCAGCTATTACTTATATGGTAGGCGGGTCCATGGACAGGATTAAAAAAACAATAGAAAACACCTTAGCCAACATTCCGGGAATTATTTGTGACGGAGCCAAAATTTCCTGCGCGGCCAAAATCGCCTCCAGCTTAGACGCCTCTTTTCTGGCTCACCACCTGGCTATGAACGATCAGGCGTACGCGCCGTTTACAGGCATTATCCAGGAGGAAGTGTCAGAGACAATTATGAGCGTAGGAGCCATAGGAAAAGAAGGCATGAAGGAAACAGATAAGGAAATCTTAAAAATAATGATTAGCAGTGAAAAATAAATCTGAGAAATAGGTTTTTTTAGAAAACCTAAAGGAGAAGGGGAAAATGAATATTAAAGAATTGGCGGAGCAGTTGGAGCCTTACATTGTAGAGAGAAGGAGGGAATACCATCAGTATCCTGAAACATCCTTCAATGAGGTGGAAACTACAAAAAGGCTGAAAAGAGATTTGGAGGAAATGGGGCTGGAGCCTGAATTATTTCAGGGGGTTACAGGGATGACAGCCACAATTTGCGGCGGGAAGCCGGGGAAAACCATTGCCCTCAGATCAGATATTGACGCTTTATTAGTAAAAGAAGAAACAGGGCTGCCTTTTGCTTCGGAAAATGGAAGTATGCACGCCTGCGGCCATGATAACCATATGGCTATGCTGCTGGGGGCCGCCAAAATTCTGCTGCAGGTAAAAGATGAATTAAAGGGAAATGTAAAACTGATTTTCCAGCCTGCAGAAGAGGTGGCAATGGGAGCTAAGGCCGCCATTGAAAGAGGGGCCATGGACAATGTGGACGCAGTGGCGGGACTTCACGTGTGGGGCGGATTGGAGGAAGGAAAAATCAACTTCCAGCCTGGCAACCGTATGGCTGGCTGCGATACCTTCCAGATTCACATAAAAGGATTTTCCGCCCACGGCAGCGAACCGCAGAATGGAATAGATGCAATAGCGGCTGCAGCCAATGTGATTATGGGACTTCAAACTTATGTTTCCAGGAGAAATACGCCTTTAAATCCTCTTGTAATCACTATGGGAACGATTCAGGGAGGGACCAGGTTTAACACAATCGCCAACAAGGTGGAGATTGAAGGAACAGTCCGCACCTTTGACAGGGAGCTTCAGAAACGGCTGCCTGAGGAATTAAGGCAGATGGCGAAAAATGCAGCTGCAGTTTTAGGAGCTACAGCAGAGCTGGATTACCAGTATATGACCCCTCCGGTGCTGAATCTGGACAAGAAATTAAACACAATAGCAGGGAACGCGGCTGTAAAGCTGTTTGGCGAAGCTGTTTATAAAGATATGGAACCTGTTATGGGAAGTGAAGATTTTTCCTTTTATGGGGACAAGGTGCCTAGTATTTTCGGATTTTTGGGAACCAGAAATGAAAAAGAGGGGAGAGCCTTTTCCAACCACAATGAGAAATATGATATGGCAGAAAAGTGCCTGAAAATGGGCAGCGCAGTGATGGCCCAGTTGGCAATAGATTATTTAGAAGAAGCATAAGAAATCAGAAAAACGGCTGTCTGTTATCTGTGTGAAAATATATACACATAGTAAACAGAAAGCCGTTTTTTTAGCTACCTGTAAAGTCTTCTCTGCTCATAAATAGGCTCAGATGTTAAATCTACGCCCAGCTTTTTGAAGATTTTAATGTCTACGTCCGACAGCATAACAGAGGTGTGCACCTGGCAGCCTCTCAGCTTAGGAAGCTGTTCTAAGGCAACCTGGGCATTGTGGTCTGTGGCCGCGCACATGGAAAGGGCAATGAGAACCTCGTCTGTATGAAGGCGGGGATTTTTGCTGCCTAAATAATCTACCTTCAGCTTTTGAATAGGTTCAATGGCAGAAGGGGCAATTAAATGTATATGGTGGTCAATATTGCCCAGCTTCTTTACAGCGTTTAAGATTAAAGCAGCTGAGGCCCCTAACAGATTAGAGGTTTTTCCTGTAATGATAGAGCCGTCCGGCAGTTCCATAGCGGCAGCGGGAGCTCCTATGGCTTCTGAGCGTTCACAGGCTGCAGGTACGGAGCGGCGCATATCGGCGGTGATTTTCGCCTGCTTCATCAAAAGCTCAATTTTAAATACCTCATCTTTATTGCCCATGTCTTTGGCAACTCTGTTTAAGGCCTGGTAGTACCGACGGATAATTTCCTGATAGGAAGCTTCCTTGCAGGCCTCGTCGTCGATAATACAGTTGCCCGCCATATTTACCCCCATATCAGTAGGAGATTTATATGGGCTGGAGCCGTAAATACTTTCAAACATAGCGTTTAACACTGGGAAAATCTCTACGTCTCTATTATAATTAACTGTAGTTACTCCATAAGCCTCTAAGTGGAAGGGGTCGATCATATTAACATCATTTAAATCAGCAGTGGCAGCTTCATAAGCCAGGTTTACAGGATGTTTTAAAGGAATATTCCAAATTGGGAATGTTTCAAACTTGGCGTATCCTGCCTTTATGCCTCTGTTGTTTTCGTGGTAAAGCTGAGATAAACAGGTGGCCATTTTTCCGCTTCCCGGCCCGGGAGCTGTAATAATCACAAGTGGCTTTGTAGTTTCAATATAATCATTTTTTCCAAATCCATGTTCACTGACAATCATAGGAATATTATTAGGATATCCCTCAATCATGTAGTGGCGGTAAACCCGGATTCCCATTTTTTCCAGCTTAGATTTAAAAATATCAGCAGCCGGCTGATTGGAGTACTGGGTGATAACTACGCTTCCCACATAAAGTCCCTTATCTGTATAGGCCTGGATCAAACGCAGCACATCTACGTCGTAGGTGATTCCCAGGTCATAGCGAACCTTATTTTTTTCAATATCAGCAGCATTAATGGCAATAATGATTTCTGCCTGGTCAGCTAACTGAAGGAGCATCCGCAGCTTACTGTCAGGGGCAAAGCCAGGCAGGACTCTGGACGCGTGGTAATCATCAAACAGCTTGCCTCCGAATTCCAAATATAATTTATCTCCGAACTGTCCAATCCGTTCTTTGATGTGCTGAGATTGAGTTCTCAAATATTTTTCATTATCAAATCCGATTCGCATATAATGCCTCCATCTATTGTAAGTTACTATTTTTTAACACTAGTAATTCTATCATAAAATCTGGGGAAAACCAAAAAAAAATATAGAAATTTTGAAAATTATGAAAAATGTGATATACTGAACAAAAGTTAAGGGGAAGTTATGGGAAAAATGTAAAAAACGGAGGTGGTAAAATGGATATAAAAGAAAAACTGAATAGTCTCAGGGATGATAATTACAGAGAGTTTCAAAGTAAACTGATTCCTGACCTTAAAAAGCCTATAATAGGAGTCAGGCTGCCTGTCCTTAGAAAGCTGGCTAAGGAGGAAGCCAAAAAGGATTATAAGGAATTTTTGAATCAGTGTTCTGACGATACATATGAGGAAATCATGGTTCAGGGATTTGTAATCGGCTGCGCCTCCATGAGCGAGGATGAAAGGTTTCTGCTGATTGAAAGATTTCTGCCTAAAATTGACAACTGGGCAGTGTGCGATGGCTTTTGCGGAAGCTTAAAGTTTACAAAAAAGTGCCGGGAGAGAATGTGGAAGCTGATGGAGGAATGTATGGAATCCGGGGAAGAATATAAAATCCGGTTTGCCATGGTAATGATGTTAGATTATTATGCAGATGAAGAATACTGCTCCAAAGCGTTTCAGTATTTTGACAGAAATCTTCACGAAGGCTATTACGTGAAAATGGCCGCTGCCTGGGCTATTTCCCAGTATTTTGTAAAGGTGCGGGAAAAGACTATGGCTTATCTTAAAAACACTGCGGCTTTAGATGAGTGGACGTACCAGAAAAGCCTTCAGAAAATTTTAGAATCTTACAGGGTCAGCCTGGAGGATAAGGCTGTAATACGGGAAATGAAAAGCAAAAGAAAAAGCAGTTAAAACAAGAGGTTAAAACAAGCAGGATTCTGCATAAACAGGAACCTGAAAACAAACAATGATACAAAAGCATAAACAGAAAGGGTAATATGTGATGAAAAAATGGCTTATAGCAGGAGCATGTGTGCTGGCCTTAACAGGATGCCGCAGATATGAACCTATGCAGGACATAACAACACCAGCCCCGATTGTAGTAAACCAAGGAGAAAAACAAGAGTCAAAGGCTCAGGAAGAAACAGAATCGCAGACAGAACCAGAAACAGAGCCGGAGCCGGAAAAAAGGGAGCCGGTAAAGGTAAAGGGGATTTATATTTCCGCCCCTGCGGCAGGCACCCCGGAAATGATGGACAATATTATTGAAAAGCTGGACGAAACAGAGCTGAACGCTGTGGTTATTGATTTTAAGGACGATAACGGAAGAATTACCTGTCAGGTGGATTCTCCTGTAGTTCAGGAAATAGAAGCCTGCAAGCCTTATATTGCCAATATGCCGGAGCTGATTCAGACCTTAAAGGAACACGATATTTATGTAATCGCCAGGATAGTCGCTTTCAGAGACCCTTATTTGGCGGAGAAAAAGCCGGAGTGGTGCTTAAAGCTGGCAGACGGCTCCGTATTTCGGGACAAGCAGGGGCTGGCCTGGATCAATCCTTATAAAAAGGAAGTCTGGGATTACCTGATGGAAGTGGGAGGTCTGGCCGCAGACTTAGGGTTTGACGAGATTCAGTTTGATTACATTCGCTTCTGCACGGAAAAAGGGGTGGGGGATGTGGTTTTTGACGAGGCGGACACAAATGGCCGTGGAAAAACAGATGTAATCACAGAATTTACCTCTTACGCTGTGCAGCAACTTTCCCAGAAAAATGTATATGTGTCAGCCGACGTATTTGGAGCGATTATAGGCAGTGAACAGGACGCTCAGTCAGTTGGACAGATTTACGGGGAAATGGCAAAGCATTTAGACTATATTTGTCCTATGATTTATCCGTCCCACTACGGAGACGGCAATTTTGGAATAGAACATCCTGATACGGAGCCCTACAATACAACTCTGGCAGCTTTAAAAGGCTCCAAAAAAGATCTGGACAAGTACGTACAGGAGGGCGGGACTCAGGCTATTGTCCGCCCATGGCTGCAGTCCTTTACCGCTTCTTATCTGAAAAATTATATTTCATACGGTCCTGAGCAGATCAGGGCTCAAATACAGGGAGTTTACGACGCCGGCTATGACCAGTGGATATTGTGGAGCGCGTCCTGTAAATATCCATGGGAAGGTTTAAAAAGCCCGGAGGAAGCAGAGGCTGAGGAGAAGGCCATTGAAGAATCCAGAGCCGCCCTGCCTCCTGAAGAAACAGGACAAGGTGAAAATGAGGGGGCAGAGGCTCCTGTGATTCAGGGACCGGCGCCGGAGTTAAAATCTATGCCGGAGCTTCCCGACTATGTGGCTCCCGCCGGGAAATCTCAGGCCTCAGACGGGACTACGGCGGAGGTTATTATTCCCAGAATGACAATGGAGTAAAAACAATAATTACAGGGTAAACAAAGGGGCCTTTAGGAGGTACTATAAAATTTTATGGAAAGAATACCAAAAACAGGAGAATTTTACCGCCATTTTAAGAATAAGCTGTATCAGATCATAGCAGTGGCAGAACATACAGAGACAGGAGAAAAGCTGGTTATTTACCAGGCCCTTTACGGTTCTTTTAAGGTGTACGCCAGGCCTTTAGAAATGTTTGTTAGTCTGGTGGACAGGGAAAAATATCCGGATGTAAATCAAAAATACAGATTTAAAAAGGTAGAGCTGTCAGAAAATGCAGATTCTTTCCCGGAGGATAAAGGGGAAGCAGAGCAGGAGCCTAAAGAGGCTTCCCCCTTTCTTATGGAGTTTTTGGAGGCGGAAACATATGAGGACAAGCTGGCTCTGATTACAGAAAAGGGCCGTTTTGCTTCCAATCAGGCAGTAGAAATGATCTGCGAGATTATGGAGGTTCCGGTTTTGGGAGAAACGGCGGAGGAGAAATTAAAGGACCTGATGAGAAATCTGGAAATGCAGATAAAATACGATGGCAGCAGGCTCAGGAGGTAGCGGCTGTGTTTAATATAGAAGAAGAACTGAAGAAGCTTCCGGCTCAGCCGGGAGTTTACCTGATGCATAATGATAAGGACGAGATTATTTATGTGGGGAAGGCAGTCAGCCTGAAAAACAGAGTGCGCCAGTATTTTCAAAGCAGCAGAAATAAAACTGCTAAAATAGAGCGGATGGTATCCCACATAGCCAGATTTGAGTATATTATTACAGACTCAGAGCTGGAGGCCCTGGTGCTGGAGTGCAATCTGATTAAAGAGCATCGCCCCAGATATAACACTATGCTGAAGGATGACAAAACATATCCTTACATTAAGGTGACAGTGCAGGAGGATTTTCCCAGAGTGCTGTTTTCCAGGGACATGAAAAAAGATAAAAATAAGTATTTCGGGCCGTACACCAGCGCAGGAGCAGTAAAGGACACTATTGATTTAATGCATAAGCTTTATAAAATCAGAACCTGCCACAGAGTTCTGCCAAGAGACATAGGAAAAGAAAGACCTTGTCTGAATTACCACATTAAACAGTGCAACGCTCCCTGCCAGGGATATATTTCAAAGGAAGAATACAGAAAAAATATAGAGCAGGCTTTAGAGTTTCTGGGAGGAAAATACGACGGAATTTTAGAAAGCCTGGAGAAGAAAATGTACGCTGCCTCAGAGGAAATGGACTACGAGAGAGCCATAGAATACAGAGATTTGCTGGACAGCGTAAAAAAAATAGCTCAAAAGCAAAAAATCACCAGCAGCGTTATAGAGGACAGGGATATTATCGCCATGTCCAGGGATATGGAGGACGTGGTGGTTCAGGTGTTCTTTGTAAGAGAAGGCAAGCTGATTGGGAGGGAGCATTTTCATCTGCGGGCAGAGCTGGAGGAAGATAAGTCACAGATTCTCACCAGCTTTGTAAAGCAATTTTATGCAGGCACTCCCTTTGTGCCCAGGGAGCTGTGGGTGCAGAAGCAGCTGGAGGACGAGGAGGTTATCAGCCAGTGGCTGACAGCGAAAAAAGGACAGAAGGTAAAAATCGTTGTGCCTGTAAAAGGGGAAAAGGAGCGTCTGGTAGAGCTGGCGGAGAAGAACGCGGCCCTTGTCCTTACTCAGGATAAAGAAAAAATCAAGAGGGAGGAGATGCGCACTACTGGGGCTATGAATCAGATCGGAGACCTTTTAGGTCTTTCAGGAATTACCAGAATCGAGGCCTTTGATATTTCTAACATCAGCGGCTTTGACTCTGTAGGCTCTATGATTGTATATGAAAACGGCCGCCCCAAAAGAAACGATTACAGAAAATTTAAAATTAAATGGATTAAGGGGGCCAATGATTACGCCTCCATGAACGAAGTGCTGATGAGACGGTTTGGTCACGGTCTGGAGGAATCCAAGATCTTGCAGGAAAAAGGCGTGGATCAGGAATACGGCAGTTTTACAAGATTTCCTGATTTGATTATGATGGACGGCGGAAAAGGGCAGGTAAACGTGGCTTTGCAGGTGTTAAGCCAGCTAAATTTGTCTATTCCGGTGTGCGGCATGGTAAAGGATGACAAACACAGAACAAGGGGACTGTATTTTAATAATAAAGAGCTACCTATAGACCGGCATTCAGAAGGCTTTCGTCTGATTACCAGAATCCAGGACGAGGCCCACCGCTTTGCCATCGAATATCACAGAAGCCTTAGAAGTAAAGGACAGGTGCGCTCTATTTTAGACGATATAGAGGGAATCGGGCCTGCCAGGCGAAAGGCCTTAATGAAAAAGTTTAAGTCTATTGAGGCTGTGAAGGAAGCTACAGTAATGGAGCTGAATGCCGTGGAGGGAATGAACCAAAAGGCGGCGGAAAGCGTTTATAAGTTTTTCCATTAAAACAGGGAAAAAGCCAGTCTGGTTTTGTGCCAGTTCCATGATGACAAGAAACAAAAGATATGATACTATGAAAAAAAGCAAAACCCACAGGTAGGGCGAAAAGGAGAAAGTAATATGCATGGGGTTACAATCGCAGAATTAGTAGAGAAAATGAACCTGAAAAACGTTACAGCTGAGCTGGATACAGAAAAAACAGTGCTGACCCATCCGGACGTAAACAGACCGGCGCTGCAGCTGGCAGGATTTTTCGACCATTTTGACAATGAAAGAGTTCAGATTATTGGCTATGTAGAGCAGGCTTATATCAGCCAGCTGGAGGATGAGGTAAAAAGAAGCCGGTACGACCAGCTGCTGGCCAGCAAAGTTCCGTGCATTGTATACAGCAGGGGGATGGAGCCGGACGAGGACATGATGGAGCTTTGCAACCATTACGGCGTGCCTTGTCTGGTGTCTGAAAAAACCACATCTGACTTAATGGCTGAAGTAATCCGCTGGTTAAAGGTAAAGCTGGCTCCATGTATTAGCATTCACGGGGTTTTAGTGGACGTATTCGGCGAGGGCGTGCTGATTATGGGGGAAAGTGGTATTGGGAAAAGCGAGGCTGCTTTAGAGTTAATTAAAAGAGGCCACCGCCTTGTTACTGACGATGTAGTGGAGATCCGCAAGGTCAGCGATGAAACCTTAATCGGAAGCGCTCCTGATATTACAAGACACTTTATCGAGCTGCGGGGAATTGGAATTATAGACGTAAAGACCTTGTTTGGCGTAGAAAGTGTAAAGGATACGCAGCAGATTGATATGGTAATTAAACTGGAAGACTGGAATAAAGATAAAGAGTATGACAGATTGGGATTAGAGGACCAGTATACAGAATTCTTGGGCAATAAAGTAGTTTGCCACAGTATTCCTATCCGTCCGGGACGCAATCTGGCTATTATTGTAGAATCTGCTTCTGTTAATTACAGACAAAAGAAAATGGGCTATAATGCAGCTCAGGAGCTGTACCGCAGAGTGCAGGCGAATTTGGCAAAAAAGGAAATGTAAGGATTTAAAGGTAAAATGGATAGATTTCTGGAAAAGCTTAGGCAGACAGCAGGAGAAAACAAGGTAAAAACAAATGAAGCCATGGCAAAACATACTACCTTTCGCGTAGGCGGCCCGGCAGACTATTTTGTAACGCCCGCCGGCCCTAAAGAGCTGGCAGAGATTTTAAAGCTGTGCAGAGACAGCAATATGCCGTTTTTTATTTTAGGCAACGGCAGTAATCTGCTGGTAAGCGATAAAGGATTCAGAGGAGTTGTGATTGAAATAGGCAAGCCGTTTGATTACTGCGAAGTAAAAGGCGCCAGGCTGACTGCCGGGGCGGGATGTCTTTTGTCAGCCATTGCAAAAAAAGCCTTAGATCATTCTCTTACAGGTCTGGAATGCGCTGCGGGGATACCTGGAAGCCTGGGAGGAGCCGTGGTGATGAACGCAGGCGCCTATGGCTTTGAGATGAAGGATATAGTACTAGAGGTGACAGTGTTAAAACCGGACGGCCAGGTAGCTGTACTGCCTCTAACCAGTATGGAATTTGGCTACAGAACCAGTATTGTGGCAAAGCAGGGATATATAGTGCTGGAGGCTGTTTTACAGCTGGAGCAGGGAGACAGGGAAGAAATCAAAAAGAAGATGGAGGACCTGGCGGCCAGAAGAAGAGAAAAACAGCCTTTAGAGTACCCCAGCGGAGGCAGCACATTTAAGCGCCCGGAAGGATATTTTGCAGGTAAGCTGATTGAGGACGCAGGCTTTCGCGGGTACTGTGTAGGAGGAGCCCAGGTGTCGGAAAAGCACTGTGGGTTTGTAATTAACAAAGACCACGCCACTGCGGAGGATATTTGCAGGCTGTGTGGGGAGATCCAGGAAAAGATAATGAAGGATACAGGAGTTGCCCTGGAAATGGAAATTAAACGCCTCGGGGAATTTGAGGGCTTTGGAGGAAAAAAATGAAACTTGTAATTGTGACGGGAATGTCCGGAGCAGGCAAGACCATTGCGTTAAAAATACTGGAGGATATAGGCTTTGACTGTATTGACAATCTTCCCATATCATTAATAGAAAAGCTGACGGATCTGATTATGGGCAATAGCTCTCAGCCCAGAGATACTGCATTAGGGCTGGATATTAGAAGCGGCGAGGGATTGGCAGGTTTGGAACAGGTGTTCAGTCATTGGAGGGAAAAAGGTATTTCCTATGAAATCCTGTTTTTAGACTGCAGCGACGAAATCCTGATTAAACGATATAAAGAGACAAGAAGGGCTCACCCCCTGGCCGGCCAGGGCAGAATCGACAGAGGAATTGCCAGGGAAAGAGAAAAACTGGGATTTCTCAAGGAGAAAGCCGATTACATTATTGATACCAGTATGCTTTTAACAAAAGAGCTGAAGCAGGAATTGGAAAAAATATTTCTGGAAAATCAGAAGTTTGAAAATTTATTTGTGACTATTTTGTCCTTTGGGTTTAAGTACGGTATTCCGGCAGATGCGGATTTAGTATTTGATGTCCGCTTTCTTCCCAATCCCTATTATGACGTAAGGCTGAGAGGCCGCACAGGAGAAGAGAGGGATGTGCAGGACTTTGTTATGCAGGGAGGAAAGGCCCATATATTTTTAGAAAAGCTGTATGATCTTATGGAGTTTCTTCTGCCTAATTATGTGGCTGAGGGAAAAAATCAGTTGGTGGTGGCAATAGGATGTACAGGAGGAAAACACAGGTCTGTGACAATTTCCAGAGCTTTATATGAAAGGCTGAAAACCCATGAGGAATGGGGATTAAAAATTGAACACAGGGATATTGATAAAGACAGCAAGAGAGGAAAGTGAAATGCCTATGTCATTTTCTTCCAAAGTAAAGGAAGAGCTTTCCAGGCAGTCCAGCACTGCCAGGCACTGCCAGATTGCAGAGACAGCAGCTATTATCAGCTTGTGCGGACGGATTCAAATATCCGAGGAAAATAAATATTGCGTCAGAATACAGACGGAAAATGTGGCAGTTGCAAGAAAGTACTTTACATTATTGAAAAAAACATTTAATATAGTTACTGACATATCAATAAAACATAATGCATATTTACACAAAAACAGAATATATACAGTAATTATCCGGGAGCATGAGGATGCAATCCGGGTTTTAAAGGCAGTAAAGCTTCTGAATGCAGAGGGGGAGATTGAAGAGAATCTTTTTGTTATGCAAAACATTGTTACGCAGCAGTCCTGCTGCAGAAGAGCTTTTATCAGAGGCGCCTTTTTGGCCAGCGGTTCTTTAAGCGATCCGGAAAAGTTTTACCATTTTGAAATTGTCTGCTCCACAGAGGCCAAGGCCAGACAGCTGCAGCAGATGATGGGAACCTTCCAGCTGGACGCAAAAATTGTTATGCGTAAAAAATATTTTATTGTATATATTAAGGAAGGCAGCCAAATTGTGGAGGTTCTCAACGTAATGGAAGCCCCGGTATCTCTTATGGAGCTGGAGAATATTCGTATCTTAAAGGAAATGAGAAATAGTGTTAACCGTCAGGTGAATTGTGAAACTGCCAATATTAATAAAACGGTATCAGCTGCGGTGAAGCAGTTAGAGGATATAAAGTATATCAGAGATACAATAGGTTTTGACGCCTTGCCGGATAATCTGCGGGAGATGGCAGAGACAAGGCTGTTAAAACAGGATGCAACGTTAAAGGAGCTTGGGGAAGCTCTGGACCCGCCTGTAGGTAAGTCCGGTGTAAATCACCGGCTTAGAAAGCTAAGCGAACTAGCGCAGAAAATGAGAGAAGATGCAGTGCAAGGCTTAAACAGGCCGTCGGAAGAATGAGGAGGATGATTATGGTAAAAAAGACAATCACTATTAAGATTGCGTCAGGGCTTGAGGCAAGGCCTGTTGCCATGCTGGTACAGATTGCCAGCCAGTATGAGTGTAAAATCTATGTGGAAAATGAGGGCGCCCGGGTAAATGCAAAAAGCATTATGGGCATGATGACTTTAGGCCTTGGCACAGGCGAGCAGATTACAGTAACTGCAGACGGCGATGATGAATCTAAAGCTATTAAGGAGATTGAAACTTACCTGAGCAGCCATTAAGATTAATAAATACCAGGCATAAAGGGAGTGTTGTGGATATTCAGTTGTCGCAGCACTTCCTTTTCGTTTCATTTAGAAAATAAGGAGAAGATAAAATGGCATTTACCCATCTGCATGTACATACAGAATATAGCCTTTTAGATGGCTCTTCAAAAATAAAGGAGCTGACGGCCCAGGCAAAGAAACTGGGCATGGACAGTATGGCTATTACGGATCACGGAGTTATGTATGGAGTGATAGACTTTTACAGAGCAGCCAAAGAGGCGGGAATCAAGCCGATTTTAGGCAGCGAGGTATATGTATCTCCAGGCTCCAGGTTTGACAGGGAAACAGTGTCAGGAGAGGACAGATATTATCATTTAGTGCTGTTGGCGGAAAATGATGAAGGGTATCATAATCTGATGAAAATTGTGTCCAAGGGCTTTGTGGACGGATTTTATTACAGGCCAAGAGTGGACTATGAGGTGCTGGAGCAGTACCACAGCGGGATTATCGCCCTCAGCGCCTGTCTGGCAGGGGAGGTCCAGAAATTTTTAGAGCGGGGAATGTACGACGAGGCTAAAAGGTCAGCTCTGCATTATCAGGATATTTTCGGAAAAGGAAATTTCTTTTTAGAGCTTCAGGACCACGGAATTCCTGCTCAACAAAGCGTAAACCAGGGACTTTTAAGAATGAGCAAAGAGCTGGAAATTGATTTAGTGGCAACAAATGACGTCCACTATACATTTGCAGAGGATGCGGCGGCCCATGACATTCTTCTGTGTATCCAGACGGGGAAAAAAGTATCAGACGAAAACAGACTGCGCTATGAAGGCGGCCAGTATTACTGCAAGTCTGAGGAGGAAATGAAAAAGTTGTTTCCATACGCCCTGCAGGCCCTGGAAAACACTCATAAAATTGCAGAAAGATGTAATGTGGAAATTGAATTCGGCGTCACCAAGCTGCCTAAATACCAGGCGCCAGAAGGCTATGATTCCTGGGGATATTTACAGCATCTTTGCATGGAAGGCTTAAAGGTCCGCTATCCGGACGACGACGGAACCTTAAAGAAGCGTTTAGATTATGAGCTGGATGTAATACACACCATGGGGTATGTAGACTATTTCCTGATTGTGTGGGACTTTATTCATTTTGCTAAATCTAATGATATTATTGTAGGGCCGGGAAGAGGGTCTGCCGCAGGCAGTGTGGTATCTTACTGTCTGGAGATTACAGACATTGACCCGATCCGCTATAATCTGCTGTTTGAGCGTTTCCTTAATCCGGAGCGAGTATCCATGCCTGATATTGACGTAGACTTCTGCTTTGAGAGACGGCAGGAGGTGATTGATTACGTAGTAGAAAAATACGGAAAAGATCAGGTGGTGCAGATCGTCACCTTTGGTACATTGGCGGCAAAAGGTGTGGTAAGAGATGTCGGTCGGGTTTTGGACATGCCTTATGCCAAGTGCGATATGATTGCCAAAATGATTCCCAGAGACTTAGGCATGACTCTTGATAAGGCTTTAAAAATGAGCCCTGATTTAAAGGCGGCCTATGAGCAGGACGAAGAAGTAAAATATATGATCGACATGTCCAGGCGTTTAGAGGGTCTGCCCAGACATACGTCTATGCACGCGGCGGGAGTGGTAATCAGCCGCACCAGCATAGATGAGTACGTGCCGCTTTCTAAGGCGGCGGACGGAACCATAACCACTCAGTTTACTATGACTACCTTGGAGGAACTGGGGCTTTTAAAAATGGATTTCCTGGGCCTTAGAACACTGACTGTAATACAAAACGCAGTAAAGCAGGCAGAGAAAAATTACGGCGTGGATTTGGACATGCTGAAAATAGACTACAATGATAAAAACGTGCTGGAAATGATAGGAAGCGGCCGGGACGAGGGCGTGTTCCAGCTGGAAAGCGGCGGCATGAAAAGCTTTATGAAGGAGCTGAAGCCGGAAAATCTGGAGGATATTATCGCCGGAATTTCCCTTTACCGTCCAGGCCCTATGGATTTTATTCCCAGATATTTAAAGGGGAAAAATCATTCAGGGGAAATTACTTATGACTGCCCTCAAATGGAAGCTATATTAGAGCCTACCTACGGATGTATTGTGTATCAGGAGCAGGTTATGCAGATTGTTAGAGACCTGGCCGGATATACCTTGGGACGAAGCGATTTGGTGCGCAGAGCCATGTCTAAGAAAAAAGCTTCTGTTATGGAAAAGGAAAGACAGAACTTTGTATATGGAAATCCGGAAGAAGGAGTGGCCGGATGTATTAACAACGGAATAGATGAGAAAACAGCCAACCACATTTTTGACGAGATGACGGACTTTGCCAAGTATGCGTTTAACAAGTCCCATGCGGCGGCTTACGCAGTAGTTTCTTATCAGACGGCATATTTAAAATATTATTATCCGAAAGAATATATGGCGGCTCTTTTAACCTCTGTTATGGATAATGTGACAAAGGTATCTGAGTATATACTTACATGTCGTCAAATGGGAATTGACATTATGCCCCCTGACATTAATGTGGGAGTCAGCGGCTTTTCTGTATCTGAGGGAGCGATCCGCTATGGATTGTCAGCGATTAAAAGCGTAGGCAGAACTGTAGTGGAGGCTATTATTGAGGAAAGAGAAAAGGCAGGTCCCTTTGTTTCCATGGAAAACTTTGTGGAGCGTATGACCAACAAGGAGGTAAATAAAAGAACTTTGGAAAACTTTATTAAGTCAGGAGCCCTGGACAGTCTGCCTGGAACCAGAAAACAGAAGCTTCTCATTGCCCCGGAGGTTTTAGAGCAGAAAAGTAAGGATAAGAAAAATACTATAGACGGTCAAATGTCCTTATTTGATTTTGCAGGGGAAGAGGAGAAAAAAGATTTTCAGATTACAATGCCTCCAGTAGGAGAATTTTCCAAAGAAGATCTTTTAGCCTTTGAAAAAGAGGTGCTGGGAATTTATATCAGCGGTCATCCTATGGACGATTACAGAGAGTGCTGGATAAAAAACATTACGGCAAAAACAACAGACTTTGTGGTAGATGAGGAGACGGAGAGCTCTGTTGTAAAAGACGGCCAGCGTGTGACTGTAGGAGGAATGGTAGCAGGAAAGGTAGTTAAAATTACTAAAACTAATAAAAATATGGCTTTTATTACACTGGAAGATTTAGTAGGCTCTGTGGAGGTGTTGGTGTTCCCCAAGGATTATGAAAAAAACAGAGATATTTTAACAGAGGACGCAAAGCTGTTTGTAAAAGGCAGGGTTTCTGTTGGAGACGACCCTGCGGGAAAACTGATTTTAGAGCAGGTAATTCCTTTTGAACAGGTTCCAAGAGAGCTGTGGATTCAATTTCCAGACAAGGAAAGCTATATGGAAAGGGAGGAAGAACTTCTCAGTATATTAAAAGAGTCTGACGGACAAGATACAGTAATCTTATATTTAAACAAGGAAAAGGCCAAAAAGGTTCTTCCAGCCAACTGGAATGTAAAAGCAGGCAAGGAATTGCTGGACACTCTCACTAAAAAATATGGTGAAAAAAATGTCAAACTGGTGGAAAAAACTATTGAAAAGATAGGGAAAATGAATTAGAATATCATTTGAGTATATATGGAAGATTAAGGAATCATAATGCATGGAGGGAAGACTATGGCAAAAGAGGTAAAAACAATCGGCATATTAACCAGCGGTGGAGATGCACCTGGAATGAATGCAGCTATCAGAGCAGTAGTCAGAACCGCAATTAACAGAGGACTGAAAGTAAAGGGAATTATGAGAGGCTATGCAGGCCTCCTTCAGGAAGAAATAGTAGATATGGACAGCAGCAGCGTAGCTGATATTATTCACCGTGGAGGAACTATTCTTTACACAGCCAGATGTCAGGAATTTACTACAGCAGAGGGACAGCAAAAAGGCGCTGAAATCTGCCGCAAGCATGGAATCGACGGCATGGTTGTAATCGGAGGCGACGGCTCCTTCAGAGGCGCAGGAAAGCTTTCTGCTTTGGGAATTAACACCATCGGCCTTCCGGGAACCATTGACCTGGATATTGCATGTACAGATTACACCATTGGATTTGACACTGCAGTCAATACAGCTATGGAGGCCATTGACAAGGTAAGAGACACATCTACCTCCCATGAGCGATGCAGTATTATTGAGGTTATGGGCAGAAACGCCGGTTATATTGCTTTGTGGTGCGGTATTGCCAATGGAGCAGAGGACATTCTTCTGCCAGAAAGATATGACGGAAATGAACAGGTGCTGATTAACCGCATTATTGAAAACAGAAAGCGTGGCAAAAAGCATCATATTATAATTAATGCCGAGGGAATCGGCCACTCTACCTCCATGGCAAAGAGAATTGAAGCTGCCACAGGAATTGAGACAAGGGCTACAATTTTAGGCCACATGCAGAGAGGCGGAGCTCCTACATGTAAGGACAGAGTGTACGCTTCTATTATGGGAGCCAAGGCTGTAGAGTTATTGGTAAAGGGAAAGAGCAACAGAGTTGTGGCATACAAAAACGGCGATTATGTAGACTTTGATATTCAGGAAGCTTTAAATATGAAAAAAGATATTTCTGAAGAACAGTTCCAGATCAGCAAGGCTCTGGTTCGGTAACGATCTGAAAGCCAAACAGGGAATAATAAGTAGGTGCTGCAAAATTATGAACTGCCTGTATAAGGGGTTTTGATTTTGCAGCGCCTCTTTTTTAAGTTTTCCCGTTATTTAAGAGAATGGAAGAAAAGAAGGAGAGGGAAAAGTATTGAAGGAAAAACCTATTGTACTGTGCGGCGCAAATGCCTACACCCAGAAATATTATTTAAATGAAGAATTTGAAGGGCTGCCGGAGGGAATTAAAAAAGAGCTTCAAATTATGTCCGTCTGGTTTGTTCAGGAGGTAGGCGGAATTTTTCTTATGCAGTTTCAGCCTGACGGAACCTTAGAATTTAAAACAGAAGCAGGAGAGTATGACGGAACTATTGACGAGATTGGCAGCTATTTAAAGATAAAGCAGTTCCAGGAAGAGAGAAAAGAGCTGTTAGAGTCTTTGGAGCTTTATTTTAAAGTGTTTTATCTGGGAGAAGACCCGGATTTGGAGCAGTAGGAGCAGGGAAATGGAACTGAAAATCGGAAATGTAATTATTCCTAACCCTTTGGCTTTAGGACCTATGGCGGGAGTTACAGACCTGCCCTTTAGAATTTTGTGCAAGGAACAGGGCTGCGGACTTCTTTACACAGAGATGGTCAGTGCCAAAGCTATTTTATATAAAAACAAAAATACAAATGCTTTGCTGGAAATCAAACAGGAGGAGCATCCTATTGCGGTGCAGCTTTTTGGCTCAGACCCTGATATTATGGGAGAAATAGGAGCCAAGGTGGCAGAAGGCCCCTGTGATATTATAGATATTAATATGGGCTGTCCTGTGCCTAAGGTGGTCAACAACGGGGAAGGCTCAGCTTTAATGAAAAACCCTGAGCTGGTGGAAAAAATTCTCACATCAATGGTAAAGAAGATCAAAAAGCCTGTTACTATTAAAATAAGAAAAGGTTTTAATGAGGAAAATGTAAATGCTGTGGAGATAGCTAAAATTGCAGAAGCCTGCGGAGTTTTGGCAGTGGCTGTGCACGGTAGGACAAGGGAGCAGTATTATTCTGGAAAGGCTGATTGGAATATTATCAGGCAGGTGAAGGAAGCTGTATCTATTCCGGTCATTGGAAATGGGGATATATTTACGCCTGAGGACGGGAAAAGGATGATGGAAGAAACAGGCTGCGACGGGATTATGGTGGCCAGAGGAGCCCAGGGAAATCCATGGATCTTCTCACGAATTCTCCATTATCTGAAAACCGGAGAAATCCTTCCTCCCCCCAGTAAGTCTGAGAGAAGAGAAATGATTCTGCGCCATCTTCAAATGCAGGTGGAAATGAGAGGAGAGAACCAGGGAATCAGAGAAATGAGAAAGCAAATTGCCTGGTATACTGTGGGCCTGCCTCATTCTGCAGCGCTGAGAAATGAGTTAAATCAAATAGATCAGTATGAAAGATTAACAGAGTTTTTATATGAAAAATTGGCCGACTGAAAAAAGCAGACCTTTTCTTGACAACATAAGGGGTTTAAGCTATAATACTGTGAATGCGAGAAGGTTACGCATAGTATACTGTATACTATGAAAAGCTGAATGGGAGAGGCAGGCAAAAGTACGCCTGGTTCAGTGAAGAATTATTTTAGGAAGGAAGCAGATGTGTAATGGCTGAAAAGAAGAACATTTTAACTTATGCAGGACTAAAACAGTACGAGGACGAACTTCAGAATCTGAAGGTATTTAAAAGAAAAGAAGTAGCTCAGAAGATCAAAGAGGCCAGAGAGCAGGGAGACTTATCTGAGAACGCAGAGTATGATGCAGCAAAGGATGAGCAGAGAGAAATCGAGGCCAGAATTGAAGAGCTGGAGAAGCTTCTGAAAAATGCCGAGGTTGTAGTTGAAGAAGAAATCGACCTGGATAAAATTAATATTGGCTGTAAAGTAAAAGTGTTTGATTTTGAATTTGACGAGGAAATGGAATTCTTTATTGTAGGTTCCACAGAGGCAAACAGCCTTCAGAATAAGATTTCCAACGAATCTCCAGTAGGTCAGGCCCTGATCGGCAAAAAAGCAGGGGATGTAGTGGATGTGGAGACTCAGATGGGAACCATCCAGTACAAAATTCTGGAAATTCAGAGAGTATAAAATAAAGATTATAATACAGAAGGAGTGGAAAACGTGGCAGGAGAGCAGAAGCAGACTGTTGCACAGGAACAGGATTTAAACCATTTATTAAAAGTGCGCAGGGAGAAGCTGGCTGAGTTGCAGGCAGCTGGAAAGGACCCTTTTCAGATTACTAAATATGATGTAACAGCGCACAGTGCGGATATAAGGGAGCAGTACAGCCAGTGGGAAGGAAAGGAAGTTTCCATTGCAGGACGTATGATGTCCAAGCGTGTGATGGGAAAGGCCTCCTTCTGCAACATTCAGGATTTAAAGGGAAATATCCAGTCATATGTTGCCAGAGACAGTATTGGCGAAGAAGAATACAAAGAATTTAAGAAAATGGATATTGGCGATATTGTAGGATTAAAGGGAACTGTATTTACTACAAAAACAGGCGAAATCTCTATCCATGCCACATCTGTAGTTCTGCTGTCAAAAAGTCTTCAGATTCTGCCGGAGAAGTTCCACGGACTGACTAACACAGATATTCGTTACCGCCAAAGATATGTGGATTTGATTATGAATGCAGATGTAAAGGAAACCTTTATTAAGCGTTCTAAAATTATTTCCAGCATCAGAAGCTATCTGGGCAGCCAGGGATTTATGGAGGTGGAAACACCTATGCTGGTTGCTAATGCAGGAGGCGCTGCGGCAAGACCATTTGAAACTCATTTTAATGCTTTAGATGAAGACTTAAAAATGAGAATTTCTTTGGAGCTGTACTTAAAGAGGCTGATAGTAGGAGGCCTGGAAAAGGTTTACGAAATCGGCCGTGTGTTCAGAAACGAAGGACTGGACACAAGACATAACCCGGAATTTACTCTTATGGAGTTATATCAGGCTTACACTGACTACAACGGTATGATGGACTTAACAGAAAATCTGTACCGCCATGTGGCCAAAGAGGTGTTAGGCACTACAAAGATTGTTTATAACGGCATTGAAATGGATTTAGGCAAGCCATTTGAGCGCATCACCATGGTAGATGCAGTAAAGAAATATGCAGGCGTTGATTTTAACCAGATAAAGACAGAGGAAGAGGCCAAGGCCCTGGCAAAGGAAAAGGGAATTCAGTTTGAGGACAGACATAAAAAGGGCGACATTCTTAACTTATTCTTTGAAGAATATGCAGAAGAGCATCTGCTTCAACCTACTTTTGTTATGGATCACCCTGTGGAGATTTCTCCTCTTACAAAGAAAAAACCAGAGAACCCAGAATACACAGAGCGTTTTGAGTTCTTTATGAACGGCTGGGAGATGGCCAACGCATACTCTGAGTTAAACGATCCTATTGACCAGAGAGAGCGTTTTGCAGCTCAGGAGGAGCTTTTAGCTCAGGGAGATGAGGAAGCCAACCACACAGATGAAGACTTCTTAAATGCCCTGGAGATTGGTATGCCACCTACAGGCGGTATTGGATTTGGCATTGACAGAATGGTTATGCTGCTGACAGACTCCGCTGCCATTAGAGATGTTTTGCTGTTCCCGACAATGAAGTCCTTAGACAAAAAAGAGACATCAAAAGTCTCCGAAGATGTGGCTGCTCCGGTAAGCGAGGAGACAGCAGAAGGCGCACCGATCACCACCGTGCTTCCGGATCTTTCCAAGATCAAGATCGAGCCGCTGTTTGAGGATATGGTGGATTTTGAGACTTTTGCAAAGTCCGATTTCCGTGTAGTGAAGATCGAAGCCTGCGAGGCAGTGCCGAAGTCTAAGAAGCTTTTGAAGTTCACATTAAATGACGGAACCGACCGGAAACGCACCATTTTAAGCGGTATTCACGAGTATTACGAGCCGGAGGAATTGGTTGGCAAGACCTGCGTAGCGATCACCAATCTGCCGCCTAGAAAGATGATGGGCATTGATTCTGAGGGAATGCTGATTTCTGCTGTGTATGAAAATGACGGCAGAGAAGGCTTAAATCTGCTGATGCTGGATAGTGGGATTCCGGCGGGAGCGAAGCTGTATTAAGATACAGAAAAAGTAATGGAAAATTAAAGTAAGCAGTTGGGCGTAAACGTTGGTTTTACGCCCAATTTACGCCCCAATAATGAAAAAATATAAAACAGGCATCTGATGAAGCAATTTGTCAGGTGTCTGTTTTTATTACCAAGTATGGAAAAAACGCGCCAGTGACGCGTTTTTTGCTGTACTGGTATGAATGGGAAAGGGGAAGAGCCATATAAAAATCTACGATAAAGGGAAATATTCAGGAATGATACAAAATTGTGTGTTTAAGGTTTTGATAAAAGCTATGAGAGCATTTTTCTGTTCTTCAGTCAGTTGATAGAGCGAAGACAGCAGCGGGTCGCCAAATAGTCTGGCAGTGCTTTCTTCGTCAAAAAAATCCCGCAGAGAAATTTCCAGGGCTTCACAGATATAGGAAAGGACTTCTACAGTAGGATTTTTCTTTCCTAGTTCAATGTCCCGCAGGTAACTCTGTGAAATGCTAGCTAAGGTGGCTAATTTGCGACAAGACTCTGCGAGGCTGGCATTAATATGAAAGTGATACAGGACGTTCTGGGCCATGCGGATATTGGGACAACGATGAACATCTATGCAGACGCTACAAAGGATATGAAGATAAGAGAAATTGGTATTTTTGATGAATATCTGGCGAAGCAGAAGACTGACAGCAAAATATGACGAAAGATATTTCTGTACAAAGCTTGGAAAAGTAGTTATAATGAAAATAACCAGAGATAGGATTATAGAGTAAGAGGTGATAGAATATGACGGCGCTTAGAAAAGACGCGATGGATTTGCTGGAACGGATGCCGGAGGATAAACTTTATTTTATTATTCAGATCATGGAAGGTGTAAACGGCCTTTATGGTGGGGAATCAGAGCGTGTTAGAGAGCAGGCGTTTGAGCAGTTGGAAAAACTCAGGCGGAAAACCCCGCAGATTGATTATGAAAGGGAACTAGAAACGTATAGAGAGGAAAAATATGGGACTGCGAATATTAGTTGATACAAATGTTCTACTGGATTATCTGTTGTGCCGCAGCCCTTACGACCAGGCGGCAAAGCAGATTGTGGTTGCCTGTAAGCAGAGACAGGTATCCGGGTGCATTGCAGCACATTCCATTTCAAATATGTTCTTTATTCTGAGAAAGGAGTTCAGTGTACACGAAAGGCGTACACTGTTGTGGAGCATATGCGAATTATTTGAAGTCCAGGGAATTGATAAGGAAAAAATCCTGAATGCCTTGTCTGATGAAACATTTTCGGATTTTGAGGACTGTCTTCAAAAGGAATGTGCTGTTGCTTTTCAGGCGGATTATATCGTTACAAGAAACTGCGACGACTTTAAAAGCAGCAGAATACCCTGTATAGAGCCGCTTGCGTTCTGTAAAATGCTTTGATGATAGGAATACGCCCGATTTACGCCCAAAGGAAGTTAAATAGTGAATAGGTGTGAAAGAAGATGGATCGTGGAGTACTGTCAGGCGTACAGTCAGTAAGGCACAAAGGGCGGTAATAAGGCGTATTTTGTGCCAAGGTTGTTCCCGACAATGAAGTCCTTAGACAAAAAAGAGACATCAAAAGTCTCCGAAGATGTGGCTGCTCCGGTAAGCGAGGAGACAGCAGAAGGCGCACCGATCACCACCGTGCTTCCGGATCTTTCCAAGATCAAGATCGAGCCGCTGTTTGAGGATATGGTGGATTTTGAGACTTTTGCAAAGTCCGATTTCCGTGTAGTGAAGATCGAAGCCTGCGAGGCAGTGCCGAAGTCTAAGAAGCTTTTGAAGTTCACATTAAATGACGGAACCGACCGGAAACGCACCATTTTAAGCGGTATTCACGAGTATTACGAGCCGGAGGAATTGGTTGGCAAGACCTGCGTAGCGATCACCAATCTGCCGCCTAGAAAGATGATGGGCATTGATTCTGAGGGAATGCTGATTTCTGCTGTGTATGAAAATGACGGCAGAGAAGGCTTAAATCTGCTGATGCTGGATAGTGGGATTCCGGCGGGAGCGAAGCTGTATTAAGATACAGAAAAAGTAATGGAAAATTAAAGTAAGCAGTTGGGCGTAAACGTTGGTTTTACGCCCAATTTACGCCCCAATAATGAAAAAATATAAAACAGGCATCTGATGCNGATGGGCATTGATTCTGAGGGAATGCTGATTTCTGCTGTGTATGAAAATGACGGCAGAGAAGGCTTAAATCTGCTGATGCTGGATAGTGGGATTCCGGCGGGAGCGAAGCTGTATTAAGATACAGAAAAAGTAATGGAAAATTAAAGTAAGCAGTTGGGCGTAAACGTTGGTTTTACGCCCAATTTACGCCCCAATAATGAAAAAATATAAAACAGGCATCTGATGCCGTTTGCTTCCTTGTCTCCGAACAATGCGATCGCATCGTTGGTAGCTTCTTCAAGATCACGGAAGCAGACAATATTACCAAAGGACTTAACTGAATTGAGGATACGGTTCGTTCTGGAAAATGCCTGTATCAGACCGTGCATTTTCAAATTCTTATCTACCCAAAGGGTGTTAAGCGTTGTTGCATCGAAGCCCGTCAAGAACATGTTGACTACAATGAGCAAATCGACTTCACGCTTCTTAACCTTATCGGAAAGGTCTTTGTAGTAATCTTGGAAGCCCTTGTTTGATGTATCAAAATTGGTTTTGAAAATCTTGTTGTAGTCTTTAATTGCCATATCCAGAAAGTCGCGGGAACTCTGGTCAAGGTCATCGGTGTCAAAACTTTCATCGTTCAGAATACCATCGGCACTATCCGCTTCGTTTGGAGCGAATGAAAAGATGGTGGCAATGGTCAAATCTCTGTGCCGTTCTGCAATCTGTTTTTTAAGCTCCAAATAATATTTTTTGCAGACAGGAATAGAGCTGACGTCGAACATAGAGTTGAAGCCGTTTACTCGCTGACCTTTCAGACTGTAATATGAATTTCGCATGGTCTTTTGGTCGAAGTGTTCCAGAATGTATTTCACAACCTCTGTGATAGGCTTTGGCGAACTCAATGCTTCCTCGGTGTCAATAGCGGCAACCTGCTTGTCCTGCTTTCCGTCCTTTTGCTTGACTGTGTTGATATAATCGATACGGAAGGGCAGCACATTTCCGTCATTGATCGCATCCACAATGGTGTAGGTATGAAGCTTCGCGCCAAAAGCCTGCTCTGTGGTCCGGAGATTCGGATTGCCGCCTGTTCCAGCGTTAACAGCGAAAATGGGTGTGCCTGTAAATCCGAAAATGTGATAATTCTTGAAATACTTGTCCACCTTGATTGTCTTTTCGCCCTTTTTGATTTGTCCTCCCACAATTCGGGTGTGCATATCTCCAAACTGGCTGCGGTGGCACTCGTCAAACACGAGAACGATGTGCTTGTTTCGGATTGGGTGGCTCGGATTTTTTGTAATGAACACATCCAGCTTCTGAATGGTTGTTACGATAATTCGGGAAGTGCTGTCCTCAAGCTGTCTTTGAAGAACAGCGGTACTCTTGTTTCCGTTGGCAGCACCTTTCTCAAAGCGGTCATATTCTTTAATGGTCTGGTAGTCCAAATCCTTACGGTCAACCACAAACAGAACCTTTTCGATATACGGCAGGTTGGTAGCAAGCTGGGCAGTCTTAAAGGAAGTCAAGGTTTTGCCGCTTCCTGTGGTATGCCAGATATATCCTCCGGCTTCGATAGTGCCTGTTTTCTTGTAGTTGGTAGACACTTCAATTCTGTTCAAGATACGCTCAGTAGCCACAATCTGATAGGGGCGCATAACAAGCAGCAATTCCTCGGATGTGAACACACAGTATTTTGTAATTAAGTCCAGCTTGCAGCTTAGGTCTAAAAAGGAACTAATCGAAAACTTTATTGCTACTGTCAACACAAGCACCAATGTCAATACTGACTGGCAGCGTTTTGTCAGTGAGCAGAGAGAAACCGATATTCAGACTTTGATCACTGAAGAAAAATTGAAACCAGAAGAAACGAGAAAGTTTGTTGAGAATGCTTTTCGTGACGGCATACTCAAAACCACCGGCACAGATGTTGACCGACTGATGCCGCCCGTTTCCCGTTTCGGAGGTGGAGGTTCTCGTGATAAGAAGAAACAGACAGTTATTGAAAAACTGAAAGGGTTCTTTGAGAAATATTTTGGACTGGTTAGCCCAGAGGTTTCAAAAGAACCGGATAAGGTTACATATCTTTATGATACAGAACCAACACTATCTATGGTGGCAGAGGAATCGGCGCATTACGAAAAAGATGTTTAGTGCATAATAATTTATTGTAAATCTTCAATACGATTAAAATGCTAAAAGGGCAAAGAGGAGTGATTGTGTGGCAGAAAGTCAAAATATAGAATGGAAAGAATCTTGGCGAGATGAGTATCTTAAATGGATATGTGGTTTTGCCAATGCACAGGGCGGTAAGATTTATATTGGAACAAATGATGACGGCACGGTGATTGGTGTTCAGGACAGTAAAAAATTACTGGAAGATATTCCGAATAAAGTTCGGGATGTTCTTGGTATTATTGTAGACGTTAATTTGCTGACTAAAGATGGAAAAGACTACATTGAAATTTGCGTGAATTCAAATAGTTACCCCGTCAATTACAAGGGTGAATATCATTACCGGAGCGGCAGCACTAAACAGCAGTTAAAGGGGCAGGCGTTAAATCAGTTTCTGTTACAGAAAACGGGAATTACATGGGACAGCGTGCCGATTCAGGGGGTAACTATACAGGATTTAAGAAATGACAGTTTCGATATTTTCCGTGAACAGGCAGTACGCAGCAAACGAATGGACAAGAAAGACATTGATGCCACGAATGAACAGCTGTTGGACAGTTTGAATTTGCTTGAAAATAGTCATTTGAAAAGAGCTGCTATTTTGCTGTTCCATCATAATCCGGAAAAGTGGATACCAGGAGCATACATCAAGATTGGTTATTTTGAATCGGATTCCGAACTGCGTTATCAGGATGAAATTCACGGTTCACTAATTTCACAGGCAGATAAAGTGGTTGATCTCATTTTTACGAAATATTTAAAGGCAGATATCTCGTATCAAGGAGTAACAAGAGTAGAAACCTACCCTTTTCCGAAAGAAGCAATTAGGGAAGCTGTTTTTAATGCGATTGCACACAAATTTTACGGAGCATTAATTCCAATTCAAATTAGTGTGTATGCAGATCGGATTTATATTGCGAATGATTGTATTTTCCCAGAAGATTGGACAATTAATGATTTGATGGGAAAACATCGGTCAAGACCGTATAATCCTCTGATTGCCAATACATTTTTTAGAGCTGGTTTTATCGAAGCGTGGGGACGTGGAATTGAAAAAATCAAGGATAGCTGCAAAGAAGCCGGAAATCCTATGCCGGAATATACAATTAAACGTGAGGACATTATGGTTATGTTCAAGAGCTTGGTTAGCAGCACTGACCAAGCTACTAACCAAGCTACTGACCGAGCTAACCAAGGTAACGATAATTCTGTAGTTACATGCATCTTGAAAGTGATTCAAGAGGAACCATCGCTGTCTCAGAAAAAGATTGCAGATGTCATTGGAGAAAAGTATAGTACAGTTAAGTATTATATGGAATCTATGAAAAAATCTGGAATTATAAAAAGAGAAGGTTCCAGCCAAAAAGGAAAATGGATTATTCTATAACTATATTTCACACAATTCAACAATTACATTACTCTGCTGATACAGCCAGTCCGTAAATTCTTTCGGGCTGGCTCTTCCTGTTTTTACAGCCTTTTTTCTCTGCAATGCTTCTTTCTTGAAATAGCAGCTATGATGGTTTACCGCTGGTTCTGGATGTGGCAGACATCCAGCGGATTATGGGAATTTCAAGATTGAGCGCCTATGAGCTGGTATGCACCCCCGGCTTACCGGTGTTCCGCAGGGGCAGGCTTATCAAAGTCAGCAAGATTGCTTTCTTTGAATGGATGGCAAAAGGCTCCGAAATCGTACCGAAAAGCAACAAATAAGCAGGAGGTATCATTCCCTATCTGCGTACAACGGATAGAAGCGGAGAAAGGAGCTGGTTATGGCGAGAATGAGCAACAAGCGGCGGCTGGAATGTTGTGGAGAAATGCGAGAAACATCCCCAAGCCCAGCTTGCCTATTCCTTTGACATTGCCATGCAGAATGAATTGACGCTGGAAGAAAATATGGAACTGGCCAGGAAATTTGTGCAGGAGCAGTTTGTGGCAAATGGTATGATTGCCGACCTTGCCTTTCACACCCCGGACAAGGAAAAGAGCGGTATCTCCAACCCGCATTTTCATGTGATGA
The DNA here is from genome assembly GCF_900240245.1 of Lachnoclostridium edouardi. Lineage (GTDB taxonomy): Bacteria > Bacillota > Clostridia > Lachnospirales > Lachnospiraceae > Lachnoclostridium_A > Lachnoclostridium_A edouardi. Next base: position 3,006,958 of record NZ_OESQ01000001.1, read on the forward strand.
CAACCATGCGCCCCTTGAATCCTAATGGCAAATGGGAACGACGGACCCTAGTACGTCTAATTTATTGGCATTAGCAAAACTTTATGGAGTATAAGCAGAAGAACTACTGAAAGGAATAGGGGACAGTCAAGAACAGGTAAAATCGTGTCAGCAGGAGGAAAGTAAGTAGTGAAGCTGTATTTCCAAATCCTAATATTGTGTTAATGAATAATGCTTTTAGCACATTTTTTGTTGCGGCTTTGTATATGCAGTTTTGGGATTGGTTTGTAATTGGAATTAAAAATAAGAATTGGATACAGATTCTAAAAGTAGTGTTGTACTGTTTTCACTTTTATTATCAGCAATATCATATGTGACTGCCAGACAAGGCGTACAGTGGATAATGGGATTTGCAGCAATACCGATGATGTTGTATAATGGTACAAAAGGAAAAAATATGAAAAACTTCTTTTATATTTTTTATCCCCTTCATATCGCTTTGCTATATCTTTTAGCCACATTAGTTTCATAACAGAATATTATATAAAAATACAGATGGGTAAAAGTTAAGAATTTGAGAGCTGAATATTATAGAAAACCCAGTGGGAAAGCAGATTAGACATTTAAACGATAAAGACAAAAAGTATGAAAGAACTATGGAGGATGGGAAGCTATGAAAGGAAAAATTACAAATGCAGTTTCTAAATATGATAAGAAGAGAGAAGATTCTATGAAAAGCAAAATTATTTATAAGGATGCTGCTTTAAATGCAATAGAAGACGCTACAAAATTTGATACGAAGATTATTAGTTCTAATGATGAATATTTAGGAACTCTTCAGCAGGCAGACAGTATAGAATATGATATTCTAAAAATGAATATGGAAAGGGCAGAGTCAGAAGATGAGCGTCAGTCTATAAGAGATAGAATGGCTGAAATGAAAAGAGAACGTTATTTAAAAGATTCTGAAAATAAAACGTTTTATGAAAAACAGCAGATACAGCATAAAAATTATGTTATACAGGTTTTAGCAACAATAGCAGTTGTGGGCTCAGGAGTTATAGCATATAGGAAACCGATTATGAATGTGGGGAAAACTTTGTTAATTAAGGCTAAGAAATAGTGATACATATAGAATACTTGATGAATGAAAAGATATATGCTGACAGTAAGGACGACAAGAATATGGGAAAATACCATGAAGAGAAATGTGAGATAATGGGAAGGTATTTGGGAAATATAGCTAACGGTTTTGCTTATCATATAAAAGAAGATATTCCCGGCAAAAAAATTGATCATGCTGTTAAGAGGTTTGCCTCTGGCATAGATAGGGCAAGTATTATTGGATTTTTTGACACAACAGTTATGGGGAGCGGCAAGAATGGATATATCTTTACTGACGATAAGGTATACTATGTAGATACTTTTGAAAAGCCAAAAAAGTTTTGGTATGATGATATTAAAACAATAAAATTAAGTAATATATACGAGAAAGACTGTGACAGAGTTTTAGAAATAACTCAGTATGATGGAAAGCAAATAACGATTAGCAGTCATTTCCTTAATAAAACGCCATTAAAAGAGTTTTTGGAAATAATGAAAGATTACAACTCATCTGAAATAACAAGGCAGTCAGTGGAAGTTGAAAAAATAGAAAATGTAGGTGCACAAGCCGGCGGATTAGGAGTTGGGGCGTTTAAAACTGTAAATAGCCAGTATGAGGAGGAAAAATTTCATGCTCGTCAGGGGCATGGCTTTACAGCAGAAAGGGCCAATACTTTGTATGATAATATTACAGGACGCGCTGCTGAAATTGTAGGAGATGATAATGCAAAGAACGGCGCTGATAGAGTTGTGGATGGTGTTTATATTCAGTCTAAATATTGTGCTACAGGCTCTGGTTGCATTAACGCATGTTTTGAAGAAGGCGGCAATGGAACATTCCGGTATATGATAGACGGAAAGCCTATGCAGATTGAGGTTCCGTCTGATAAATATGAGGAAGCTCTGAAAGCGATGGAAGAGAAAATCCGCAGGGGTCAGGTGAAAAATATTACAAACCCGGAAGAGGCAAAGAATATAGTAAGAAAAGGTCATTTTACTTATGCACAGGCAAAAAATATTGCACAAGCAGGAACCATAGAGTCTTTGACGTATGATGCTGTTAACGGCATCGTAAGCGCTGCGTCAGCCTTTGGAGTGACTGCAATGATTGCTTTGGCATCCTCTGTGTGGAGCGGTGAGGATTTTGAAGATGCAGTGAAGATGGCAGCTTATTCTGGATTAAAAGTAGGGGGGGACAGCATTTGTCACCTCTATTTTGGCGGCACAGCTTTCAAAGGCAGGGCTTAACAGCACTTTATCCAGCAGTTCTCAGGCGGTTGTTTCAATGATGGGGCCTAGAGCATCAGCAGTTTTAATTAATGCTTTTAGAACAGGAGCTAAGCCTATTTATGGCGCAGCCGCCATGAAAAGCGCCGCCAAGCTGCTTCGCGGGAATGGAATAACCGCCAGCATAACATTCGCAGTGCTTTCTTCAGTTGATATTGCCAATATATTTAGAAAGCGGATTTCCGGAAAACAGTTGCTTAAAAACATGGCGGGTACTGCTGCAACTGTAGGTGGAGGCACAGGAGGCTGGATTGTGGGAGCTGCTGCAGGTTCAACTATTCTGCCGGGAGTTGGCACTGTTATTGGCGGCGTAATGGGTTCATTAGTCGGCGGGACAACAGTGGGAAAAGCTGCCGATACAGTTGTCAGTACCTTTATTGAGGACGATGCAGACAAGATGGCAGAAATTATCCAGAACGTATTTACAGATATGGCTTCAGAGTATCTTTTAAATAGTAAAGAGGCGGAAAAGTCTGTAGATAAGCTTAGGGATAAGCTTAGGGGAAAGACTCTTAAAGATATGTTTGCAAGCAGTGACCGAGAACAATTTGCAAGAGATATGCTGACTCCAATTATTGAGGAAGAAACAGCAAAGCGGGAAATGATTTATAATCTTTCTGCTGAACAGATGGCAAATAGCATTAAAACAGTATTAATAGAAATCAGCCATACATTGACGGCATACACAGAGAAGGAAACAGGAGAATTACTATGAATACAAAATTAAAAATTAAATTCAATGCGCCAGTTGTATTAGGCTTTGTATTTCTTTGCTTTGGCGCAACTTTGCTGGGGTATATTACTACAGGGAAAACAAATCAGCTGCTGTTTATGACCTACCACTCGTCCTTAATGTCTCCTATGACATATCTGCGTTTTTTTACCCATATATTTGGTCATGCTGACTGGGAGCATTTGATTGGAAATATGTGTTATATTTTACTCCTTGGACCTTTGCTGGAGGAAAAATATTCGTCCGGGATTTTGCTGGAGGCTATTGGTGTGACAGCTTTAATTACAGGAATTATTAACTACATATTTTTCCCGCAGATTGCTCTTTGCGGCGCCAGCGGCGTTGTGTTTGCATTTATGATCTTGTCGTCCTTTACAAGCTTTAAAAGGGGAGAAATACCTCTTACATTTATTTTAGTAGTAATATTTTTTATGGGGCAGCAGGTGATAGAGGGGGTTACAGTTAAAGACGATATTTCCAATATGGCCCACATTGTAGGCGGAATTGTGGGAGGGCTGATTGGATATTGTTTAAATAAGAAGCCAGGTTCTGCGGTGATATAAAATTTTCAGCATGATCTGAAAAGGATAGGGAATAAAATAGGAATAACCATAAAAGAATCGACGGTAGAAACCTATGAATTATGGATTGGCGCTGGCGGGAGGCGGTGCAAGAGGAGCGGCCCACGCAGGGGTGCTGCGTGCCTTGGAGGAGCAGGGGCTTTTGCCGGATATTGTGGCGGGCACCAGCGCCGGCAGTATAATTGCAGGCTGCTTGGCAGCAGGGCTGACTCCGGGGAAGCTGGGCGAGGAGGTAGAATATTTATCAGAGTATGGCAATATGTATTTAGATCCTGATTATTGGGGGATGCTTAGGTTTATTCCTCAGATGCTGGAAAGGCGGCCAGTATGTTTAAAAGGCTTTTTAAAGGGGAATAAAATGAACCAGTACCTTTGCAGTCTTACAAATGGCTGTAGAATTCAGGAAGCTAAAGTGGGGATTCTGATTCCGGCTGTAGATTTATTTTCCGGCAGAACAGTGGTATATACTAATTTAGATATAGAGGAAGAAAAAATAAGGAAGTCCTCTCTCCCTAAGGAGGTGTCGGGAGATATGGTATGTTGGGAGAAAAATGGCAGGCTGTGCGACATTATGATGGCCAGCAGCAGTGTTCCAGGAATATTCCGCCCCAGAAATATGGGAGGATATTTGCTGGTGGACGGAGGAGTAACCCACAATCTGCCGGTAAATCTTTTGGCTGCGGCGGGAGTGAAAAATATTATAGGGGTAGATATTGGAAATGAAACAGAAATGGCTGAAAACGGCTCAATTCTGGATGTAGTTACCAGATCATTTTCCATAAGAGGGGAAAGTCTGGAAAAGTGCCATTCTCAGGACGATATTTTAACTCTCAGACCCAGACTGCCTAAAAATGCCGGTTTATTAGAATTTTCTGCTATGTTAGAATCTATGGAAGCAGGATACCAATATACATTGAAAAAGATCCCGGCCATCAGAAAAGCTGTTTTGAAGTAAATTTAAAGGGAAATAAAGGGGAAACACAGAGAACCAGTTAGTTTTTTCTGGTTATCTGCGCTTCCCCTTTTTATGTATTATTTTATAACAATTAAATCGTATGCCCGGGAGCCTAAACCGATTTTCTCTGCGTGATTTAAGCAGGAGCGCCATTCAGACTCAGGCGTTGAGTTTGTAAAATGATCGTGGTGATCTACAAAACCAGGGCTGGCCAGATTGTCAGACAGCTGGCTGTGAGGAAGAGGAGTAGCTGCAAGACAGGCGTCCACACAAGCCTGATCTAAAGCCAAAGGATCAAAGGAAGCAAACATTCCCAGGTTTGGCAGAATAGGCGCGTCGTTTTCTCCGTGGCAGTCGCAGTTAGGGGAAACGTCCACCACAAGAGAAATGTGGAAGCTGGGACGTCCATCCAGAACAGCCTTTGTGTACTCTGCCATTTTGCAGTTAAGCACTTCATTGGCATTGTAATTGTCAAAATTAATAGCATCAAAATTGCAGGCTCCCAGACAGCGGCCGCAGCCTACGCAGGAATTTTGATCTACAGACATTTTTTTCGTTTCAGGGTTGAAAATCAAACCGTTATTGGCACATTCTTTTGCGCATTTGCGGCAGCCTTTACAGGCCTCAGGTGAAATACTGGGCTTACCGTCGCTGTGCTGCTCTGTTTTTCCCGCTCTGGAGCCGCAGCCCATACCTATATTTTTAATGGCTCCGCCAAAACCGGTCATCTCATGGCCTTTAAAGTGAGTCAGGCTGATGAAAACGTCGGCGTCCATAACAGCCCGGCCAATTTTAGCTTCTTTTACATATTCCCCGCCTTGTACTGGGACGGCAATATCATCTGTGCCTTTTAAGCCGTCTCCAATTATAATTGGACATCCTACTGTAAGAGGGGTGAAGCCGTTTTCCCATGCGCATTCCAGATGCTCTAAGGCATTTTTGCGGCTTCCGGGATACATAGTGTTGCAGTCTGTTAAAAATGGACGTCCGCCTAATTCCTTTACTACGTCCGCCACAGCCTTGGCATAATTAGGGCGGAGATAGCTGATGTTGCCTAATTCTCCAAAGTGTAGCTTAATAGCTACAAATTTTCCATCCATATCTATCTGCTGGATGCCAGCCTTTTTAATCAGCTTTTTCAGCTTTGTGGGAAGTCCATCTCCAAAAGCGACAGTGCGGAAATCCGTAAAATAAACCTTTGATTTTTCCATGGCAAATACTCCTTTATTTTTTTTCACGCGTTCCTCGTTCCATAAAAACTACGGGAACCCCAAACCTCGCTAACACGAACTTTGGGTAGCAAATAGTTCACAAGGTATTTCACAAGTGTTACTATTTTTCATTCTATTCAGGTATTCTAAAGTTAGGAGAGTTAAATGTCAAATACTTTTTAAGAATATGAAGCATTGTTTGGCAGGCATAACTTCCGGACGGAAAATGAAACAGGAAAATTTGGGAAAAACAGAATAAGAGAATAAAAAAGCGGTTATGCTTTTTTTAAGAATCAGCAGAAAAATAGAAGACAGGCAAAGGGACGGTAAATTTCAGGCAGGAAAAAGGAGGAAACAAAATGCTGGGAACAATGGAAGAAAAGGCAATGGTCAAGTTTCTGGGAAAGTTTAAGGATTCCCCGTTTATTGTAAAATTTAATGGAAGAGAATATACAGTGGGTCAGGGACAGCCTGACTTTACAGTATATGTGAGAAGGCCTATTCCGGTCTCTCAGTTAATGACCAGTACTTCCCTTGCTTTAGGGGAGGCATACATGGATGGAAATTTAGAGGTAGAAGGGGATTTATACTATGCTTTAGACAGGTTTTTAAGTCAGATGGATAAATTCTCCACAGACCGCCGCTCATTGGTAAAGCTTTTAAATACCTCTCTGTCTAAAAAGAACCAGGAAAAAGAGGTAACAAGCCACTATGATATTGGAAATGATTTTTATAAGCTGTGGCTGGACAAAACTATGAGCTATTCCTGCGCTTACTTTCAGAAGGAAGAGGACACTCTTTACCAGGCTCAGGTAAATAAGGTGGACTATATTTTAAAAAAGCTTTATTTAAAAGAAGGAATGAATATATTAGATATTGGATGCGGCTGGGGATTTTTACTTTTAGAGGCAGCTAAGAAATATAAGGTAAAGGGTCTTGGAATCACCCTCAGCAAGGAGCAGCACAGAGAATTTGAAAAGCGAATCAAAGAGGAGGGCTTAGAGGATTATCTGCAGGTAGAGCTTATGGATTACAGGGATTTGCCTAAATCAGGAAAAAGCTTTGACAGGGTGGTCAGCGTAGGAATGTTAGAACATGTGGGAAGAGAAAACTATCATTTATTTGCAGACTGCGCCAGTCAGGTATTAAAAGACGGAGGATTATTTCTGCTTCATTTTATCAGCGGTTTAAAGGAATACTCAGGGGACCCGTGGATAAAAAAATACATTTTTCCAGGGGGAATGATTCCCAGTCTCAGGGAAATGGTATCCTGCTTAGCTGACGACAGCTTTCATGTGTTGGATGTGGAGGATCTAAGACTACATTATAATAAAACACTTCTTTGCTGGGAGAAAAATTTTAAAGAAAACAGGGAAGAAATCAGCAAAATGTTCGATCACAGATTTATGAGAATGTGGGAGCTGTATTTGGCCTCCTGCGCAGCTGCATTTCACAACGGAATTGTGGATATACATCAGATTCTGGCCTCAAAAGGTGTAAATAATCAGCTGCCCTTAGTCAGATGGTATTAAAAAATAGTTCAGCACGGCGTGCGAAACTATTTTTTACCCAGTGAAAGGTATATAACCGCAGAGATTATAATAACTTTCCCATGGGGCCTTTGGGATGGAAAACATCTAACAAGGTACTGAAAGATTATTTACGGTCAGTGTAACACATGTATTGTAAACCTACAAAAATATGAAATGTCAGCCGGTTAGTCTGGTTGACATTTATTGTTTTGAAGAATAGAATAATAATATTGTACGTTTAATTTAAATAGGCAGAAGAAGGGGTGGCAGAATTATGGGAAAAGTAAAGCAGGAAAGCAGCCGATATGATCTGTTGGTAAACCAGCCGGTAGAAAAGGTTATTGTACAGATGGCAATTCCTACTATTATCAGTATGATGATCAGTTCTATATACAATATGGCTGATACATATTTTGTAAGCCAGCTGGGAACCAGCGCTTCTGGGGCAGTAGGAATTATTTTTTCCGCCATGGCTATTATTCAGGCCATTTCTTTTACAATAGGAATGGGAAGCGGAAATTTTATGGCCAGGTGTCTGGGAGCAGGACAGCAGGAAAAGGGAGAGCAGATTGCATCTACAGCATTTTTTACAGGTTTAATTACAGGAACCATAATTGGAGGAATCTGCTTATTCCATGTGGAAGATATTGTTATGCTGCTGGGGTCTACAGAAACAATTAAGCCTTATGCAGTGGAGTACGCCAGGTATATATTTTTAGCCACGCCGTTTATGATGTGCTCCTTTATTATGAATAATCTTTTAAGACTTCAGGGCTTGGCTATTTACGCTATGGTGGGAATTACCCTGGGCGGCGTGTTAAATATGATACTGGACCCGATTTTTATTTTTGGGTTGGGTATGGGAACATCAGGGGCGGCCATTGCCACAGGCCTTTCTCAGCTGATTAGCTTTACAGTACTTTTGTGTCAGTGTAATTTAAGAAAAGAATGTATTTCCATCAGACTGAGAAACTTTAAACCGTCCCTTTCTTTGTACGGTCAGGTAATTAACGGAGGAATGCCTTCCTTAGGAAGACAGGGGATGGCCTCTCTTGCTACTATTGTGTTAAATACCACCGCTCGCCCTTACGGGGACGCGGCCATTGCGGCTATGGCTATTGTAAACAGATTTATTTATATGATTAATTCTGCGGTAATTGGATTTGGCCAGGGCTTTCAGCCTGTATGCGGATTTTCCTTTGGCGCTAAGAAATATGATAGAGTAAAAAAGGCTTTTTGGTTCTGCGTAAAATCCAGCACAGCTGTCCTTTTAGTAATCAGCGTAGTTTTGTTCCTGTTTTCAGGAAATATTATCGGTTTGTTCCGAAAAGACGATATAGAAGTAATTAATATCGGCACTACAGCTCTCAGGCTTCAGATTCTCACCATGCCTTTAAACGGGTATTTGACTATGGGAAATATGTTCTCCCAGTCTATTGGATATGGAGTCAGGGCCACCATTTTATCTTTATCCAGACAAGGCTTATTTTTAATTCCTATTTTGGTTATTGGGGAACACTTCTTTGGGCTTATAGGGATTCAGATGGCTCAGCCTTTAGCCGATATCTGCACCTTTATTATTTCAACCTTAATTATTTTAGGAATTCTGAAAGAATTTACTAAGCGGGAAGAGCAGGCCTGGGCGCAGTAGAGGGAAATATTATGGATTTTAAACAGTTGTCTTATATAGTAAAGGTGGCGGAGTGCCAGAATATTACGAAAGCCGCAAAGGAGTTATTTATTTCCCAGCCCTCATTAAGCCAGTTTTTGTCTAAAACAGAGGAAGAGCTGGGGGTGAAGCTGTTTGACAGAAGTACTAACCCTTTAACTTTAACATACAGCGGAAAAAAATGTGTGGAGGCTGCAAAACAAATTCTGGATATAAATAATAATCTGAAAAAGGAGCTGGAGGATATTGCAGGCTGCCAGAAAGGTCAGATTGTAGTTGGCATTCCCAGGGAGAGAGGCGGATATATGCTGCCGCCTGTGCTGAAGGAATTTAAAAAGCAGTATCCGGAGGTGGAGATTCAAACAGCAGAGTATAACACGGACCTTTTGCTGGAACAGCTAAGCCAGGGACGTTTAGACGTGATTTTTATTCCAGAAAGAAACTTAGACTCAGAGCTTGCATATGAAGAGATTTATGAGGAGGAGCTGGTTTTAGTCACAGGGGACGGAGTGATTGACAGAAGCTGGTGCCTGGACGGGTACGCCAATGTAATTGACTGGGAAAAAATTAAAACCATGCCTTTTGCAGTGCTGAAAAAGGGGCATGGCGGCAGAAGAAAATGTGAAGAAATTTTTTCCAGCCATAATATAGAGCCTGTGATTGCATTTGAGACAAACAGCAATTCCACAGCTTTGCGCATGGCTGCCGAGGGAATTGTGATTACTATGGTTCCGGAGATGACAGTGCGCCTGTTTCAGGGAGCTCAAAGGTTTAATACATATTCTTTGGATAAAACACCTGTTACATGGAAGGTGGTGGCAGTTTACAGAAAAGCCGCTTATCAGAATCTGGCTCAGAAAGAATTTATAAAAATAGCAAGAAACATTTTTCAGGGAAGAAAAGATTATTGACTAGAACAAATGTTTTCGATATAATAAAACTAATTTTTGGCAAAAGCTAAATGTACATTCAGAAGAATGAGTTTATGAGAAAATAGTAAGAAAAATTGAAAAATAATAATAAAAAGGCCAGGAAGGCTTGAGATTCCAGAAGGAGTACGCTTTCCTGGCTTTTTGCGCGGGTTTGCCTGAAAACTAATAATTAACTGATAATTAAAGAATGTAAAAGGGGAGAAAATAAGGAAAATGAAATGTAATATAAAATGGAAAGCTGCGGCAGCTGCAGTTATTTTTACACTTAGCATAACCGGATGTGGAAAAACACAGACTTCAGAATTACAGCAGGAAGAAAATAAAGATTCTGTTATTGTGGTAATGGGTCCTACCTCTGAGCCGGAGGCAGGATTTGACCCGGCCTACGGCTGGGGAGCAGGAGAACATGTCCATGAGCCTTTAATTCAAAGTACTCTGACAGTGACTACAGCTGATTTAAAAATAGATTACGACCTGGCCACCGACATGACGGTCAGCGACGACGGCTTAATTTGGACTGTAGACATTAGAAACGATGGAAAATTCACTGACGGGGAACCGGTGACAGCAGAGGATGTGGCCTTTACATACAACACATTAAGAGACGTAAGCTCTGTAAATGATTTTACTATGTTAAAGGAGGCCGTGGCTATAGACGGGGACACAGTGGAATTTCATATGAACAGACCGTACTCCATTTGGCCATACACAATGGCTATTGTAGGGATTGTGCCGGAGCACGCCTACGGGCCTGATTATGGGCAGAATCCTGTAGGCTCGGGAAGATACATATTAAAACAGTGGGATAAAGGGCAGCAGATAATTTTGGAGGCCAACCCAGATTACTACGGAGAGCCTGTTAAAATGAAAAAAGTGACCATTTTATTTATGGAGGAGGACGCAGCATTTGCGGCCGTAATGGCAGGCCAGGCAGACCTGGCTTATACAGCTGCCTCCTATTCCGACCAGCAGGCAGAAGGATACGAGCTGCTTTCCTTTGCCACTGTAGACAACAGAGGATTTAACCTGCCTGCTGTTCCTTCAGGGGAAACAGATGAAAACGGAGTGCCTTTAGGCAATGATTTTACATGTGACGTGCAGGTAAGACGGGCTATTAACTTAGGTATTGACAGAGAAGAAATGATTGAAAATGTTCTGTACGGCTATGGAACTGCGGCTTACAGCGTGTGCGACAAAATGCCCTGGTACAATGAAAAAGCAAAAATAGATTGTGACAAGGAGGCGGCCAGACAGCTCCTTGATTCTGCCGGCTGGATAGAAGGCGCTGACGGGATCAGGGAAAAAGACGGCATAAGGGCAGAATTTTCTCTTTTATATCCTGCAGGTGATTCTGTGCGCCAGGCTTTGGCGGCAGACACGGCCAACCAGTTAAAGGAGCTGGGAATTGAGGTAAAGACAGAGGGGGCGGACTGGGAGACTGCCTATGACAAGGCCCAGTCACAGCCTTTAATGTGGGGCTGGGGAGCCCACACTCCTATGGAGCTTTACAATATTTATCACACAATGTCAGGAAAAAAATATGCCCAGTATTCTCCATACAGCAATCCTCAGACAGATCAGTACATGGATCAGGCCTTGGCCTGCAGCGATTTAGAGGAATCTTATGAGCTGTGGAAAAAAGCCCAGTGGGACGGAGAAACAGGTATTGTGCAGGACGGGGACATTCCCTGGATATGGCTGGTAAATATAGATCACCTTTACTGGTCTAAAAAAGGCCTCCATGTAGCAGAACAAAAGCTTCACCCTCACGGCCACGGCTGGTCTATTGTAAACAATGTGGATCAATGGACCTGGGAATAATTGAGAAAGAATGTGCTGAAAACATATGAAACAACTTTTTAATAAAGAAACAGGGATTTTTGTAGGGAAACAATTACTGCGCATGACTGTGCTTTTAGTGCTGGTAAGCGGGGCGGCCTTTTTCCTTTTGGCTGTGTCTCCCATAGATCCGTTAAAAACAAATGTAGGCCAGACGGCCCTGGGCTCTATGAGCCAGGAGCAGATTCACAGGCTGGAAGAGTACTGGGGAGTTAATACTCCTGCCATAAAGCGTTTTTTCTCCTGGCTTTTGGGAGCAGTGAAAGGAGATTTTGGCGTTTCTCTTTTATACCGCCGGCCTGTAATGGAAGTAATCGGGGAGAAAATAGGCAATTCCCTGGGACTTTTAGCCGCAGCCTGGCTGCTGTCAGGGATTACAGGATTTTTTCTGGGAATCTTGGCCGGAAAGAAAAAAGGGGGAAAGGCAGATAAAATTATTACAGCCTACTCCCTGGTTATAGCCAGCGCTCCCGCCTTTTGGCTGGCCATGGTGCTTTTAATGGTATTTGCAGTAAAGCTGCGGTGGTTTCCCATTGGCTTCAGCATTCCTGTAGGGGTAAGTCAGGAGGAGGTTGGATTGGCAGACAAGGTAATTCATGGATTTTTACCTGCGGCCGCTTTAAGTCTTACAGGGATTTCCAATATTGCTATGCAGACAAGGGAGAAAATGGCCGCTGTTATGGAAAGCGACTATGCTTTGTTCGCCATGGCAAGAGGGGACTCCCAGTGGTCTATAGTAAGGCGGCATGGACTTAGAAATGTAATACTGCCTGCCATGACTCTTCAATTTGCCTCTGTCAGTGAAATTATTGGAGGTTCTGTTTTAGTAGAACAGGTTTTCTCCTATCCTGGATTAGGCCAGGCAGCAGTTACGGCAGGGCTGGGCAGCGACGTTCCTCTTTTATTGGGAATTACAGTTGTCAGCTCTGTGATTGTATTTTTAGGAAATCTGACGGCCAACGTGCTGTATCAGACAGTAGATCCAAGGCTTAGGAGGAGAAAAAGGTAATGGGGGGAAAGGAAAATTGTAAATACAGTTTTGGGTGGAACAGCCGCATTACTTTGTGCCTGTTTATGGCTGTTTCTTTTATATTCCTCGCAACAATTACAATTGTAGGCAGCGGCCTTCAGGAGCAGGCGTTAGCCACAGATTTTACCAGGAAGAATATAGGCCCCTGCAGAGAATATTTATTTGGCACGGACTGGATGGGAAGAGATATGTTTTTACGAACACTGGCAGGTCTTTCTGTAAGCATCCGCATAGGAGGGCTGACAGCTTTAACCAGCGCGGTAATCGCCTTCTTATTAGGCACGGCGGCGGCAGTCTTCGGCAGGAGGGCAGACGGTCTTATCTGCGGTCTTATTGATCTGGTTATGGGGATTCCCCACATTTTGCTGCTGGTGCTGATTTCTTATGCCTTCGGAAAAGGCTTTTGGGGGGTAATTATAGGAATCACCTTAACACATTGGACCTCCCTGGCCAGATTAATCAGAGGAGAGGTGCTGCAGCTAAAGGAAAGCGTATATATTAAAATCAGCCGTAAGCTGGGCCATAAGCCTTTAAAAATTGCTTTCAGCCATATGGTTCCTCATTTGCTGCCTCAGTTTATTACAGGCCTGGTGCTTTTATTTCCCCATGCAATTCTCCATGAGGCCAGCATCACCTTTTTAGGGTTTGGCCTGCCTCCGGAGCAGCCGGCAATAGGAATTATTTTATCTGAAAGTATGAAATATTTAGTGATGGGAAAATGGTGGCTGGCTTTATTTCCAGGCCTGCTTCTTTTGGCAGTGGTAATGACGTTTCACCTTCTGGGACAGGGGCTTTTAAAGCTGCTTGATCCTGCCAGTGTCCATGAATAAAATAGTATTTTCAGGCGGTAAGGAGTTTACAGGGGAGTGACAAATGAAGGATACAATATTAGAAGTAAAGAATTTTTCTGTGTCATTTACACAGTATGAAAAATGGTTCCACAAAATACAGCTGCCTGTAATCCGGGATTTAGATGTGACAGTTAAACAGGGAGAGATTACAGCTGTAGTAGGCTCCAGCGGGTCGGGAAAAAGCCTGCTGGCTCACGGAATACTGGGTCTGCTGCCTTATAATGCCGCCCTAGAGGGAGAAATATACCTGGAGGGGGAGCTTTTAAGCCAAAAAAGAAAAGAGGAGCTAAGAGGCAGTAAAATGGTTCTGGTACCTCAAAGCGTGTCATTTTTAGACCCTCTTATGAAGGTGGGAAAACAGGTGAGAAACGGAAAAAAGGATAGGCTGTCTGTAAATAAATCAAGACAGCTGCTTAACAGATACGGCCTGCCTGAAAATACAGAAAATCTTTATCCCTTTCAGCTGTCAGGAGGCATGACAAGAAGAATTATGATTTCCACGGCTCTTTTGGGAAACCCTAAACTGGTTATAGCAGACGAGCCTACGCCTGGACTGCATTTAAGCGCGGCCAAAAGAGTTTTAAGCCATTTTAGGGAAATTGCAGACCAGGGGGCGGGAGTACTTCTTATTACCCATGATTTAGAATTGGCTTTAAATGTAGCGGACCGGGTAACAGTGCTTTACGCAGGCACAGCTGTGGAGGAGGCAGATGTAAAGGATTTTGATTCTCTGGAAACCTTGCGCCATCCATATACAAAAGCTTTGTACAAAGCCATGCCGGAGCACGGATTCTTTTCAGAGCCTGGAAATCAGCCTTATGTGAGAAATCTTCCTGCAGGCTGTCCTTATCAGGCAAGATGCAGCAGAGCAGAGGAAAGATGTAAAGGAGAAATCCCTGCTTTGTGGTATAATGGAGGCAGAGTCCGCTGTGTTTTGTATGGAAAGGAAGAAAACCTATGAAGCTGGAAGCGAAGGACATTTCATTTTCCTATGATAACGGAAACAGAATGATATTCAATCATTTGCACATTACAATTAAGCCAGGAGAAAGAGTAGGTTTGATTGCCCCCAGCGGCTTTGGAAAAACTACATGCTGTAAAATCCTGGCCGGATATGAAAAGCCGGACAAAGGCCAGGTTTTGCTGGGAGGAAAACCTTTATCTCACTATAAAGGATACTGCCCGGTACAGATGATCTGGCAGCATCCGGAGCTTTCAGTAAATCCCAAAAGAAAGATGAAAACAGTTTTACAGGAGGGGGACCGTGTAAATGACCAGGTAATAAGAGGGCTGGGAATTGAAGAGGGCTGGATGGAACGGTATCCCATAGAGCTTTCCGGAGGAGAGCTGCAAAGATTTTGCATAGCCAGAGCTTTGGGAGAAAGCACAAAGTTTATATTGGCAGATGAAATTACTGCTATGCTGGACTTAATTACAAGAAGCCAGATATGGAATTTTCTGGTGAAAGAGACAGAGGAAAGGCAGATTGGACTTTTAGCGGTCAGCCATTCTGAGGAGCTGCTGAAAAAAGTATGTACCAGAATTGTAAAGCTGCAGGAATAAGGAGGATGAACAGTGGATACAAGAGAGCTGTTAAATCTTGTAAGAGAAGGAAAAATATCAGTGGAAGAGGCGGAGAGGGAGTTAAAAGATCTGCCCTACAAGGATTTAGGATATGCCAAGCTGGATATACACAGAAAGCTGCGGTCCGGATTTCCGGAAACTGTTTTCTGCCAGGGCAAGCCGGATGCCTATTTAATCCAGATTTTTAAAACCTTATATGAAAAAAACGGACAGGTGTTGGGAACCAGGGCAAGTGCAGAACAGTATGAGCTGGTAAAAACAGTGCTGCCTGAAATTACCTATGATCCTATATCACGGATTTTAAAAATAGAGGAGGAAAATAAAGAAAAGGAGGGCTGTATTGTGGTGTGCACAGGAGGAACGGCAGATATTCCTGTAGCCGAGGAGGCCGCTCAGACAGCAGAATTTTTCGGGGCTCAGGTAGACAGAATTTACGACGTGGGAGTGGCCGGAATTCACCGTCTGCTTAGCCAGCGGCACAGGCTGGAAAAGGCCAACTGTATTATTGCGGCGGCAGGCATGGAGGGAGCTTTAGGAACCGTCGTGGCAGGGCTGGTGGAAAATCCTGTGATTGCTGTTCCCACCTCCGTAGGCTACGGAGCCAACTTTCACGGCTTGTCAGCTCTTCTCACAATGATTAATTCCTGTGCAAACGGCATATCTGTAGTTAATATTGACAACGGCTACGGCGCAGGATATTTAGGCACACAAATTAATAGATTGGCGGTAAGGAAAAAATGAAAAAAGAGAAAATTTTATATTTAGAATGTTACTCAGGAATCAGCGGAGATATGACAGTGGGAGCTCTCTTAGACTTAGGAGGGGACAAGGAGGGACTTTTAAAGGTCTTGAACAGCTTAAACATAGACGGATACCATCTTCATTTTGGGAGAAAGGAAAAATGCGGAATAGACGCATATGATTTTGATGTTCATTTAGAAAGCCACCACCATGATGATGACCAGGAGCATCACCATCACCACCATGATGATGGCCACGATCACAGCCATGATGATGACCATGCCCACAGCCACAGCCATGATCACACCCACGATCACCACCACAGTCATTCCCATGTCCACAGAAATCTTTATGACGTAATGGAGATTATTAACAGAATGGATGGGAAGGATTCTGTAAAGGCAATGGTCGGGAAAATATTTTCCATAGTGGCTGAGGCGGAGTCTAAAGCCCATGGTCTGCCTGTGGAGCAAGTGCATTTTCACGAGGTAGGGGCAATAGATTCTATTATTGACATAGTAAGCGCTGCATATTTAATTGATTCTCTAAATGTGGATAAGGTAATTGTTTCTCCCCTGGCAGAGGGGACAGGCTATGTGCGCTGCCAGCACGGAGTTATGCCTGTGCCTGTGCCTGCTACGGCAAATATTGTAAAAGCCTATGAGATTCCTTTAAAGCTTACTGACAATCAGGGGGAAATGGTGACGCCTACAGGAGCCGCCATTGCCGCCGCATACCACTGTAAAGAACAGCTGCCTAAGCTGTATTCTATTAAAAAAATAGGGCTGGGAGCAGGAAATAAGGATTTTGAACAGGCCAATATTCTCAGGGCCATGATAATAGAAGAGACAGTTTCAGAAGAACAGGCCAAAGATCATACAAGTATGCAGGTTTTGGAAACTAATATAGACGACAGCACAGGAGAATGTTTGGGATATGTAATGGACAGGCTGTTAGAGGCCGGAGCAGCAGATGTTTGGTATTCCCCTGTGTATATGAAGAAAAACAGGCCGGCCTGTACGCTTCATGTGCTTTGCAGAAAAGACCAGATGGAGGAAATGGAAGAAATTATTTTTAATGAGACAACAACCATTGGAATCCGAAGCTACAGTGTAAACAGAACAATTTTAGAAAGAAGAAATCAGATGGTGGAAACCTCCCTGGGGGAGGCAAAGGTGAAGCTTGCCGGTTATAAGGGAAAATACAGATGTTATCCAGAATATGAAAGTGTGAAAGAAATCAGCAGAAAAACAGGGCTGGGCTTTCAGGAGGTTTACCATATAGTAAAGGAAGCAGGCAGGAAATATGAAGGCTGATTATAAAGAAAAGCAAAAGCAGCTGATTCAGTATATGGAAGAAACGGCTAAAGGCGATATTTGCCTTGGATTTTCAGGAGGCGTAGACAGCAGCCTGCTTTTAAAACTGGCCTGCCAGGCAGCAAAAAAAACAGGAAAAAAGGTGTGGGCAGTTACCTTTGACACCAGGCTGCATCCTGCCTGTGACAGAGAAAACGCAGCGGCAGTGGCAAAGGAGCTGGGAGGCATACACATAGTTTTGTCTATAGATGAATTAGAACAGGAAGAAATCCGGCATAATCCGATAAACAGGTGTTATCTCTGCAAACGTCATTTATTTACAGCTTTAAAATCATTTGCAGCAGAAAAAGGCTGCTCAGTTTGCATGGATGGAACTAATGAAGATGATCTTCATGTTTACAGGCCGGGTATTAAGGCTTTAAAGGAACTGGGAATTGTTAGCCCCTTAGCAGAATGTAAAATTACAAAGGCAGAGGTGAAAGCTATGGCGGCAGAATACAAAATCTCCTCCGCAAAAAGGCCTTCTACTCCATGTATGGCCACCAGGCTGCCCTACGGAGAGTTTTTAGATTATGATTTATTAGACAGAATCGCCGCAGGGGAGGAGTTTCTGAAGAAATATACGAAAGGAAATATCCGGTTAAGGATTCATGGACCTGTAGCCAGAATTGAGACTGATGAAAGCCAGATGCAAAAACTTATGGATAAAAAAGGGGAAATTGTGAAAGGCTTAAAGCAGCTGGGATTTTCTTATATTACTTTAGATTTAGAATGCTTCCGCAGCGGCAGTATGGATGAAAATATAGATAAAAAGCTGTGATGAAAAGCTGTAAAAAAGAATGCTTTGACAAATCAGATTCCATATGTTATAGTTGTTTGCGTATGATTAAACGCCGATGCCCAGTGTCCTGGAATCTCCAACCGATCACTTGGTATACGGTCAGATTATTTTATTAAAGGAGGAAATCACAATGATTTCAAAGGAAAAGAAGTCTGCTATTATTGCAGAGTATGGAAGAAAAGCTGGAGATACAGGTTCACCAGAGGTTCAGATCGCTATTTTAACAGCCAGAATCGCTGAATTAACAGAGCATCTTCAGAAAAACCAGAAGGATCATCATTCCAGACGCGGTCTTCTGAAAATGGTAGGACAGAGACGTGGTCTTCTGAATTACTTAAAAGAGAACGACCTGGAAGGATACCGTGCACTGATCGAGAAATTAGGAATCAGAAAGTAATACAACAGCTTAGGGTGGAGAGAAGTCAGCTCCACCCTACGTTTCGTTTTGGCAGAGGAGACTTCCGGGACCGCTGAAGAGTCCAAAACAGGATTTTTTGGCCTGTTCAGTAGTTTCGGCGCCTTCTGCCTGAAAATTAAAAATGAAAAAGTAAGTAAAAAGTAGAAGGAGAAAAAAGTATGTACAAGAGTTTTTCAATGGAACTGGCTGGCAGAACCCTTACTGTAGACATAGGCAGGGTGGCTGCTCAGGCCAACGGAGCAGCCCTGATGCATTATGGAGATACTGTTGTGCTGTCCACAGCAACAGCCTCTGCAAAGCCGAGAGAGGGAATTGATTTCTTCCCACTGAGCGTAGAATTTGAAGAAAAATTATATGCAGTAGGTAAGATTCCAGGCGGTTTTAACAAAAGAGAGGGAAAAGCTTCAGAAAACGCTATTTTAACAGCTCGTGTTATTGACCGTCCTATGAGACCGTTATTTCCAAAGGATTACAGAAACGACGTTACATTAAATAACCTGGTAATGAGCGTAGATCCGGAGTGCAGCCCTGAGCTGACTGCAATGCTTGGCTCTGCCATTGCAACATGTGTTTCTGACATCCCGTTTGACGGCCCATGCGCTACTACTCAGATTGGCATGATTAACGGAGAATTTATTATCAATCCTTCTAATGCCCAGAGAAGAGAGTCTGATATGGCTCTTACTGTAGCATCTACCAGAGAAAAGGTAATTATGATCGAGGCCGGCGCTAATGAGGTAGCTGAGGATGTAATGATCCAGGCTATTTTTAAAGCCCATGAGGTAAACCAGGAGATCATTAAATTTATTGATACAATTGTAGCAGAATGCGGCAAGGAAAAACACAGCTATGAAAGCTGCGCAGTGCCGGAAGAGCTGTTTGCAGCAATCAGCCAGATGGTTCCTCAGGAGGAGATGGAGGAAGCTGTATTTACAGACGACAAGCAGACAAGAGAGGGAAATATTGCTGCAATCACAGAAAAGCTGGAGCAGGCTTTTGCTGAAAATGAAGAGTGGCTGGCAGTGCTGGGGGAGGCTATTTACCAGTACGAGAAGAAAACAGTCCGCAAAATGATTCTGAAAGATCATAAGCGCCCAGACGGCAGAGGAATTACTGAGATCCGTCCTTTAGCTGCAGAAATCGACCTGCTGCCAAGAGTACACGGTTCCGGTATGTTTACACGGGGACAGACACAGATTCTTAACATCTGTACATTAGCTCCTCTTTCTGAGGCTCAGAAATTAGACGGATTAGATGAAAATGAAACATCTAAAAGATATATGCATCACTACAACTTCCCATCCTACTCTGTAGGTGAGACAAAGCCTTCCAGAGGACCGGGACGCCGTGAAATCGGACATGGAGCTTTAGCTGAAAGAGCGCTGCTGCCAGTGCTGCCAAGTGAAGAAGAGTTCCCGTATGCAATCCGTACAGTATCTGAGACAATGGAATCTAACGGTTCTACATCACAGGCCAGCATTTGCGCTTCCACATTATCCTTAATGGCAGCAGGCGTGCCGATTAAGGCTCCTGTAGCAGGAATCTCCTGCGGCCTTGTAACTGGAGAGACAGACGACGACTATTTAGTTCTCACTGATATTCAGGGTCTGGAAGACTTCTTTGGAGATATGGACTTTAAGGTGGGAGGAACTCACAAGGGAATTACCTCCATTCAGATGGATATTAAGATTCACGGCCTTACAAGACCGATTATTGAAGAAGCTATTGCAAAGACAAGAGAAGCAAGACTTTACATTCTGGATGAGATTATGAAGCCGGTTATTGGAGAGCCTCGCAAAGAGCTGAGCAAATATGCTCCTAAGATTGTTCAGATTACCATTGACCCTCAGAAGATCGGCGACGTAGTAGGAAAACAGGGCAAGGTGATTAATAAGATAATTGAAGAAACAGGCGTTAAAATTGACATTTCAGACGACGGCTCCGTAAATGTGTGCGGAACAGACCAGGAAATGATCAATAAGGCTGTAAGTATCATTAAAAATATTGTTACTGATCTTGAAGTAGGAATGATTATGACCGGCAAGGTTGTCCGTGTTGTAAATTTTGGAGCATTTGTAGAGCTGGCTCCAAATAAGGACGGAATGATCCACATTTCCAGACTTGCAGATAAGAGAGTTGGAAAAGTAGAAGATGTAGTAAATATCGGCGATGAAGTAAAGGTAAAGGTAATTGAGATCGACCGTATGGGCAGAATCGCTTTAAGTATTAAACCATCTGATTTGGAAGAAAAGACAGAGGAAACCCAGGAATAAACAAAGGGCTGCTGCCGGCAGATATCTGTAATAGACAGATTTGCCGGCGGCGGCCATTTTTTAATTCTCAGGAAAATGTAAGTTTATACTTGCCTGCAAAGCAGTCTGCGTTATATAAATTGTAAGAGAAGTGTAAGGGTTTTGCATGACAAAATGTGGTAAAGTATTAAACATGAAAGATAATACGAGGTGAATATCATGC
Source organism: Lachnoclostridium edouardi (assembly GCF_900240245.1). GTDB lineage: Bacteria > Bacillota > Clostridia > Lachnospirales > Lachnospiraceae > Lachnoclostridium_A > Lachnoclostridium_A edouardi. Next base: position 3,028,036 of record NZ_OESQ01000001.1, read on the forward strand.
AATATAAAAAAATTGCAGGGGGATTACTCCTTGGTTTTTTTATGTCAATAAGCTGTCCAAACCTTCTGTGGGCGGAAGGTCCGGGAGGAGAGGCTCAGACAGAAAGCCAGGAAAACGCCGTAGGCCCGGGAGCTTTTCTGGACCAGGGGACTTTAGAAAACACTGGCGATAATACTGGCGGCGCTGAAACAGGCTCCTACGCTGTAGATACAGGATTTGCAGCCTTGGAGGTAGCCAGCCCGGTTGTTCAAATTGCAGAAAAGTACTCTTATGAGCAAATGGTGCAGGATATACAGACGTTGCAAAGCAAATACGGAAGCCACATGCAGGTGCAAAGCTATGGGACTTCTTTGGACGGAAGAGCATTATATGATATAATAGTGGGAAACCCTAATGCAGGAAAGAGTGTTATGATTCAGGGAGGCATTCACGGGAGAGAATATATGATTCCTTTGCTGGTAATGAAGCAGGCTGAGGCCGCTTTGGAGTTTTATAATACAGCCAGCTATCAGGGACAGTCTTTGGCCTCTATGTTTGACCAGGTGCAGATTCATTTTCTGCCTATGGTAAATCCTGACGGAGTGTCCATCAGCCAGTTTGGACTTTCATCTGTCAGATCTACAGAGCTTCAGCAGGTGATTCAGGCCGGTCACGAAAAGGACATGGAAGAAAACAGAACTGCCACGCCCTTTGATTTATACCTTCCTTATTGGAAGAGCAACGCCAGAGGAGTAGACTTAAACAGAAATTTTGACGCTTACTGGGATCAGGTAGTAAATTCACCAGGCCACGCCTCCTACACAGGATACAAGGGGACAAATCCAGGCTCAGAGCCAGAGTCGGCAGCTTTAATACAGCTGGCGGACAGCAGAAACTGGTCTGCAGTCATTAATTTTCACTCTATGGGAGAGGTAATCTATTGGGATATTAACGGCAACAAGGTAGAAGCCCAGTCTAAAGAGCTGGCCCAAGCTGCCAGCGCCATAACTGGATATCAGATTTTAAATTCAGACGGTACAGGCGGTTTTAAAGACTGGCTTCAGATTAAAAATAATCCGGTGCCCAGCATTACCTTAGAGGTGGGAAATGTTTCCTGTCCATTACCTGTTTCACAGTGGCCCAGGGTTTGGTCTCAGAATAAAAGTATTTGGGCGGCTGTTTTAAAATATGCCTGGGAGCATTAAAATGAAACAAGGGAGAGGCTTATGGTTGAAGTAACGGGAATATACAAAAGTTACAGGAATAGAGAAATATTAAAAGGAGCCTCATTTACAGCGGAGCCTGGAAAGTGCACGGGAATCGTTGGAGTTAACGGCTGCGGAAAAACTACTCTTTTGTCCATTGTGGCAGGAGCCGCAAAAGCCGACAGGGGAACAGTCAGGCATACAGAAAAGACTGCCTATGTTCCCCAGGAAAATCCTTTGATGGAAGAGTTGTCAGTAAAAGACAATCTGATTTTATGGCACAGGGGAAATAAAAAGGAGACAGAAAAGGATTTAGAACAGGGGCCGGCGGCTATGCTGGGATTGTCTCAGTACAGCCGCATGGCTGCGGGAAAGCTTTCAGGAGGAATGAAAAAAAGGCTTTCTATTGCCTGCGCCCTGGCAGATCAGGCCAGGATTTTAATTATGGATGAGCCGGGAGCCGCCCTGGATTTAGTTTGCAAACAGATAATATCAGATTATCTGAAGCAATATATGAAACAAGGAGGAACAGTGATTCTCACATCCCATGAAATAGAAGAGCTGAAGCTTTGTGAAGTGATTTACATTATGAAAAATGGGATTTTAACGCCTCTGCCCTGCAGATTTCCTGTAGAGCAGCTGGTTGAGAAGCTGTAAGGGAAAAGGAGGAGTGATTATGAAGTGTCCGCATTGTAACAATGAAATTGATGATGAAGCTAAGGTTTGTCCGGACTGCGGAAAGGAAATTGTTCAGGAGGAAGAAGCTGAAAAAAAGGAAATGGAAAACAAGGGGGATGTGGCTGAGATGGTGATAGAGCCAAAGAAGAAAAGTTCTAAAAAGCTGATTGCAGGGGGAGCTGTAATAGCTGCAGTTGCTGCAGTGGGAATTTTTTCAGTTGTAAATAAATCAGAAAAAGATCCAAAGGAAGCTGTAATAGAGGCGTTTGAAAGCGTTTATAAGGAGGATATGGTATATCCCAGCGATGAGATTTTTGGATGGTCACAACTATATGAAAACAGCATGACGCAGAAATCAGAGGGAAGCTTCAGCCTGGTTCTGGACCAGTGTGCAGAGCCTACAGTAAACAGTTTGGCAGGCAGCGGACTTTCTGTTTACACCCAAGATGATCCGGAGGCTAAGAAGGTATATGTAGATTATGGACTTCAGCTGGGAGGAATGGATTTGTTATCAGCTCAGGTTTATTTAGATGAGAATAATATGATGGCAGCAGTGCCTGAGCTTAGCGAAAAGGTGTTTACTTTAAATTACGGAGAAGATCTGCAGGGACAGATTGACGCCTCCCCCTATATTGGAAAGATGTTAAAGGAAAGCGGAGCTGATTTATCTGTATTTACTGATTATATGGATTACATATGGTCCTTCTATAACACAAGTGAAGAAGAACGTCCATTTGATATTGAAGGTTTGTGGAGCAGATATAAAGAAGGAAGCGGCGCTATTGAAGCTTTAAAGGAAGCTATGACTGTGGAGAAGGCGGAGGACGGCACCTACACAGTAAACGGCAAAGAAGAAAAATGCAGGGGATATCATGTTGTGATTCCTCAGCAGGCGGTTATTAATTTTGTGGAAACCACCTCTAAATTCTTTATGGAAGACGAGGGGCTGAAAAAGGACATTACAGAATATTTTGATCAGATATTTGCAATGGCCTACGCAAGCAGCAGCATATATCCTTACAGCAGCGGCGAAGAGATGCAGGCTGAAATGTGGAAAATGGCTGAAGAAGGAATTAACAATATGCTGGGCTCCATGGAAGAATCAGTAGAAGATATTGATATGATGGTTTATGTAAATAAAAAAGGCCAGCTGGCTGCAATGCAGGCTAAAACTAATGTAAGCGCCGACGGAGAAACTGTTGCTTTATCTATGGATGTAGAACTGCAAGGAGGAAATTATCTGACACAGAACAGTACAGTTTCACTGACAGTGGAAAATGATTCAACTAGCGGCGGTATTGTAGTGGCTGCAACCGGCGCCTATGACAAAAAAAGCCTGACAAAAAATATTAGTCTTGTAATCAGTGCAGACAGAGAGCAGATTACTTTAGGATTCGACGGAAATTATGATATTGAAAATAAAGCATACGGCCTTGAGTTTTCTCTGAATACTGATGAGGACCAGGGAGCCATTACTGTAGACGGAGTATTTAACCAGCTGGAAAAGGGCAAGGCTATGGACATTGCCATGGATTCTGTGAAAGCAACATGGAACGGAACAGATATGGTTACTTTGTCAGGAGAATATTCATTTAAACCTATGGACGGGGAAGTACAGGTTCTAGAGGGAGAACAGATGGATATTTTAGCCGCCACAGAGGACGAATGGATGCAGGTAGTAAATGATATGGGCACAAAGATTCTGGGCCTTTATTTCCAGGCTATGAGCGCTATGTCAGGTATGTAAAAGGAGGTTTATGAAAGAAACGTTCACTTATTTCAAATTAGAATGTAAGAGAGCGTGGAAGCATTTGCCGTTGTTTTTAACTGGAGCAATTATGCTGGCAGCATTGCTTAGCATAATTGCTCTTTTGGCAGGAAAAGCTCTTTATGGAGAAGGAGCTGTAGGGAGAATTCAGGTAGGAGTGATTCTGCCGCCTGAAGATTATCTGTCAGAACAGGCAGTAAGGGCACTTGGTTCCATGGAAAGTGTGGAAAGTATATGTGATTTTCAGTATGTCACTGAGGAGGAGGGGGAAAAAGGGCTGAAAGACGGAAGTCTGGCGGCTTTATTAATAGTGCCTGAGAATTTTTTTACAGGAATTATAGACGGCACTAACCAGCCTATAGACACAGTGCTTCCAGAACCGTTAAGCCTGGAATCCCTGGCGCTAAAAGAGATTACTTCGGCAGGAGCCAGAACCCTTAGTACTGCTCAGGCGGCTATTTACGCTGCAGATGAGCTGTGCATTCTGGAAAATCAAAGGGACTTTATCCCTCAGGCAGAAGCAGAGCTGAACAAAATCTATATGAATTACTCCTTAAACAGAGACGTTTATTTTATGGAAAATAAGGTCTCCGCTGCAGGGGATATTGGGGCTGTAGAGTATTTCGCCATGTCAGGCGCTGTTCTGCTTCTTATATTCTGCGGTATTCCCGCCTCACCGCTTATGGGAAAAAGAAGCAAAGTATTTTGTCAAAAGCTTAAATTTTTAGGAATTGGGAATAAGGCCTATATAACTGGTGAAATTTTGTCAGTTTGGATATTGCTCCTTGCGGTCTGTATTACAGCGGCTGCTGTTTGCCTTTATAAAGGAATCATCCAGTGGGAGGCGGCGGTTGTACAGTGGAGCGTTTTTCTGTTAGTGTCGTTAGCAGCTGCGGCTATTATTACAGCTGTGTATGAAGGGGCAGGCAGTCAAATACCTGCTATGATGATTTTGTTCTGGGGAGGAATTTTAATGGCCTTTCTGTGCGGAGGGATTCTCCCGTCTTCCTTTCTGCCGGAGGGAGTAAAAGCAGTGGGAAATTTCCTGCCTTTTAAACCTATGATGGATGGCGTTCAGTATGCGGTTACCGGAACAGGAGAGGGCCTTCAAATAGGGTTTGCTCTAATTGGAATCATTGTTCTGGCCTTTTTTGCGGCAGTTTTAGGGAGGAAACGATATGGGTAATTGGAGGATATGGTTTTATATGTGCTGTAAAAGGCAGCTGAAAAAGAAAGCCTTTGTCCTGCTTTTATGCATTCTTCCCATTGCTTTGGCAGCCCTGGGATGGGCGGGAAAAGATGAAAGCTCAGGTGTGAAAATCGCCTTGTGGGCGGAAGGCCAGTGGAGTGAGGAACTGGCGGAGAGCTTAAAGTCTATGGACAGCGCCTTTACATTTTACACCTGCAGCACAAAGGAGCAGGTTCAAAAGGACGTAGAGTCCAGAAAAGCAGAATGCGGCTATATTTTTGAAAAAGATTTAAAAGAAAAAATGGATAAAAAAGATTATAAAAGATCTATTCAGGTATACACCTCCCCGGCCACTGTGTTGGAGGGGCTGACGGAAGAAGTGGTTTTCTCAGCAGTTATAGAAAAATACGGGCCTGAGCTTTTAAAAAACTATATAGACAGCGCCGGAGTTTTTTCAGAGGAAGGAACAGGTCAGATTCAGGAGCTGTATGAAAAATATAAAAATAACGGCAGCACCTTTAGTTTTCAGTACAGAACTGAGACGAGAAAACAGGTGGAGGAAAAGGTAAAAGCCGTTTTTCCTGTAAGGGGAATGGGAGCTGTTTTTCTTTTTGTTATAGGTCTTTTTTCCGGAGCCATGTTGTGCGAGGATGAAAAAAAGGGGCTGTATCTGCCTATTTCCTATAAAAAGAAGTGGATTTACAGTCTGATATCTATGGTTTCCACTACAGGACTGGCCGGCCTGTCAGTTTTAATATCTTTTATATTCGCAGGCCAGTGGACCGGGTGGCAGGAATTTATTTTTATGGCGGGATATATAGGAGGGGTAGCCCTGTTTGCCGCTTTGGTGAAGGCAGTATTAAGGACAAAGGAAGCGGTTTCAGGAGCGATTCCGTTTTTCCTAATAGGAAGCTTAGCTTTGTGCCCTGTATTTATTAATACTGGAGCCTTAGTTCCAGCTTTGAAACCTTTCCAATATTTATTTTTGCCTTATTATTATCTCTCCGCCTTTTAAAGAAATGATTGAGTTTTCTTTTTCTTCGTTATATAATACCCCATAGTACGCGGCAATTCCGCAAAAATAACAGGAGTGAAAAGACATGAAAGTAAGAACAAGATATGCGCCAAGCCCAACAGGCAGAATGCATGTGGGAAATTTAAGAACAGCGTTATATGCCTATTTAATAGCAAAGCATGAGGGGGGAGATTTCCTTCTTCGCATAGAGGATACTGACCAGGAAAGATATGTGGACGGAGCGGTAGAGATTATCTACAGAACCTTGGAGAAAACAGGTTTAATCCACGATGAAGGTCCTGACAAGGATGGAGGCGTGGGCCCGTACGTGCAAAGTGAGCGTCAGGCCTCGGGAATTTATTTAGAGTATGCAAAAAAATTGGTGGAGGCAGGCCAGGCTTATTATTGCTTCTGTACTCCTGAGCGTTTAGAAAGCCTGAGAACCTCAGTAAACGGAGAAGAGATCCTCACTTATGACAAACATTGTCTGAAGCTTTCTAAGGAAGAGGTGGAGGCCAATTTAAAAGCAGGCCTTCCTTATGTAATCCGTCAGAATAACCCTACTGAGGGAACTACTACCTTTCACGATGAAATTTACGGGGACATTACAGTAGATAACTCAGAGCTGGACGACATGGTTCTGATTAAATCAGACGGATATCCGACTTATAATTTTGCCAATGTAGTGGACGATCATTTAATGGGAATCACTCACGTAGTCAGAGGAAATGAGTATTTGTCCTCCTCTCCCAAATATAACCGTCTTTACGAAGCTTTTGGCTGGCAGGTGCCGGTGTATGTGCACTGTCCTCTCATTACAAATGAAGAGCACAAAAAGCTGTCTAAAAGAAGCGGCCATTCTTCCTACGAGGATTTATTGGACCAGGGCTTTATCTCAGAGGCCATTGTAAATTACGTAGCTCTTTTAGGCTGGTCTCCTGAGGATAACAGGGAAATCTTTACTTTGGAAGAAATGGTGAAAGATTTTGATTACAGGAGAATGAGCAAATCCCCTGCAGTTTTTGACATGACAAAGCTGAAATGGATGAACGGGGAATACATGAAGGCCATGGACTTTGATAAGTTCTACCAGATGGCTGAGCCTTACATGAAAAAAGTAATTACAAAGGATTTAGACTTAAAGAAAATCGGGGCTATGGTAAAAACCAGAATCGAGGTATTTCCGGATATTGAAGGTCATATTGACTTTTTCCAGGAGATGCCTGAGTACGATATTGCTATGTACACCCACAAGAAAATGAAAACCAACAAAGAGACCTCATTAAAAGTGCTGGAGGATGTACTTCCTCTTTTAGAGGCTCAGGAGGACTTTTCTAACGATGCTCTTTATGAACTGCTGTCAGCCTATGTGTCTGAAACAGGAGTAAAAACAGGCTTTGTTATGTGGCCTGTAAGAACTGCAGTATCAGGAAAGCAGATGACTCCTGCAGGAGCCACAGAGATTATGGAAGTACTGGGCAAAGAGGAATCTCTTGCCAGAATCAGAAAGGGAATTGAACTGCTGAAATTATGACAAATATGAATCCGCAGCAGCTGGAGGCAGTAAAACACGTAGATGGCCCCTGCCTGGTTATTGCAGGGCCAGGATCAGGAAAAACCACAGTAATCACCCACCGGACAAAATACCTGGTGACAGATTGTAAAAAAGAGGCAGGCAGTATTTTAGTCATTACTTTTACAAGAGCCGCGGCAGGAGAGATGAAGGCCCGTTTTGACAGGCTGACAGAGGACAGACATTATCCAGTGTCCTTTGGAACCTTCCACAGTATTTTCTTCCGGATTTTAAAGCTGGCTTACAGATATGAGGCCAGGGATATTATCAGGGAAGAAGAGCGGGTGCAGATCATCAGGGAGCTGGTGGAAAAATATGATATTGAAGCAGAGGATGAGGCAGAATTTGTCTCATCCATTTTAAGTGAAATCAGCAGTGTAAAAGGAGAAATGCTGGATCTTAGCTACTATTATTCAAAAAATTGTTCAGAAAGCATTTTTAAAAAGCTGTTTGAAGGATATGAGAAAAACCTGCGGAATAAAAGAAAAATTGACTTTGACGATATGCTGGTAATGTGCTATGAGCTGTTTGTCCAGAGAAAAGATATTTTAAAGGCATGGCAGAAAAAATATCAATATATTTTAGTAGATGAATTTCAGGATATTAACAGAATCCAGTATGAAATTGTCCGTATGCTGGCAGGGCCGGAAAATAATTTATTTATTGTGGGGGACGACGACCAGTCAATTTACAGATTCAGGGGAGCCAAGCCTGAGATTATGCTGGGATTTGAAAAGGATTACCCTGATGCCAAAAAGGTGATTTTAGATATTAATTACAGATCTCAGGAAACTATCGTACAGGCGGCGGGGCGGCTAATTTCCTGCAATAAGGAGCGTTTTCAGAAAAATATCAGGGCTGTAAAATCAGGGGGAAAGCCTGTTTCAGCCAGGATTTATGAGGAAGCCCAGACAGAGGCTTTGGGCATTATCAGAGATATTTGGGATTACACGAAAGCAGGTTATCAGCTGAAGGATATGGCGGTGCTGTACCGCACCAGCCTGGAGCCCAGGCTTTTAGTAGAAAGGCTGATGGAGTACAATGTTCCTTTTAAAATGAGGGACGCTTTGCCCAACCTGTATGAACACTGGATTTCCAGAAATATTATTGCTTATATTCAGGTGGCGTTAGGATGCATGGAAAGAGGAAGAGTTTTAGAGATTATTAACAGGCCTAAGCGGTACGTCAGCAGAGACGCCCTGGAGGGGCAGACAGTAAACTGGGAAGCTGTAAAATCCTTTTATCAGGATAAGGGCTGGATGGTAGAGAGAATTGAACAGCTGGAATATGACCTGAAAATGATTGGAAAAATGGCTCCTGTGGCGGCTGTAAATTATATCCGCAAAGCCTCCGGCTATGACGACTATTTAAGAGAATATGCAGAATACAGGAGAATGAAGCCGGAGGAATTATTGGAGGTTGCAGATCAGCTGCAGGAAAGCGCAGCTGGATTTAAAACATTTGATGCCTGGTTTCTTCACATGGAGGAATATAAAAAGGAGCTGGCCGCCCAGGCCAGAAGCCAAATGGACGGAGGCGGCCAGGACAGGGACTGTATTTCGCTGATGACTATGCACAGCGCCAAGGGCCTGGAATTTAAAATTGTGTTTATTTTAGATGCCAACGAAGGAGTGACCCCTCACAAAAAAGCAGTTTTAGAAGCAGATTTAGAAGAAGAAAGACGTATGTTTTATGTGGCCGCAACAAGGGCCAAGGAAAGACTTCATATTTGTTCTGTAAAAGAGCGGTATGGAAAAAAACAGGAAATGTCCAGATTTGTGGAGGAATGTTTTTATGGCAGAAGGAAGTAAGGAACTGGGTTTGATACATATTTACTGCGGAGATGGAAAGGGAAAAACTACAGCCAGTATGGGCCTGGCCCTGAGAGCTGCAGGGCGGGAGAAGAAGGTGCTCATAGCAAGGTTTTTAAAATCCCAGGACTCCGGCGAAGTAAAAGCTCTTTCTTATGTACCGAATATTACAGTTCTGCCCTGTGAAAAATTCTTTGGATTTACTTTTTCTATGTCAGAGGAAACGAAAAAAGAAGCCCAGGTTTATTATACCGCTTTATTAGAAAACGCATGGAAAAAAGCAAAGAAGGAGAAATACCACATGCTGATTCTGGACGAGATGATGGCAGCCTGCACAAGCGGCCTTGTAAGCCGGGATAAGGTGGAGGAATTAATAAAACAAAAACCTGAATATTTAGAAGTAGTATTAACAGGCAGGGCCCCCTGGCCGGAAATTTTGCAGCTGGCAGATTATGTTTCGGAAATCCAAATGGTAAAGCATCCCTTTACCAGAGGGGTGAAGGCCAGAAACGGCATTGAATATTAAAGCTGCTTGATTTTTTTACCAGGATTTGATAACCTTAGTACAGGCAGTGATAATTTCACAGCCAGAGAAAGGCTGTCTCTAAAAAAGAAAAAGAGAGGAACTATTATGGAAAAAAAATATCCATCAGAAGAGCCCCAGGAGGAAATGACAGTTACCCTGACACTGGACGACGGATCAGAGCTGGAGTGTGTGGTGCTTACAATTTTTGAGGCAGGGGGAAGAGATTATATTGCCCTTCTTCCTACAGAGGGAATTGATGCAGAAGAGGGAGAAGTATACCTGTACCGCTACACAGAGGTAGACGGTCAGCCGGACCTTCAGAATATTGAGAACGACGACGAGTATGAGGTTGTGGCCGACGCTTTTGACGAGCTTTTAGATGAACAGGAATACGACGAGATCGTAGGGGAAGATCAACTGGATTAATGAGAAAAAGGTGTTGAAAAACAGAGGAATTAATAGGTGTCCGGAATTTTGGGCACATATCAAAGTTTTCTTCTGCTTTCAGCACCTTTTTATTATCTTATTAGGAAGCTTTATTTCTGAATGCTCTATTTAATTGATACATTTTTATACATTAAAACGGAATAAAATCACATCTCCGTCTTTTACTACATATTCCTTGCCCTCCAGGCGCACCAGCCCCTTTTCCTTTGCGGCAGTATAGGTTTTGCAGTCTAAAAGATCCTGATAATTTACAACCTCGGCGCGGATAAAGCCTCTTTCAAAATCGCTGTGGATTTTGCCTGCCGCCTGAGGCGCTTTAGTGCCTTTTGTAATAGTCCAGGCTCTTGTTTCCTTCTCGCCGGCAGTAAGATAGCTGAGAAGCCCTAAAAGACTGTAGCTGGCGGCAATTAATTTTTCCAGGCCGGATTCTGTAAGGCCAAGATCCTCTAAAAACATTTTCTTTTCATCATCATCCAACTCGGCTATTTCCTGCTCAATCTGAGCGCAGATCACAAACACCTCGCAGCCGTTTAAAGCTGCAAAATCTCTTACCTTAGATACATATTCATTGGAAGCCCCGTCGTCGGCCAAATCGTCTTCGCATACATTGGCTGCGAAAATAACCGGCTTGTCAGTCAGCAGGTTCAAAGAGGCTACAAATGCAGCGCTGTCATCATCAGCCAGCTCATAGCTTTTAGCCAGATTTCCCTCCTCCAAATGAGCCTGAAGCTCTTTTAAAATTACCAGCTCCTTAGCTAAAGCCTTGTCATTGTTAGCCGCCCGGGCTGTTTTGGAGATGCGGCGCTCTAAAATCTCCAGATCAGAGAAAATCAGCTCCAGATTGATAGTCTCAATATCTCTTAAAGGATCTACGCTGCCGTCTACGTGCACAACATTAGGATCATCAAAACAGCGGACAACATGGACAATGGCGTCTACCTCTCTAATATTGGAGAGAAACTGGTTGCCAAGTCCCTCGCCTTTAGAAGCCCCCTTAACCAGACCTGCAATATCCACAAACTCAATAACAGCCGGAGTGATTTTTTCAGAATGATAAAGGTCAGACAGCAGCTTCAGCCTTTCATCAGGCACAGGCACTACGCCTACGTTAGGGTCGATAGTACAGAATGGGTAATTGGCAGATTCGGCGCCTGCCTTTGTAAGTGAATTAAAAAGGGTACTTTTGCCTACATTAGGCAGGCCTACGATACCTAATTTCATAATTGAATACCTTCCTATTTCATAACTTTTCATTTTTCAAAATATTTTTACGATAGCTAATTATACGATACTTTTACCATAAATGCAACGGGAAGCAGGGGCGCATCCTGACATCTGCGGGAGGATTTTGTAATTTTATTGGAAAATTTTTCCATTTTGAAAGAAAAATAAGAAAAGAGCGCATTTAATAGTCTGGAATTTATGGGAATTTTTTGGTAATATTGCCTGCTCATGTCGAAATTCAGAAGAAGGTGTCGTCCGAAATTGTTTGATCTTTGTCCGTTTTCGGAGTACAATAAAGAAAACCACGAAAGGAGAATACAGTAATTATGCAACAGGGAGCTGACTTGAGTTTCGTGAATCTGGGAATCACCATTGAGCATTTACGAAACAGTATCTCCATTTTTGGATTCCGTATTGCCTATTACGGAATTATTATTGGGATAGGTATGCTGGCAGGAATATGGGTAGCCCGGCAGGATGCCAAAAGAAGAGGGCAGGATCCTGAAATATATTTGGACTTTGCACTTTACGCCATATTCTTTTCAATTATAGGTGCAAGATTGTACTATGTAATATTTGCCTGGGATTCCTACAAAGATAATCTGATACAGGTTTTTAATCTGAGAGGAGGAGGGCTGGCTATATACGGCGGCGTCATAGGAGCAGTGGCAACCTTAATTGTGTACACCAGAATTAAGAAGCTGTCTTTTTTGTCCATGGCGGACACAGGCTGCCTGGGCCTGATTACCGGACAGATTATTGGCAGATGGGGCAACTTTTTTAACTGTGAAGCATTTGGCGGTTATACAGAAAGCCTGCTGGCTATGAGAATCAAAAAAAGTATTGTAAATCCCAGTATGATATCTCAGGATCTTCTGCAGAATCTGATTGTGGAAAACGGGGTGGAATACATACAGGTGCACCCTACATTTTTGTACGAATCACTGTGGAACCTGGGAATTTTATTATTTATGCTGTGGTACAGAAAAAGAAAGAAATTTGACGGAGAGATGCTTTGTATCTATTTAATGGGATATGGAATTGGAAGAACATGGATAGAGGGACTTCGTACAGATCAGCTGATCTTTTTCGGCACAGGTATTCCTGTGTCACAGGCGCTGTCTATGCTGCTGGTTCTTGGAGCAGGGGCGTTCCTGGTATTTAACTATATGAAGATAAGGAAAAGTACAAAAGGAGCATAATAATGATAAAATCCAAAGAGGAATTAATGCGTAAAATTGAGGAGGCCAGAACGGTCCTGAATAAAAGCATTGATGAAAATGCCAAATATGAGGAAATTTATACAAACAGTATGAAACTGGATACATTAATTGAGCAGTATATTGTAGCGGGTTATTAAAAATAGTTGAGCACAAAGCGCGAAACTATTTGTTACCCAAAGTTCGCGATAACGAAGTTTAGGGTTCCCGGAGATAAAAAATACTAAAGCTGGTGAAAAATCTGGCAAACTATTTTTCATGTATCGCACATAAGTGCTCATAACAATAAAAAAACAAGAGTAGGCAACAAGTAAGCGGCTTTGGCTGTATTTATTTGTTGCCCACTCTTATTTTTTTTGTAAGATTACCTTAAAAAAAACTTGCCATTTCCATACAAATGTACTACTATTATAGTACAAGTGGTAGAAAGTGGAGCAAAGTGGTACAAAATGGGGATCATGTGGAGTGATTGTACAGTAGGTGATTAATATGTTCATGGGCGAATACAATCATACAGTTGATGTGAAGGGACGGTTAATTGTTCCTTCCCGTTTTAGAGAACAGCTTGGAGAGGAATTCGTGATTACGAAAGGACTAGATGGCTGTTTATTTGTGTATGATAATACAGAGTGGAAAGCCCTGGAGGAAAAACTGCACGCCCTTCCCCTGACCAATGCCAATGCCAGAAAGGTTACAAGATTTTTCCTGGCAGGCGCTACTGCCTGTGAGGTGGACAAGCAGGGAAGGATTCTGCTTCCCGCCGTACTCCGGGAATTTGCAGGAATTGAAAAGGAAGCTGTGTTAGTAGGCGTAGGCAGCCGAATTGAAATTTGGAGCAAAGATACCTGGAATAAGATGAATACATATGACGATATGGAAGAAATTGCTGAAAGTATGGAGGGTCTTGGAATTTGATATTTGAGCATAAATCAGTTCTGTTAAAAGAAACCGTTGACGGTCTGAAGGTAAAGCCGGAGGGAATTTATGTGGACGGGACCCTGGGAGGCGGAGGACATGCCTTTCAAGTATGTCAGCAGTTAGGAGAATACGGAAGATTTGTAGGGATTGACCAGGATGAAGCCGCTATTTGCGCCGCATCCAGCCGTCTCTGCCAATTTGGAGATAAAGTGACAATCGTAAGAGATAATTACGAAAATGTCAAAAAAGTACTGGAAGATTTAAAAATTGAAAAGGTGGACGGTATTTGTCTGGATCTGGGGGTTTCATCATACCAGTTAGATACAGCTGAAAGAGGCTTTTCTTACAGGGAGGATGCTCCTTTGGATATGCGCATGGACCAGAGACAGCTGCAGACAGCTGCAGATATTGTAAACACCTACAGCGAAATGGAGCTTTACCGGATTATCCGGGATTATGGAGAAGACAAATTCGCAAAAAATATTGCCAAACACATTGTAAAAGCAAGAGAAGAAAAGGAAATTCAGACTACGGGAGAGTTGTCTGAAATTATTAAAAGAGCAATACCGGCTAAAATCAGAGCCACAGGCGGACATCCAGCCAAACAGACCTTTCAGGCCATTAGAATTGAATTAAACCATGAATTAGATGTGTTGAAACGTTCTATTGATACTATGATTGATCTTCTGAATCCAGGAGGCCGTCTGGCAATTATTACTTTTCATTCTCTGGAAGACAGAATCGTAAAAAAAGGGTTTAGGGACAATGAAAATCCTTGTATCTGTCCTCCTGATTTTCCGGTGTGCATGTGCAAAAGAGTAAGCAAGGGAAGGGTAGTAACCAGAAAACCTGTACTTCCGGGAGCAGAAGAACTGAAGGAAAACAGCAGGGCTAAAAGCGCCAAGCTTCGCGTATTTGAAAAAGGAGAAGCATAAAGGGATAGGCAAGAAAGGAGAGGAAAGGCATGGCTGTAAGGAAAAGAGCTGTGGGAAAAAGACGGCCAGTACAGTTAGAATATACTGTATACGGCAATACGGCCCGTCAGTTAAAGCCGGCGGAAAGACCAGAACGCCGCCTTCCAAATGAAAAGCAATACAGAAGAGTAAAACAGCGCGTAAGAAGAAATCAGGAGCGGGCTCTTTTTATGGACCTGCCTTACGTAGTAATATTAACAGTGGCAGCTATTTGCGCCCTGGCGATCTGTGTAAATTATCTTCATATGCAGACTGCTTTAAACACTCAGGTTTCCAGGATTGAAGAGATGGAGCAGGAGCTGGAAATGAAAAAAGCGGAAAATGATGCATTGGAGACCACTATAAACACATCAGTGGATTTAGACTATGTATACAAGGTGGCCACAGAAGAGTTAGGCATGGTATATGCAGGAAAAAATCAAGTACTTTTATATGATAATACAGAAAGTGAGTATATAAGGCAGAATGAGGACATCCCAAAACAGTAGACCAAAAGGGAAAGAGGGCCGTCAAAACCAAAATAATCACGGAAAAAAAGTTTTTGAAAAATATATGCAGGAAAAGCTGGCGGTCACCGTTTTGATGATTACGCTGGCTTTGTTACTATTAGTTGTGGTTTTGTACGGCATTATTAAGGACAATAAAGAAGACTATACCCAGATTGTATTAAATCAGCATTCCTCCTATGACAGCAGATCCATTGCTTACAGAAGAGGAGACATAGTAGACAGAAACGGTACGTATCTGGCCACCAGCAATAAGGTGTACACTTTAATTATAGATGCCAGAATGATTATGTCAGGCCTGGACGAGGAGACTATGACAAACAAATATTTAGACTCCACAGTGTCCGCCTTATCCACAGTTTTTGGCTATGACAGACAGGAACTGACTCAGCTGATTCAGGAAAACAGCGACAACCCCTATATCCGCTATGCAAGAGAGATCAGCAATGAGCAGAAACAGGAGTTTGAACAGCTGACAGCTGATATGAACAAAGAATATCAGGACAATAAAAGTAACGCCAGGGTAAAGGGAATATGGTTTGAGGATGAATATAAAAGATTTTATCCAAATAACAGCCTGGCCTGCAGCGTTATCGGCTTTGCCTCTGGAGACGGTTCAGAGGGAAACGGAGGAATCGAGCAGTATTACAACAGTACTTTAACAGGGACAAACGGAAGAGAGTACGGGTATTTGAATGATGAATCCAACCTGGAAACGGTAATTAAACCGGCTATTAACGGAAACACCATTGTGTCTACTATTGACGTAAATGTACAGAAAGTAGTAGAAAAATATATTAATGAATGGGAGACAAATACAGGATCCAAAAATATGGGAGTCATAGCCATGAACCCACAGAACGGGGAAATTCTGGCTATGGCCTCCAGCCGTGTATTTGATTTAAATAACCCAAGAGACCTGACCGGGATTTATACTGCAGAGGAGCTGGCCGGCATGAGCCAGGAGGAGCAGTCTGACGCCTGGTACAGTCTTTGGAGAAACTACTGCGTCAGCGATTCCTATGAGCCAGGTTCTCCTTCTAAAATTTTTACTATTGCCTCAGCTATGGAAGAGGGAGTAATTTCCGGGGGAGAAACCTTTAACTGCGACGGCTACCAGGAGATAGGAGGCTACAAAATCAAATGTGTAAACCGTATGGGTCACGGGATGCTTACTGTGGCAGAAAGTCTGATGGTATCCTGCAATGATGTTATGATGCAGATTGCAACTAAAGAAGGGAAAAATAATTTTTATAAATATTACAATTTATTTGGATTTGGACAGAAAACAGGAATAGACCTGCCGGGAGAGGCGGACACGTCTTCATTGGGATATACGGCGGAGACAGCCGGCCCTACCGACCTGGCCACCAACTCATTTGGACAAAGCTACAACTGTACAATGGTGCAGATGGCGGCGGCATATGCTTCCGTGCTAAACGGAGGTTCCTATTACACTCCCCACGTAGTAAAACAGATTGTCAATGAACAGGGATCTGTGGTGAAAAAGGTGGAGCCGGAGCTGGTAAGAGAAACTGTTTCCCAAAGCACCAGCAATTTTATTAAGGACGCTTTATTCCAGACTGTATACGGAGAAAAGGGAACTGGAAAAGCGGCCCAGGTGGAGGGGTATGAACTGGGAGGAAAAACGGGAACAGCGGAAAAAATTCCCCGCCGTCAGGGAAATTACGTAGTATCCTTTATAGGCTTTGCTCCTATTGAAAAGCCTCAGGTTCTGCTGTACGTTGTAATCGACGAGCCTCACGTAGAAAGCCAGGCTCACAGCTCTTACGCTTCAGAAGTATTCGCAAAAATTATGAAGGAAATACTGCCTTACTTAAATGTATTTCCTGCTACGGACATAGAGGACAGCCAGGATGGCAGTCAGTCCCAGCTGCCTGTGGAGGAAGGCGTCAGCGCGCCTGAAGCTCCAGAAGAAGAGCAGGATGAGGAAACTCAGCCTGAGCAGTCATATGCAGACGAAGAGTTTATACCAGACGGAGAGGACTTAGACAATGGAATTCCTGATAATCTTCCGGGAGACGGACAGGAAACTTCTGGCTCAGAAAATGAAAGCCATCAGGAAAGCAGTTTAGCCGAAACCTCCTCCTCTGAAAATGAAACCACAGCTGCAGCAACAGAGGTCTCAGGCGGAGCCACATAAAATTATATAAAACAATATGAAAATGAAAAAGTGCGTCAGTTTAGGTTTTTATCTGGACCTGCGCACTTTTTAAAATTTATGGAAACAGCTTAAATGGTCCGTCTCTGAAAGAATGTATTTTAAAGAGAAGGTACAGAAAAAATTCAGCCTGACATATTGTTTTAGGAAAAGCATATATTATAACAATCATGGTAGAAGGAGATTTATATGAATGAAAACAGGACCAGACACAGAGCCAGAACAGTGTTCCTGTGCGCAGCTCTTTCTCTTGCTATGGCTGTGCTTATGGGGAGGCTGTTTTTTCTTATGATATACAAGGCTGATTATTACAGCGCGAAAGCAGAACAGCTCCATGAAAGAGAAAGAACAATTAAGGCTGCCAGAGGGCGGATTTTAGACGCCAATGGAACTGTAATCGCCACTAACAGAACAGTGTGTACAATTTCCGTTATTCATAATCAGATTACAGACCCGGATGAAGTGGTCCAGGTTTTAACAAAAGAGCTGGGGCTGAAAGAGGAGGATATAAGGAAAAAGGTGGATAAGTACAGCTCCAGGGAAATTATAAAAACAAATGTGGATAAATCAGTTGGAGATCAAATCAGATCTTATAAGTTAGACGGGGTAAAGGTGGACGAGGACTATAAGAGGTATTATCCTTATGATTCTTTAGCCTCCAGGGTTTTGGGATTTACAGGCGGGGACAATCAGGGAATTATAGGTCTGGAGGTTCAGTACGAAAAATATTTAAAAGGCGAAAATGGGATGCTCCTTACCTTGGCTGACGCCGCCGGGGTGGAAATTAAAAATGCCGGGGAGGACAGAATAGAGCCTGTGCCAGGCAATGACCTTTACATTAGTTTAGATGTAAACATACAAAAATATGCGGAGCAGGCGGCGGCTCAGGTAATGGAGAAAAAGGGGGCGAAGCGTGTTTCCGTCATAGTGATGAATCCTCAAAACGGAGAAATTATGGCTATGGTGAATGTGCCGGAGTTTAATTTAAATGATCCCTTTACTTTGCCGGAGGGAAGTGTGGAGCCGGCTGATTCTAAGGAGAAACAGGAGCTTTTAAACCAAATGTGGAGAAACTACTGTATTAACGATACTTATGAACCAGGCTCTACATTTAAAATCGTTACTGCGGCGGCAGGTCTGGAGGCAGGAGTGGTGGGACTGGAAGACAGGTTTTCCTGCCCTGGATTTCGAGTGGTGGAGGACAGAAAAATCAGATGTCATAAAGTGGGAGGCCATGGGGGAGAAAACTTTCTTCAGGGTATGATGAATTCCTGCAACCCGGTTTTAATTGACGTAGGCCAAAGGCTGGGCATTGATGAGTACTATAAATATTTCTGTCAGTTCGGCTTAAATGGAAAAACAGGAATAGATTTACCTGGAGAGGCGGGAACAATTATGCATAAAAAGGAAAATATGGGCCTTGTAGAGCTGGCTACCGTGTCCTTTGGACAGTCTTTTCAGATTACCCCTATTCAGCTGATTACAACAGCCTCCTCTATTATAAACGGAGGCAAAAGAGTAACTCCCCACCTGGGAGTGGAGGTGAGAAGTGCAGACGGCTCCTGGATTCACAAATTTGATTATCCTTTAGGGGAACAGATAATATCTGAGGAAACCAGCCAGACCATGCGCTATATTTTAGAGCAGGTAGTGTCTGAGGGAAGCGGAAAAAAAGCGAAGCTGCCAGGGTACCGCATCGGAGGAAAAACAGCTACTTCTGAGAAGCTGCCCAGAAGCTTAAAAAAATATATTTCTTCTTTTGTAGGCTTTGCGCCTGCAGATAATCCTCAGGTAATTGCCTTAATAACCATAGATGAGCCTCAGGGAATTTATTATGGAGGAACTATTGCAGCCCCTGTAATTGCTGATATTTTTGAGAATATTCTGCCTTATTTGGGAATAGAAGCAACAGAGGAAGAAACTGTCTCTGCTATCCCAATCAATGGTTGATTATTCTTGAAAAAAGACGTATACTATTGACTATATGGCTTTCCGTGTGATAAGCTGGAAAACCGGCAAGTTGCAAAGCTCTGCCCGCAGCAGTGAATTACATAAAATAAAGAGGTGCGGTATGATTAATGAAACGATATTGGCGATTATTATTTCTTTTGCCATCAGCGCAGTGCTGTGTCCGGTGGTGATTCCCTTTCTTCACAAACTGAAATTTGGCCAGCAGGTGAGAGACGACGGGCCTCAGGCTCATTTAAAAAAACAGGGCACCCCCACTATGGGAGGAATTATTATTCTGGCCAGCATTATAATAACCTCTGTGCTGTATATAAAGGATTATCCTAAAATTATTCCGGTGCTGTTTGTCACAGCCGGTTTTGGAATTATTGGCTTTTTGGATGATTATATTAAAATTGTAATGAAACGGTCAGAGGGACTAAATCCTATTCAGAAGCTAATAGGACAGTTTATTATAACCGGTATTTTTGTTTATTATCTTATGACCTCCGGGGAAGTGGGAACAGATATGCTGATTCCGTTTACAGGGGGATTTGAAGACGGATATAAGCTTTCCTTAGGATGGCTGTTTGCTCCCTTTGTGTTCTTAGTTATGCTGGGCACAGATAACGGAGTGAATTTTACAGACGGATTAGACGGTTTATGTACCAGCATCACTATTTTGGTGGCCACCTTTATGACCATTGTGGCTATTGGGGAAAATACGGGAATCAGCCCTATTACAGGAGCTGTAGTGGGAAGTCTGCTGGGCTTTCTGCTGTTTAACGTATATCCGGCTAAGGTATTTATGGGAGACACAGGCTCCCTGGCTTTAGGAGGCTTTGTGTCCGCCAGCGCGTTTATGATGCAGATGCCGATTTTTATTCCCATTATCGGTTTTATTTATCTAGTAGAAGTGCTGTCTGTGATTTTGCAGGTGACTTACTTTAAGAAAACAGGCGGAAAGAGAATCTTTAAAATGGCTCCGATCCATCACCATTTTGAGCTTTGCGGATGGTCGGAGACAAGAGTGGTAGCCGTATTTTCCATTATTACGGCAATTCTCTGCCTGGTAGCTTATTTAGGATTATAGGAGGAAAGAGACACATGAGCCAGAAAGTGATTGTTGCAGGCACGGGTAAAAGCGGAATTTCCGCTGCCAAGCTGCTTCTGAATATGGGAGGCGAGGTTGTTCTTTATGACAGCAACGCTAACCTGGATGAAGGACAGATCAGGGCTAAGTTTGGAGCTAAGGATAAAGTAGACATTGTTTTGGGAGAACTAAAGCGCAGCGACCTGCTGGGAGTGGAGCTGTGTATTATCAGCCCTGGCATTGGGTTAGACGCGCCGTTTGTGTCAGTGCTGGACAGTGTGCAGATCCCTATTTGGAGTGAGATACAGCTGGCATACCAGTGCGCCAGAGGCAAACTGGCCGCCATTACAGGAACCAACGGAAAAACTACTACTACTGCTTTGACAGGGGAGATTATGAAATCCCACTTTTCTGATGTTCACGTTGTGGGGAATATTGGCATTCCATATACAGAGGAGGCTTTGGAGACAGAGGACAGCTCTGTAACTGTAGCTGAGGTCAGCAGTTTCCAGCTGGAGACAATTATGGATTTTCGCCCTGATGTCAGCGCTATTTTAAATATTACGCCGGATCATTTAAACAGACATAAGACTATGGAATGCTACATTGCAGTAAAAGAAAGCATCACCATGAACCAGACGGAAAAGGACAGCTGCGTTTTAAATTATGACGATCCTGTTTTAAGAGAGCTGGGACAGTCTAAGGAATTGCTTCCAAAGGTGATTTTTTTCAGCAGCAGAGAAAAACTGGACCAGGGCCTTTATATGGACGGGGATATGATTATGCACCGTGCAGGGGGAAGAGAAGAAGAAGTGGTAAATGTGCACCAGCTTCAGCTTTTAGGACGTCACAATTATGAAAACGTAATGGCGGCAGTGGCCATTTCTCTGGAGATGGGCGTGCCTATGAAAAAAATACAGGAGGCCGTAAAGCAGTTTAAGGCTGTGGAACACAGAATTGAGTTTGTGCTGGAGCGGTCAGGAGTAAAATATTACAATGATTCTAAGGGAACAAATCCGGATGCAGCCATTCAGGCCATAAAAGCTATGCCAGGCCCTACCCTTTTAATTGCAGGAGGGTATGACAAGGACGCTAAGTACGACCAGTGGATTGAAAGCTTTGAAGGAAAAGTAAAATACCTGGTTCTCATTGGACAGACAAGAGATAAAATCGCAGATTGCGCCAAAGCCCACGGCTTTACAGAAATTATGTATGCAGAGGACATGGAGGAGGCTGTTCACGTATGTGCGTCTTACGCAGATATGGGAGACAATGTGCTTCTTTCCCCTGCCTGCGCCAGCTGGGGTATGTTTAAGGATTACGAGGAGCGAGGCAGAATTTTTAAGGAATGTGTCCGCAGCCTGTAATGAAAGAAGGGAATGAGGCGTTTAGTGGGAAAACAGGAAGCAAGGCAAGAGCAGGGCGCGCCCAGGAAGAAAAAGGTGCGCCGGTTCTATGACTACAGCCTATTATTTACCATTATATTTTTAACTGTATTCGGGCTTATTATGATTTACAGCGCCAGCGCGCCTAAGGCCCAGATATTGTACGACGGTGATGCCGCTTATTTTATGAAACGTCAGGCTGCCATTGCTTTCGGCGGGTTTGTCCTGATGCTGATTATTTCTAAAATTAATTATCATTTTTTTGCCAGGTTTGCATTTTTTTCCTATGGGCTTTCTTACATACTGATGATTGCCGTAAGCCTTTTCGGAAAACGCGTAAACGGAAAGAGAAGATGGCTGGAGGTAGGGCCTTTAAGCTTTCAGCCTACAGAGTTTGTAAAAATAGCCTTAATACTTGTATTGTCAGTAGTAATCACCCAAATGGGCCGCAAGGTCAACAGCTGGAGAAATATTTTGTATGTAGGCGGTTTAGCCGCCCCCCTGGCTTTGTTGGTTACTGCCAACAACCTAAGCTCTGGTATTATTATCTGCGGCATTGTATTTGTTATGCTGTTTGTGGCCACTAAAAGAAAGCTGGTATTTGCAGCCTGTATGGGCGGAGCAGGATTCCTTCTGGCATTTGCCGGCCCTATTGGAGCGGCTTTAGAGGCAGTGGGAATTCTTCAGGAATATCAGCTGAGCCGTATTAATGTGTGGCTGAATCCGGAGGCCTACGCCCAGGAGGGCGGGTTTCAGGTGCTTCAGGGACTTTACGCCATTGGCTCCGGCGGTTTAATGGGAAAAGGCCTGGGGGAAAGCATTCAGAAA
Source organism: Lachnoclostridium edouardi (assembly GCF_900240245.1). Taxonomy (GTDB): domain Bacteria; phylum Bacillota; class Clostridia; order Lachnospirales; family Lachnospiraceae; genus Lachnoclostridium_A; species Lachnoclostridium_A edouardi. The sequence goes on from NZ_OESQ01000001.1 coordinate 3,050,504, forward strand.
ATGGGCTTTGTTCCTGAGGCCCAGAATGATATGATTTTCTCCATTATATGTGAGGAGTTGGGACTGTTTGGAGCAGTTTCCGTAATCCTGATCTTTTTGTTTATGATATACAGATTTATGCTGATTGCCAGCAATGCTCCTGATTTATTTGGGGCCTTGATCGTAGTAGGCGTTATGGGCCATATTGCGATTCAGGTAATTTTAAATATTGCCGTAGTTACCAACACAATTCCCAACACAGGTATTACCCTTCCCTTTATCAGCTATGGAGGCACGTCGGTGCTGTTTTTAATGATGGAAATGGGAATGGTTTTAAGCGTATCAAATCAAATTAAATTGGAAAAATAAATAAGGACAAAAAACAAAACCACCTGGTTCTGCATATAATAGGATATAATGATGCAGGAGGCGGCGCGATGTCTGAAATACACGTCCGAGGTCTTCGGGCTCTCCAGGGGGAAGTTTTGATTCAAGGTTCCAAAAATGCAGTACTGCCTATGATGGCTGCTGCAGTACTTCATAAGGGAACTACAGTGCTTGTCAATGTCCCCAGAATACAGGATGTTTTCTGTATGATGGGGATATTAGAATATATAGGGTGTGTCTGCACCTTAGATCAGGGAATCCTGACCATAAATGCACAGCACATAAAGGAAAACAGGCTTCCCTCAGAGCGGGTAAAAAGGATGCGTTCTTCTATTATATTGCTGGGGGCTTTAGTAGGCAGAACGGGGGAAGCCTATACAGGATATCCGGGAGGCTGTTCCATAGGAAAACGTCCTATTGACTTTCATTTAAAGGCTTTGGAAAAGCTGGGAGTCAGTATCAGGGAAGAGGATGGATGTCTGGAGGCAAAAGCAGACGAATTAAAAGGCGGAATAATTGAATTTCCATTTCCAAGTGTGGGAGCTACAGAAAACGCCTTGCTGGCCGCCGTTGTGGCGGATGGAATTACAGAGATCAGGGGAGCGGCTATGGAACCGGAGATTCAGTCCTTCTGCAGTTTTCTGGAAAGCATGGGAGCTAAAGTAAAGGGACAGGGAACAAGCTGCATAAAGGTAGAGGGAGTAAAAAGTTTTCACGATACCTGCTTTTTTGTTCCTGGCGACAGAATTGTGGCAGGTACATATCTGGCTGCGGCAATGGCGGGAAAAGGCCAGGTCCGGCTGAAAGGAGTGCCTGCCTGCCACTTGTCTGCTGTTATCCGGGAGCTGAAAAATATGGGAGGAGATTTAGAGGAGGAGGAAAACGGCCTGATTTTAACAATGGACAGACAGATTTTGCCTGCAGACATTGTCACCGGCCCGTACCCTGATTTTCCTACAGATCTTCAGTCTCCGTTTTTATCTTTAATGTGCGTTGCAGACGGCATAAGTAATATGGAGGAAACTATATTTGAAGGGCGTTTTGAGACGGCTCAGGAGCTGAGAAAAATGGGAGCCGTCATAGAGGAAAAGGAAAATAAAGCAGCCATAAAAGGAAAAAGAGCTCTTTGGGGCTGCCATGTAGCGGCCCCTGATTTAAGAGGAGGAGCTGCTTTAATTGTAGCAGGTTTATCAGCAGAGGGGACTACAATTGTGTCCGGATGCCGCCACATTGAAAGAGGCTATGAAGATATTTGCAGAGATCTGCAGATGCTGGGAGCTGAAGTTTACAGAAAAGTATAATTGTCATAATTTGCAAGGAGGAGTTTATGGGATTCCCCAAAAAACTAATGATTGCAGGGGCAGTTGTTTTGACGCTGCTCCTGCTGGCTGCAGGAATTGCGTTTGTGAATATAAAAGAAGTAACAGTTGTGGGAAACGAGCGGTATTCTGGCAAGGAAATTGAGGACAGGCTGTTTCCGGATAAAAAGTCCAGAAACACAGCCTACTGTTTTTTTAAAGAGCAGTGGGGGGAGCATCAGCAGATTCCTTTCATAGAAGATTACAAAATCGTTTTTCACGGCTTTAGAAGCGTGGAAGTAATTGTGTATGAAAAAAGTATTGTAGGCTATTTAACCTATATGAGCAGCAATATGTATTTTGACAAGGACGGTATTGTGGTGGAAAGCACTTCCAGGCAGCTGGAGGGAGTTCCCAAGGTGACAGGGCTGGATTTTGGACATATTATGCTTTATCAGCCTCTTCCAGTAGAAAATCAACAGGTATTTAATGATTTGCTTACTTTAACTATGTCTTTTTCCAATTACGGAATGAAAGTAGATGAGATTCATTTTGACAGCAGAAGAAATGTCACCTTGTATATTCAGGATATTGAGGTGGTTTTAGGGAACCATTCTGACATAAACGGACAAATTTCTGTTCTCAACGACATGCTTCCTCAGCTGGATGGACTATCTGGAACCCTATATCTGGACACATATGACGAAACAAATACCAGTATGATGTATACATTTAAGAAAAAGTAATAATTTTCAAAAATAGTTGAAAAATTACTGAAATAGAGGTTGATATTTTTTAAGAAATCAAATATAGTACCTGACTTTGGTATCAGAGATTAAAAAATAGTGCAAACTTTAAGGTTTAGAAGGACTGCTAGCGGCAGTCCTTCTGTGTTTGTTATTATAGTTTATAATTAAAAATGGTGTTTATTTGAGTTTCAGATAGAAAGTAATTCGTTAAAGGAAGATGAAATTTATCAGCTAGGTCATTTATAAAAGTACAATCCCTTGTGGTGTTTATATATTTATGTTCGCCTTTTGTTACCCTGAAATCTTTAATGAATCTAAATATATCTGAAGTTGAATATTTTTCATCCAGTATCTTAAATTGAAAAATCCTCTCTAAGAGAACTGTTAAATAGCAAATCAAAAAGTGGCCTTTAATCGTATTTTCTTTTTGAAGAAATACCGGCCGTGCATCCAGGTCTGATTTCATAATCTTAAAGGATTCTTCAATTCTCCACAGATTATGGTAAGTACAGTAAATATCCTGATCTGTCATCTGGGTTTCGGATGTGACCAGAAGATTGTATCCGGCAAGTTCGAGGTCCTTATCGATGGCAGCCTGATTAATCCTTGTTTTTGCTTTATTTCCTGTTTTATCTGTGAAATCCACATATTTTCCTGCTTCTCCAAAGTCATTCCTTTTGGCTTGTGACAGGGTAAGTGCTTTTGCTTTTTCTACAAGGCGGTTTATTTCATATCTTTTTTTTGCAGCAAGGGAAGGATTGTAGGTAACCAGGCGTTTCTCTGTAAGCATAATGGTCTGTTTTTTTCCGTTATACTCTATGGAATAAGGAAAAGTATCAATACAGCTTTTATAGCGGTATAAAAGTTTTCCGCTTTTATCTTTGACATCTTTGTAATCCTGTTCTAATAATACCCAGGTTTTTTCTGTCGAAGGCAAGGTTTTTACAGATTTTGAAAACAGATAACCATCTCCATTCTGTTTTGAAAACGCAATGTTTTGTGCACAATTAAGTCCTTTGTCTGCGACATGGATGGTTTTTCCCATGATATTGTTCCTATTTTTAAGTCCATCAATCACATCACGTAGAATGGGTTTTTCTGACTCATTTCCCGGATACATCTTCATACCGACCGGAATCTGGTTCCGATCCAAAAGGAGCCCAAGACCGATGATGGGTTCCTTTTTGTTTTCTTTGCTCGGTCCTTTTTTTCTGAAATCATCCTCCCTGTCTATTTCAAAATAGAAATTCGTACAATCAAAGTAAGAGTTTGAAGTATCCAGTCCATAAACAGCCGCAGTTTGTACAGTAAAGATCTCGATAAACTTTTCATAGTTTTCTCCCAAAAAGGCAAGACCATCAAGAAGCTGATCATAGGAATAATGCGACGAATGGTACAGATTGGGAAGCACATCGTGGAATGTCCTGTTTTTACTGCATGGGCATACACCTCTTGCGTAGACTAATGTAGAAATCAATTCATAAAGATCGAACTGAAAATCATATGTAAGATGAAAATAATTCACATACTTTTGGATTTTTAATTTCTCAAGGATTGCTTTCAGTGGAAAGTATCCAAGATAAAGAGTTGGAGAAATGTCAGAAATTTTGCGGACACCTTCTTCTTTTCGTTGCTGGTTTAAGAGAGCTACTTCTTGTTGGTAAAAAGAGATTGGATCTTCCATGCCGTTCTTTTTCAGTGTTTCTACAGAGCCAAGGGATTTGTAGCATTTGTGAGCTGCCCCCTTTTTTTCCTGATTATAAAAACTGTCATAAATCGCAAGATAAGTTCTGCCTTTTAAAGTTGTCTTTTTTAAAAAATATGCCATAGAATCCCTCCTCAAAAAGATAGCACCACTAACACTATTAGTATATCGCAAAAAAAGAATTTTGAAAAGTTTTTTTGCAATAAAAAAAGCCTTATTTAAAGGCATTTGTGAGGCTTCAGAGCAGAAAATACTCCTAAAGATTTCTAGTGCTAACTTCTAAAGACGGGNAACACTATTAGTATATCGCAAAAAAAGAATTTTGAAAAGTTTTTTTGCAATAAAAAAAGCCTTATTTAAAGGCATTTGTGAGGCTTCAGAGCAGAAAATACTCCTAAAGATTTCTAGTGCTAACTTCTAAAGACGGGTATCTGGAACCCTATATCTGGACACATATGACGAAACAAATACCAGTATGATGTATACATTTAAGAAAAAGTAATAATTTTCAAAAATAGTTGAAAAATTACTGAAATAGAGGTTGATATTTTTTAAGAAATCAAATATAGTATAAGGTAAGGTATGAAACAGTGGAAAACTGCTGACAGATATAGAAGAAAGGGAAGTTAAAGGAGGATATTTTCTTGTTAGAGATTAAGATAAATGACGCTGAAAATGCGGCCAGAATTATAGTTATTGGTGTAGGCGGAGCCGGAAATAATGCGGTAAACCGTATGATTGATGAGAATATTGCAGGTGTTGAATTTATTGGAATTAACACGGACAAGCAGGCGCTGCAGTTTTGCAAGGCGCCTACTGCTATGCAGATAGGTGAAAAGCTGACAAAGGGACTGGGAGCGGGAGCTAAGCCTGAGATCGGGGAAAAGGCTGCTGAGGAAAGTTCTGAAGAGCTGGCACAGGCTATGAAGGGCGCTGATATGGTGTTCGTTACCTGTGGTATGGGCGGCGGTACAGGTACCGGCGCTGCTCCTGTTGTAGCTAAAATTGCAAAAGATATGGGTATCCTCACTGTAGGCGTTGTGACAAAGCCTTTCCGCTTTGAAGCTAAAACAAGAATGACAAACGCTCTTCAGGGTATTGAGCATCTGAAGGAGAGCGTGGACACTTTAATTGTAATTCCCAACGATAAGCTGTTAGAGATTGTAGATAGAAGAACAACTATGCCGGAAGCTTTGAAAAAAGCGGACGAGGTGCTGCAGCAGGCAGTACAGGGCATCACAGACCTGATTAATGTTCCAGGTCTTATTAACCTGGACTTTGCAGATGTTCAGACTGTTATGACAGACAAGGGCATCGCTCATATTGGTATTGGAAAAGCCAAGGGCGACGAGAAAGCAAAAGAGGCAGTGGAGCAGGCTGTATCCAGTCCTCTGCTTGAGACTACCATTGAAGGCGCAAGCCATGTTATTATTAACATTTCCGGCGATATCAGCCTGATTGAGGCAAATGAGGCTGCCAGCTATGTTCAGGAACTGGCAGGCGATGACGCCAATATTATTTTTGGTGCTATGTACGATGAAAATGCTCAGGATGAGGCTACAATTACTGTGATCGCCACAGGCCTTACAGATAAGACATTAAGCAATACTCCTGTGGCTAAGGCTATGAAGGATTTCAGCAATCCTTACAAGTCTAAGCCAGTACAGAAGACACCTGTGACTCCATCCTCTGAGGCTGCGGCTACAGCTCCTTCTGCAGCTCCGGCTCCATCTGCAGCACGTCCTGCAGGGACAGGCTACACAGGAGGTCAGAGCTACAGACCGTCTTATGGACAGAATCAGCAGGCAGGCTCCGGCGCAGGACAGAATTCCTCATATAATCCAGGTGTAAGACAAAGAACACCAGGCGCAGGAGCAAGCTCCAGTAACCTGAATATTCCGGACTTCTTAAAGAACAGAAATAAATAATCTTATTTTAAAAAGTTTATACAAACATGAAAAAGCGCTGCGAAAGGTATGATTAAAACTTCCGCGCAGCGCTTTTTGTAGTGTCAGAAGACTAAATAGTCACTGAAATTTTATATTTTCTCATCCAATAGTCTAACTGTATCATATAAGCGATCATCTGAGGCGCAGCCATCAGCTGGCCGTACCATGGTCTTCCGTAATCAGACGGTTTTTTTAGGAAACGGTCTGTTTTCTCTTTGTCTAAGAAGGCGTGAAGCGGAGAAGATGTATCACATAAAATTTCCCGGAGACGGGAAGCCAACAGGGCTTCATAACTTAAATCATAAGTCTTGGGGTAAGGAGATTTTCTCCTCCACAAAATATCATCAGGAAGTAAACCGGCTGCTGAATCCCTTAAAAGCCCTTTTACAATTCCTTCTCTGGCCTTCATATCCCAGGGAACATTCCAAAGGTATTCCACAATTCTGTAGTCGGCAAACGGGACTCTGGCCGCCAGCCCGGTTTGAGAGCCGGCTCTGTCCATACGGTTTAACAAAGTCTGCATAAACCATTTTAAATTCAGGAAAGCAATCTGGCGGCGTCTGGCATCGGCGGAGGATTCTCCTTCCAGCGCCGGCACCTGAGCTAAGGAAGCTTCGTAGGTTTGAGCGGCATAGTCTTCCATATTTAAACTGTGGGCAAAATCATCTGATAATAAAACTTTTCTGGCTTCCAGGTCAGAACTCCACGGGAAGGCGTGAACCGCCATCATAGATTCCTTGTGAAACCAGGGATAACCGCCGAATATTTCATCAGCACATTCTCCTGTTAAAGCAATCTGGTGATTTTTTGTTACCTGAGAGCAAAAGCACTGAAGAGAAGAGTCCACGTCCCCCATATTAGGCAGATCATGTGCGTCTACAGAGCTGTAAAGTAAATCTGCCTGGCCTTCTGTGGTGCACTCCAGAAAATGGTGGTCGCTGTCTAAGTAGGCAACCATTTTTTCTACAAATGGTTTGTCAAGAGACGGCTGGAAGGCGTTGGCTTTAAAATGTTTTTCGCTATCCTTGAAATCAAAAGAATATGTGGTCAGCTGTTTGTTCTGCTTTTTCAGCTCCCTGGCGCAGATAGAGGAAACCAGGCTGGAGTCAATGCCGCCGGACAAGAAAGAGCACATGGATTTGCCGCCGGACATCTGCCTTTTCACAGCATCCTGAATTAAAAAACTTGTTTTTTCTACAGTTTCTACATAGCTGTCTTTGTGAGGGCGGCTTTCCAGCTTCCAATAACAGCTGGTGTTAATACCTTCCGGGGACATGTAGACCATACAGCCGGGAAGAACCTCTTTAAAATCCTTGAAAATTCCGCAGCCTGGCGTTCTGGCCGGCCCTATAGTAAATACCTGATTCAGTCCGTCCAGATCTAGCGCCGGCTGAATGCCTGGATAGGCTAAAATTCCTTTTGGCTCTGAGGCAAAAATCAATGTGCCGTCGGCCACTGTGTAGAATAAAGGCTTAACTCCCAGACGGTCTCTAATGAGAAACAAGGTGTTTTTCTCCCTGTCAAATAGGGCTGCCCCGAAAACTCCGTTTACATTTTGAATGAAATCCGGGCCAAATTTATAAAAGCCTTCTGCCAGGATGTCGGCCTCAGACAAGGCGTCATATGACTGGGACAGATCACCTTTCACCAATGTTTCCAGCTCTTCTTTATTGTAAAGTTCTCCGTCAAAAGCTAAAGCTAAAAGCCTGTTTTCTGTGGATATCCGGGCAGATCCGTATAATGTTTCCTTTTTAGACGGGGAAAAGGCGGTGCGGACCATGCCGCAGTGATTGGTGAGAAAGGCACCTGTGCCGTCTGGCCCTCTTTTGGAAAGAGTTTTTCCCATATCCTCCAGTAAATTCTCATAGTACTCCTGAAAAGCTAAATAATTTTCCTCCGGGTGAAAAAATCCTGCAATTCCAGACATAAAAAACATCTCCTTTGATTTTAATTTATATAATAAAGCAAGCTACAAGGAAGGCCGCGCCAAAGCCTATAAATACAGGCAGCAGATTCTTTCTGGCCAGATCTAAGGGGCTTACGTTGCAAATAGCGGCCACGGGAATTAATCCCCAGGGCACAATGGTTCCCCCTCCCACGAAGATGGCTGTAATCTGTCCTAAGGCGGCCAGCACAGGGACGGAGGCGCCTGTAGCGGCTCCAAAGGTGTGAGCCAGGGCTCCTGTAAGGGGAAGGCCTGAGAAGCCAGAGCCGTCCAGACCTGTAAGGCCTCCTACAATCATCTGGAAAAATGCAGCCATGTGTTTTGTAAGAGGAGCGTGGCCTGCCAGCCATAAGGCCCAGTCATTCATAATGCCTCCTGAGAAATCCGTGCCCATAATCTGTCCGATTCCTTCTCCGCCCAGGAAGAAAAATGCTCCGATAATAATTACAGGGGCGAAAATACGGATGGCGAAAAGAAATCCATCAGTGACATAGTCAGTGACTTTTTCCAAAGATTTTTTCTTAAAGCCCAGAATCGCTCCTATACACATAAGAAGTACTGCCGTGCCTGAAACAAGGCTGGTAGCTTCCCCTCCGTTTAACTGGAAAAATACCATAAAGAAAATATCTGCCAGAAAGGCGACTGGAGTGAGAACAGCTAAAATGAAAGCGGCCTTTTTGTTTTTTATAAGGCTGGATTCAGATACTTCCCGGTGGGCAATAGTCACCGGAACAGAACCGGAAATGGAGCGGTAATTTAAAAGAAATGCGGAAATTACTGTAACTGCTCCCATGGTCCAGAATATAGGGCCTCCCTGGTGAAGAACCTGACTTGTAGTGACTCCTGCCGCAGAGGCAGAAATTGCCGGAGCACCCTGAATTACCAGGTCATAGCTAAGAGCGATGCCGTGTCCAAACAGGTTCATAGCCATGGCTGCCATAAGAGGGCTTAAACCTGTTCTTACGGCAAATGGAAGCATAATCGCTCCAACTAAGGCAACAGAGGGGGAGGGCCAGAGAAAGAAGGAAAATAAAAGCATTGTCAGGCCAAGAAGCCACCAGGTCACTGACGGAGACTTCATAACCTTTCTCATAGGCGTCATAAGAAGATAGTCGCTGCCTAAATCTGAAAGGCATTTTGACAAGGCGGTGACTAAGGCGATTGTGGCGATAATCTCCATGAATTGTGTCGCTGCATAAAGTATAGATTTAAAAATAACCTGAATTCCTCCAGTAATGGTACCAAGGCCTACAAATCCTAATAGAAAAAGGAAGCCAATACATACGGCCGGGGTATCCTTTCTGAGAATCATAACTGTCAGAATTACAATCACGCCTATGAGATACAGGTAATGCATAGGGGTGAGAAGAAGCGCTGTTTCCGGCATGGGAAATCCTCCTAAAGAATAAGATATATGTTATATATATGACAGAAATAGAAGATGCGCCTGCAAATTGGGAAAACATTCTGTCTGGACACTGTCCGGGACAAGGTGCTATAATGGGACTATCGCGAAAAAATCAGTGTATACAAGGCGGCAGCAGAAATGGAAAATAAAGAGGATAATAAAATGAAAAACAAGGAACATGTGCTGGTCAGCGCCTGCCTGTTAGGTATGTTCTGCCGCTATGACGGCAGGGAAAAGAAAAATCTGGAGGCGGAAAGCATGAGGCATATATGTCATCTGATTCCTGTATGTCCAGAACAGGCGGGAGGCATGGGAACCCCCAGAATGCCCTCAGAGCGAAAAGGGGAGCAGGTAGTTAACAAGGCGGGAGAAGACGTAACATGTTTTTATAAAAAAGGGGCGATGGAGGCGTTAAAGCTGGCAAAGCTTTTTGACTGTAAATATGCTCTTTTAAAAGAAAGAAGCCCTTCCTGCGGCTGCAATGGAATTTATGACGGAACATTTACCGGCGCTCTCACAGAAGGGCAGGGAGTGACGGCAGAATTATTGATAAAACAGGGCGTCCAGGTATTTGGGGAAAGCCAGATAAAAGAGCTGAAAGAAATTTTAGAAAATGGTTAATATACAGGAGGAAAAAACCATGAAAAGTACAAAGATTACAAGAGAGCAGGCTTTACAGCTGCTGAAAAAATATAACAAGGAGCCTTTCCACATTCTCCACGGATTGACTGTAGAGGGAGTGATGAGATGGTATGCAAAAGAGCTGGGCTATGGGGACGAGGAAGAATTCTGGGCAATGGCAGGACTTCTCCACGATGTAGATTTTGAGGTTTATCCAGAGGAGCACTGCAAAAAGGCGCCGGAGCTGTTAGAGGAGATTCAGGCGGAGGAGGATTTAGTGCACGCTGTGTGCAGCCACGGCTTTGGTCTTTGCAGTGACGTGGAGCCTGAACATGAAATGGAAAAGGTGCTGTTTGCAGCAGACGAATTAACAGGCCTGATCGGCGCGGCTGTGCGTATGCGCCCGTCTAAAAGCGCAGAGGATTTGGAAGTATCCAGCTTAAAGAAAAAGTTTAAGGACAAACGATTTGCTGCCGGCTGCTCCAGAGATGTTATAAAAACAGGGGCTGAAAGACTGGGATGGACCTTAGAGGAGCTGATGGATAAAACTATTTTAGGTATGCGTTCCTGTGAAAAACAGATTAATGAAGAAATGGAAAAAATGTAGTTGCAGAGCGGACAAATGTCCTTATATAATGGAAAAATATTGACATGGCAGGGAAAATAAGATATTATTTCCCTTAAAATGCCTGAGAAATGTAAATCTGTGCAGGCAGATATTGAGGAGAGAATCATTATGAAAACGGTTGTAAAATTTGGAGGAAGCTCTCTGGCCAGCGCCAGACAGTTTAAAAAAGTAGGAGACATTATCCGCAGCGATAAAAGCAGACGTTACGTAATTCCGTCGGCCCCTGGAAAGAGAAATGATAAGGACGAAAAAGTCACAGATATGCTGTATCAGTGCTATGACGCTGCGTCTCAGGGTAGAAGCTACAAGAAGATTCTGGAAAAAATTATTGCCAGATATCAGGAAATTATTGACGGATTAGATTTAAATTTAAATATGGACCATGAGTTCCAGAGAATTGAAGAAGATTTTCTGGCAAAAAAAGGCAGAGATTATGCTGCGTCCAGAGGAGAATATTTAAATGGAATGGTAATGGCAAATTACCTGGGCTATGAGTTTATTGATGCAGCAGAAGTGATTTTCTTTGACGAAAACGGCAGCTTTCTGGCGGAGGCTACTAATACAGAGCTGGCGGAGCGCCTTGCAACTGCAGATAAGGCAGTAATCCCGGGATTTTACGGGTCAGCTCCAGACGGAAGCATCCGCACATTTTCCAGAGGCGGCTCCGACGTAACAGGCTCCATTGTAGCCAGAGCGATTCACGCAGATCTTTATGAAAACTGGACGGACGTATCAGGATTTTTAGTGGCGGACCCAAGAATTGTGCCGGACCCTCAGGTAATTGAGACAATTACATATAAAGAACTGAGAGAACTTTCCTATATGGGCGCCAGCGTACTTCACGAGGACGCTATTTTCCCCGTAAGGGAAGAGGGAATTCCAATCCATATCCGCAACACCAACAAGCCGGAGGATAAGGGCACATTAATTGTTGAAAATACATGCAGAAAACCAAGATACACAGTTACGGGAATTGCGGGAAAGAAAGGATTTTGTTCTGTATTTATTGAAAAAGCCATGATGAACGGGGAAGTAGGATTTGGCCGTAAGGTGCTGGAGGTATTTGAAAAACAGGGAATTTCCTTTGAACATATGCCTTCAGGCATTGACACCATGACAGTGTTTGTTCATCAGACAGAATTTATTCAGCATGAGCAGTCTGTAATTTCAGGAATCCACAGAGCAGTGCAGCCGGATTTAATTGACTTAGAGTCCGATATGGCTTTGATTGCAGTGGTGGGAAGAGGAATGAAGGGAAACAGAGGAACTGCAGCCAGAATTTTTGCAGCCTTGTCCCACGCCAGAATTAATATTAAAATGATTGACCAGGGCTCCAGTGAAACCAACATTATTGTAGGTGTAAAAAATGATGATTTTGAAAGAGCAATTAAGGCTGTTTACGATATTTTCATCACTGCAGAGCTGTAAAAGAAAAGGTGACAAATGGGGAAGATAATCATAGTGGGAGGAGGAGCGGCCGGAATGGCCGCTGCTGTCAGCGGAGCAAAAAACGGACACCAGGTTCACATTTATGAAAAAAATGAAAAGCTGGGAAAAAAAATTTACATTACGGGAAAAGGCCGGTGTAATGTTACTAACGCCTGCGACATAGAAGATTTATTTGCCAATATGGTGACAAACGGAAAATTTATGTACAGCAGCTTTTACGGGTTTACGAACCAGGATGTTATGAAGCTTTTGGAGGATGCCGGCTGTCCCTTAAAAATAGAGCGGGGGAACAGAGTATTTCCAGTATCTGACAAGGCCTCTGATGTAACGGCTGCATTTTCCAGGCTGCTTCGCGGCTTGAATGTGGAAATTCACTACAGGCAGGAAGTGAAGGCTTTGCTTTTAGAGGACGGGGCCTGCAGGGGAATTGTAACTGGAGACAGAAAAAAAGTGAGGGCTGACAGCGTGCTGATTGCTACTGGTGGTCTATCTTATCCCACCACCGGCTCTACAGGGGATGGATACAAAATGGCTGCGGAGGCAGGGCACAAAATAACAGAATGCTTCCCGGCTCTTGTGCCCTTCCAGGTGAAGGAGCAGGATGTGGCTATGCTTCAGGGACTGGCTCTGAAAAACATAGGCGTAAAAATATTAAAAGGCTCCAAGGTGTTGTATGAGGACTTTGGGGAGATGCTGTTTACTCATTTCGGCGTCAGCGGGCCGGTGTTAATCAGCGCCAGCAGCTATGTTGGCAAACAGCTGAGAAAAGGGCCCTTGGAGCTGTCTGTGGACATGAAGCCGGCTTTGACAAAAGAACAGCTGGACGCCAGACTTTTAAGAGAATTTAGCCAGCTGTTAAATAAGCAGTTTAAAAATTCTTTAGGTAGTTTATTCCCGTCTAAGCTAATTCCTGTTATTATCAGCCGCTGTGGAATTTCTCCTGAAAAACAGGTAAACGAAATTACGAAAGAAGAGAGAAGGCAGCTGGCGGAAGTCACCAAAGATTTCCGGCTGACTTTGACCGGACTGCGGGGCTACAGCGAGGCCATTGTCACTCAGGGAGGAGTATCTGTAAAAGAAGTAAATCCTTCCACTATGGAATCCAAGCGGATGCCAGGGCTTTATTTTGCCGGGGAGGTGCTGGATATAGACGGAGTGACCGGCGGCTTTAACCTGCAGATTGCCTGGTCCACCGGTTGGCTGGCAGGAATGCATATGGGACAAGGAGGATGAAATGGGAAAGACCTACAATATTGCTATTGACGGGCCTGCGGGAGCCGGAAAAAGCACAATAGCGAAAAAGGTGGCTGAAAAGCTGAATTTTATTTATGTAGATACAGGAGCTATGTACAGGGCAATGGCCTTGTATTTTATAAGACAGGGAATTAACAGAGAAAACGAAAAGGAAGTTGAGGAAGCCTGCGGACAAATAGAAATCACAATTTCCTATGAAAATCACAGTCAGCAGGTAATTTTAAACGGAGAAAATGTGTCTGAGTTGATCAGGAGAGAGGAGGTTGGAAATATGGCTTCTGCAGTTTCCGTATATAAATCTGTCAGGGACAAGCTGCTTTTGCTTCAGAGGGATTTGGCGGCAAAAGAAAATGTGATTATGGACGGAAGAGACATTGGAACATGGGTGCTCCCCTGGGCGGACACAAAGATTTATTTAACTGCTGGGAGCAAGGTGAGGGCAGAGAGAAGATATAAAGAATTGGAAGAAAAAGGAATTTCCTGTAATATAGAAGAAATTGAAAAAGATATTATAGAAAGAGACCGCCGGGATATGACCAGGGAAATTGCTCCCCTGCGCCAGGCAGATGACGCTGTTTTAGTAGACGCCTCCCACATGACCATTGAGGAGGTGGCTGACAGAATTATGGAAATTGCCGCGGATCACGGTCTGGAGGTGAAAAAGGCGTGAGTATTACAGTCGCCAAAACAGCAGGCTTTTGCTTCGGAGTGAAAAAGGCAGTGGAAACTGTATACAGTGAGATTGAAAAGGCTAAAGGTCCTATTTACACATACGGCCCTATTATTCACAATGAAGAAGTAGTAAAAGATCTGGAGAAAAAAGGGGTTTTAGTGCTGGAGACGGAGGAGGAGCTGGCTCAGCTGACAAAAGGGACGGTGATTATCAGATCCCACGGAGTCGGCCGTCATATTTACCAGCTTTTAGATAAGCCTGGAATCTGTTTAGTAGACGCCACCTGCCCCTTTGTAAAAAAAATTCATCATATTGTGGAGGAGCAGAATTCCCTGGGAAGAAGGGTGATTATTATTGGCAATGAAAATCATCCGGAGGTACAGGGAATTAAAGGCTGGGGACGGGACGACACCCTGGTAGTAGATTCTCAGGAAGCCATAGATGCCCTGCCTTTAAAAGAAGAGGAAAAACTCTGTATTGTATCCCAGACGACATTTAATTACAATAAATTTAAAGATTTAGTTGAAAAATTTTTGAAAAAGCGTTATGATATACTTGTTTTAAATACGATTTGCAATGCAACACAGGAAAGACAGGTGGAGGCAAGGAAGCTTGCTTCAAAAGTGGACGCCATGATTGTTATAGGCGGCAAAAATAGTTCTAATACCCAGAAGCTTTACGACATTTGCCGGAAGGAATGTAAGAATACGTACTATATTCAGACACTGGGCGATTTCGATCCTGAATGTTTAAATTCTGTGCGCAACGTAGGTATAACAGCGGGGGCGTCTACCCCCAATTATATTATTGAGGAGGTTCATACTGTTATGTCAGAATTGAGTTTTGAACAAATGTTAGAGGAATCATTAAAAACAATACGTTCAGGAGAAGTTGTCACTGGCAAAGTCATTGATGTGAAGGATGATGAAATTGTTTTAAACATTGGCTATAAATCTGATGGAATCATTACCCGCAGCGAGTATACAACAGATTCCAACGCAGACCTTACAAAGCTGGTATCTGTGGGAGACGAGATGGAAGCTAAGGTTGTTAAAGTAAACGACGGCGAAGGCCAGGTAGCTTTATCCTACAGAAGATTAGCTGCAGAAAAGGGCAATAAGAGATTAGAGGAAGCTTTCGAGAACCAGGAAGTTTTGACTGCAAAAGTGGCTCAGGTTCTGGACGGAGGTTTAAGCGTAATTGTAGAGGAGACAAGAATCTTTATCCCAGCAAGCCTTGTATCCGACACATACGAAAGAGACTTGTCCAAATACAAAGATCAGGAGATTGAGTTTGTTATTACAGAGTTCAATCCTAAGAGAAGAAGAATTATCGGCGACCGCAGACAGCTTCTGGTAGCCAAGAAGGCAGAGATGCAGAAGGCTTTATTTGAGAAGATTGCAGTAGGCGATACAGTAGAAGGCACAGTAAAGAACGTAACTGATTTCGGCGCGTTTGTAGACTTAGGAGGAGCTGACGGTCTGCTTCACATCTCTGAGATGAGCTGGGGCAGAGTGGAGAATCCTAAGAAGGTATTCAAAAGCGGAGATCAGATTAAGACTTTAATTAAAGATATTAACGGCGACAAGATCGCTCTCAGCTTAAAGTTCCCTGAGACTAATCCATGGGCAAATGCAGCTGAGAAATATGCAGCAGGCAATGTAGTAGAGGGAAAGGTTGCACGTATGACTGATTTTGGCGCATTTGTAGAGCTGGAGCCAGGAGTGGACGCGCTTCTTCACGTATCTCAGATTTCCAGAGACCACGTAGACAAGCCATCTGACGTTCTTTCTATCGGACAGGAGATTCAGGCGTCTGTAGTAGACTTTAACGAAGCTGACAGAAAGATCAGCCTGAGCATGAAAGCATTAGAAGCTCCTCAGAGAGAAGAGGACGATATTGCTGACGTAGATGTGGACGCAGCTGCTGAAGAATAAAATAGTAATAAAAAGTGTAAGGACCTTTTGGAGTTTAAGCTTCAAAAGGTCCTTTTTTCTCAATAACAGTATTTTGATAATCGTTCTCAATAGCTCTATTGATTTTTGGAAAAGTTTTTGATATTTTATACATAAGTTAGTTAAAACTAACTATTATAATTATGAAAGGTATTTTTCTTACATTAAAACAATCTGGCAGGAGGAATGGAAATGAAAAAACAGAGTCTGGAAAATGGAGAAGCGCAGGCCTTGGAAGTAAGCGCTTTGGCTGCATTTCAATGCGCCCCTGTTTTGGTGGGTTTAAAGCCATCCAATCTTTTTATTATTCGCACACAGTGTTTAAAAGGAGCTTTACAGATGTTAGTAAAATTAGGAGTTTGCTGTAAAGTGCTGTACAGGAATACAGTAAAAAGTATTTTGCTGGTGTACAGAAAAGAGATGATGAAAAGTGTGCTGAGACAAAAGGAGGCTGCTGAGTTTTTAAAGGATCTGGGATACCAGGAAGCCGACTGTCTGGAAAGACTGCTTGTAATGTTAAGCGGCCGGTATGCAGACCATTTGGAAAAGAAAGCAGAATTCCCCCATGAGTTAGGTATTCTTTTAGGATATCCCTTAACAGACGTGAAAGGATTTATTGAGCACGAGGGAAAAAATTGTCTCTGTGTAGGATATTGGAAGGTTTACGGGGATGTGGAAAACGCCAGAAACACATTTCGCCTTTACGATCAGGCCAGAAAGGAACTTGTAGGAAAAGTGCAGCAGGGGGCTCTTTTGAAAGCCGCTATTCAGCAGTGGGGATTAGCTCAGGCTTTTTAACCAGCCTTTAAGAAATAGGAGGAAAGTAAAATGGCAAAGGTAGTAGTAGCATATTGGAGCGGAACAGGCAATACAGAAAGAATGGCAGAAATTATTGGAAACGGAGTAAAGGCGGCAGGTAAGGAAGCGGAAGTAGTTTCCATGGATGCTATATCTGCAGCTGATTTAAAGGATGTTCCGGCATTTGCATTAGGCTGCCCCTCTATGGGAGACGAGGAGCTGGAAGATTCAGTGGCTGAAGGCTTTGTGGCTGAGGTGGAAAGCTTTGCTGCTGGAAAATCTATTGGTTTATTTGGCTCCTACGGCTGGGGCGACGGACAGTGGATGAGAGACTGGACGGAGAGAATGAAAAATGCAGGAGCTACTGTAATAGGAGACGAGGGAGTAATCTGCTGCGGCGAGCCTGACGGGGATGCTGAGGTTACCTTGGAGGAGCTTGGAAAGGCTTTGGCGGCATTAGTATAAAAAAGAATAAAGCAGGATGGTTACAGACCGGGTTCAAATAGGGCTCACATCCTGCTTTTATAGATAAATAAACAGTGTAAAAGGAGGTTAATATGAGCGTAGTTATTATTGGAGGACACGACAGAATGGTCTGTCAGTATCAGAAGCTTTGTAAGGCATATCGGTGCAGCGCAAAAGTATTTACTCAAATGTCGGCAAATTTATCAAAACAAATTGGTTCCCCTGATCTGGTAGTGCTTTTTACAAATACAGTATCTCACAAAATGGTAAAATGTGCGTTGGATGAAGCTAAAAAAAGTAACGCTCAAGTAGTTCGCTGCCATACCAGCAGCAAAGCGGCTCTTCAGGAAATTTTAGAAAAAGAAACAGGAAGATGCTAATCTTGAAAAATATTCTCAATAACATGCTGAAAAGTTAGTTGACATTAACTTCCATGAGGAATATAATTAGTACCGTAATAAATGCAAATGAAATTTATTATCAATTATTTTATATGGAAAAGAGGAGATTTATGATGCCTTTAACCATGGCAAAAGAGGGAGAAGTTAACTCAATTAAAAAAGTAGGGGGAAAAGAAGAGGTTCGCAGATTTTTGGAGAGCCTGGGATTTGTCGTAGGCGGCAATGTCATTGTAGTTGCTGAAAACAGCGGCAATCTGATTGTAAATGTAAAAGAGTCAAGAGTTGCAATCAGCTGCGAAATGGCCAGAAAAATTATGATTTAATTTAGCTGGACCTGCAGATGAGATAAAGTAAAGAGCCGGCTTGCCGGGAATGGTGGAAAGGAGAACAGATATGCAGACATTAAAGGATATTGGCTGTGGAAAAAAAGTATCTGTAGTGAAGCTCCATGGGGAAGGCGCTGTAAAACGCCGTATTATGGACATGGGCATCACAAAAGGAACAGAAGTTTATGTCCGTAAGGTAGCGCCTTTAGGCGATCCTGTGGAGGTTACTGTAAGAGGATATGAATTATCCCTGAGAAAAGCAGACGCACAGATGATTGAGGTTGTGTAGAAATACGGACAGATTCAGCCTGGTTGAATACCGGCGATTTTTTTTAAAACACAGTTAGCCAGCTCTAACTTTTGGAGATAAAACAAAACTGAGCAGGCAGTTATAGGAGGATTATGAAATGGCAGCAAAGATTGCATTAGCCGGAAACCCTAACAGTGGTAAGACTACGCTGTTTAACAGCCTTACAGGGTCTAACCAGTTTGTAGGAAACTGGCCTGGAGTAACGGTTGAAAAGAAAGAAGGTAAGCTGAAAGGCCATAAAGATGTAATTATTATGGACCTTCCGGGAATTTATTCCCTGTCACCGTACACACTGGAAGAGGTGGTTGCAAGAAATTATCTGATCACTGACAGACCAGATGCGATTTTGAATATTGTAGACGGCACCAACTTGGAGAGAAACTTATATTTGTCCACACAGCTGATGGAATTAGGCATTCCTATGGTAATGGCTGTAAACATGATGGATATTGTGGAGAAGTCAGGGGACAAAATTGATATTAAAAAGCTTTCCAGAGACTTAGGCTGCGAGGTAGTGGAAATTTCAGCTCTCAAGGGAACAGGAATTACACAGGCGGCTGAAAAGGCAGTTGCTTTGGCGCAGAGCAAGACAGTAAAGGCTCCTGTACATAA
The DNA here is from genome assembly GCF_900240245.1 of Lachnoclostridium edouardi. Taxonomy (GTDB): domain Bacteria; phylum Bacillota; class Clostridia; order Lachnospirales; family Lachnospiraceae; genus Lachnoclostridium_A; species Lachnoclostridium_A edouardi. The sequence continues at coordinate 3,069,416 of NZ_OESQ01000001.1, forward strand.
ATTCAGCCAGGAAGTAGAAAACTATCTGGAAGAAATTGAAACATTTTTAGGAAATGATATTCCTGAAGAGCAGAAACGTTTCTATGCAATTAAGCTGTTTGAAAGGGACGACAAGATTGCTGCCCAGCTGAAGCAGGTTCCAGATGTGGAAGCCATTATTAAAAAGGCTGAGGAAGCTATGGATGATGATGCAGAAAGTATTATCACAAATGAGCGTTATACATATATTGCTTCTATAATTAAAGATTCTTATGTAAAGAAATCTAAAAATCAGATGACAACATCTGATAAAATTGACCGTATTGTAACTAACAGATTTGCAGCTCTTCCTATATTTGCAGCTGTAATGTGGTTAGTGTATTATATATCTGTAACAACAGTGGGAACATGGGCTACTGACTGGGCCAATGACGGCGTATTCGGAGACGGATGGAGCTTATTTGGACTAGAAATCCCAGGTATTCCTGTAGCTTTGGAAGGCCTTTTAACATCTATTAATTGTGCTGACTGGCTGCAGAGCCTGATTCTGGATGGTATTGTAGCAGGCGTAGGCGCAGTATTAGGATTTGTGCCTCAGATGTTAGTACTGTTCATTTTCCTTGCATTTTTAGAGTCCTGCGGTTACATGGCTCGTGTGGCTTTTATTATGGACCGTATTTTCCGCAAATTCGGACTTTCAGGAAAGTCATTTATTCCAATGTTAATTGGTACAGGCTGCGGCGTTCCAGGAGTTATGGCGTCCAGAACTATTGAAAACGACAGAGACAGAAAAATGACAATTATGACCACTACATTTATTCCATGTGGTGCAAAGCTTCCTATTATTGCTTTAATCGCAGGCGCTTTATTTAACGGAGCTTCCTGGGTTGCTCCAAGCGCTTATTTTGTAGGAATCGCAGCAATTATCTGCTCTGGTATTATTTTAAAGAAAACAAAAATGTTTGCCGGAGATCCAGCCCCTTTTGTTATGGAGCTTCCAGCGTACCATATGCCTACAGTTTCCAATGTACTGCGCAGCATGTGGGAAAGAGGATGGTCCTTTATTAAAAAAGCGGGAACTGTTATCCTACTGTCCACAATCTTTATTTGGTTTACATCCAGCTTTGGTTTTGTAGATGGAAAGTTTGGCATGGTAGAAGATTTAAGCCAGGGTATTTTAGCAAGCATCGGAAGCGCGATTGCATGGCTGTTCGCTCCTTTAGGATGGGGAGACTGGAAAGCTGCAGTGGCTGCTATTACAGGTCTTGTTGCTAAGGAAAACGTAGTAGGTACTTTTGGTATTCTTTACGGATTTGCAGAAGTTTCCGAGGAAGGTGAGGAGATCTGGGGAACTCTTGCAGGAAGTTATACACAGGTAGCAGCTTATTCATTCCTGGTATTTAACCTGCTTTGCGCACCTTGCTTTGCCGCTATCGGAGCAATTAAACGTGAGATGAATAATGCAAAATGGACATGGTTTGCCATCGGCTACCAGACAATCCTGGCATATTCTGTTTCCTTCTGTATTTATCAGCTGGGCACACTTATTACAGGTGGCGGCTTTACAATCGGTTCTGTAATTGCGCTTGTTGTTGTAGTTGTATTTGGATATCTTTTGTTCCGTCCTTATAAGGAAAGCAACTCTCTGGACGTAAAAGGACTGGCAAAAGCTTCATAAAGTGAAAAGAGGGATTAAATGAATGCTTCAACGATAATTGTACTTCTGGTTGTAGTGCTTCTGGCCGCTTTGGCTGCCAGAAGCATATGGAAAGACAAGAAGTCAGGAAAAACCTGCAGCGGCTGCAGCGGAAATTGCGGCCACTGCCACTGTGCAAAGTAAAAAGAAAATAATATGGCATAGTCAGGAGATGATAACACAATGTGGCAGAAAGATGAAATTTTAAAAGAACTGAAAAGGCGGGGGAAGCGTATTACGAAACAGCGTCTAATATTGCTGGATGTGATTTTGGACGGTCAGTGGACCTGCGGAAAAGAGATTTATTATGAGGCGATCAAACGTGATTCTACCATTGGTTTGGCGACAGTTTACAGAATGCTGGGCACCTTGGAAGAAATCGGAGCGTTAAGCCGGTTTTATCACTGTCACTTTCAAAGCTCCTCCTGCGGGTTTGAAGGCGTCGAAGCTGGTTGAAGAGAAGAAAAAGGAGACTCTGTGAAATAATCTGGAGACAGATTAGGAGCAGAGTCTCCTTTTTTGCTGTAAAAGTAAATATAATTAGCAATTTTTTACAAAACATAATGGATATTTTGGGAAATATTCTTTATAATATAAATGTTGATAAAAAAAGAACAGGAGGGATGAAGGATGCAGTCATTAAAATTAAAAGATGATTTTTACTGGACGGGAATTGTGGATGATCAGCTGCGGGTGTTTGATATTATTATGTACACTGAGTTTGGAACTACGTACAATTCTTATGTGCTGAAAACAGAAGACAAAACAATTCTTTTTGAAACAGCTAAGGCTGGTTTTTTTGACGAATATTTGGAAAAATTAAAGGAAATTACAGATATTGAGTCTGTGGATTATCTGGTGGTGGATCACACAGAGCCAGACCATGCAGGCAGCGTGGAACGCCTTTTAGATATAAATCCTAATATAAAAATTGTAGGAACAGGGTGCGCCATAAATTTCCTGAAAAATATAGTCAACAGAGATTTCTACAGCTTGGCAGTAAAGGATAATGAAACCCTGACTATTGGAGGAAAGACTTTAAAGTTCCTGGTAGTGCCTAATCTTCATTGGCCGGATACTATGTACACCTGGATTGAGGAGGACAAGGTCTTAATTACATGTGATTCCTTTGGCTCCCATTATGGCTTCCACGGCATTTTAAGAAGCAAGGTGACAGAGGAGGCAGATTACTGGAAAGCTACAAAATATTACTTTGACTGTATTATTGGTCCCTTTAAACCATATATGATGAAAGCCCTGAAACGGGTGAGAGAGCTGAATCCGGAAATGATCTGTACAGGCCACGGCCCTGTTCTGGATGAAAAGATTGCAGAGATGCTGGACAAGTACGAGGATTGGTGTACAGTTATAAATCCGAATAAAAATAAAACGGTTATTATTCCTTATGTAAGCGCTTATGGATATACAAGAGAGCTGGCAGAGAAAATCGGACAGGGAATTAAGGACAGCGGACCGGTAGATGTAAGGGCATACGATATGGTGGAGGCGGACCAGGGGAAGGTTTTAGAAGAGCTGGGATTTGCCGACGGAATACTGTTTGGAACGCCTACTATTGTAGGGGAGGCATTAAAACCGATTTGGGATTTAACTACTTCTATTTTTGCAGGAACTCACGGAGGAAAATATGCCAGCGCGTTTGGAAGCTACGGCTGGAGCGGAGAAGGGGTTCCCCACATAATTGAGCGGTTAAAACAGCTGAAAATGAAGGTGCCGGACCAGGGCTTAAAAATCAAATTTAAACCAGGTGAGGTAGATTTAATAGACGCCTATGAATATGGATATGATTTTGGCTGCCTGGTGCAGGAGAAAGAAAATCCAAGGAAGAAAAAGGGAGCCAGAAAGCTTGTAAAATGCCTTGTGTGCGGTGAGATTTTCGACTCCTCCCTGGACACATGTCCAGTGTGCGGAGTGGGCAGAGAAAACTTTGTGGAGGTAGACGTGGAGGACGTTACCTTCCGGGAAGATACACAAGACTTTTTTGTGATTTTAGGCAACGGAATAGCAGGCCTTTCCGCGGCAACGGCAATACGTGAGAGAAATAAAACAGCTTCGATTGTAATGATTTCAGAGGAAGACTGGGATACATACAATCGCCCCATGCTGACTAAATCTATGATGGCTGGTTTAAGTCCGGAACAGATTGGAGTGCATGAAAAGGGATGGTATGAGGAACAGAATATTATTCGGATTCTGGGAAAAAAGGTAGAAGCTATTGAGAAAGATAATAAAATAGTAATTTTAGCCGGGGACATGAAGCTTCAGTATACAAAGCTGATTTACGCTCTGGGCGCAGAATGTTTTATTCCTCCTATAAAGGGCTGTGATAAAGAGGAAGTAGTTGCCATAAGAAAGATTTCTGATATTCAGAAAATTAATGAGCTGCTTCCAAAAGTGGAGGACGTAGTAGTAATCGGCGGAGGCGTATTAGGGCTGGAGGCTGCATGGGAATTTAAAAAATCCAGATGTAAGGTTACAGTTCTGGAGGCCGCTCCATGGCTTATGGGAAGGCAGTTAGATCAGCCTGCTTCAGATCTTCTTGTGTCCATTGGAGAAAAAGAGGGAATCACTGTGCGCACAGGCGTAAGCATAGAAGAAATTGAAGGCGGAAACCAGGTGACGGGAGTGAGAATCCAGGGGGGAAAAGTGTTCCCTGCTCAGCTGGTGATTATTTCCGCAGGTATACGGGCCAATACAGCTTTAGCTAAGGAAGCCGGCCTGGAGACAGACAGAGCAGTAGTTGTAGATGAAAATATGAAAACCAGCGTTTCTGATATTTACGCCTGCGGAGACTGTGCCCAGTGGGACGGAATTAATTACGGTATATGGCCGGAGGCTTCAGAGCAGGGCAGAATTGCCGGAGCCAACGCGGCGGGGGAAAATATATCTTATCAGGCTGCTTCACCGGGAGTTTCCTTCCACGGAATGAACACAGCTTTGTATGCAATCGGAGACAATGGAAAAAATAATAAGCTGTCATACAGAACAGTGGAGACAAAGGATGAAGCTAAAAAGCAGTATGAAAAATACTACTATGTAAATCGCCGTTTAAAAGGAGCAATTCTTATTGGGGACGTTTCTAAAATGGCGGAAGTAACAGAAGAAATTCAGTAGGGGAGAGGAAATGGAAAAACACCATATTATACAGGTAGAAGAAAAGGTGCCTTTTAGCCTTCTGGTGCCTTTAAGTATTCAGCATATGTTCGCCATGTTCGGCGCTTCTGTGCTGGTGCCCTTTGTGTTTGGAATTAATCCGGCTATTGTGCTGTTTATGAACGGCGTGGGGACGCTGCTGTTTATTGTTCTCACAAAGGGAAAGGCTCCGGCCTATTTAGGCTCCAGCTTTGCATTTCTGGCGCCTGCAGGTATTGTAATCGAAAAGTACGGCTATGCCGACGCATTAGGAGGCTTTGTGGCAGTTGGCCTGTTAGGCTGTGTAATTGCTCTTATTATTTACAAATTTGGCTCCTCGTGGATACATGTAGTTCTGCCGCCGGCTGCTATGGGGCCGGTGGTGGCTCTCATAGGCTTGGAGCTTTCCTCCACTGCAGCGGACAATGCAGGGCTGCTGGCAGAAACTATTGATCCTAAAAACCTGACTGTATTTCTTGTAACCTTGGGAACAGCAGTATTTGGATCTATTTTGTTCCGGGGATTTTTGTCGGTTATCCCTATTTTAATTGCAGTTGTAGCCGGGTATTTAGCGGCTCTTTTCTGCGGAATTGTAGATTTTACAGAGGTGGCCAATGCTCCTTTTTTTGCCCTTCCTAATTTCTCGGCGCCCAGATTTAATCCTGAGGCTATGATGATTATTCTCCCAGTAATTTTGGTAATTACCTCGGAGCACATTGGCCATCAGGTTGTAACCGGAAAAATTGTAGGGAGAGATCTTTTAAAAGACCCTGGACTGCACAGGTCTCTTTTAGGAGACAATTTGTCCACCATGCTTTCCGGACTGATCGGTTCTGTGCCTACGACTACATATGGTGAAAATATTGGAGTTATGGCAGTGACAAGAGTTTACAGCGTCAGAGTAATCGCGGGAGCGGCAGTTCTTTCTATTGTATGCTCCTTTATTGGAAAGCTTTCCACCTTAATCAGCACCATACCAGGACCTGTAATAGGGGGAATTTCCTTCTTGCTGTACGGAATGATAGGAACCTCCGGCCTGCGCATTCTGGTGGATTCCAGAGTAGATTATGGATATTCCAGAAACCTGGCCCTTACCTCTGTCATCTTTGTAACAGGCTTGTCCGGCATCGCAGTAAAAATCGGAAATATTCAAATGACAGGAATGGTTTTAGCCTGTGTAGTAGGAATGATTCTCAGCCTGATTTTTTATCTGTTAGATAAGGCTCATTTGACAAATGACTGGGAAAACCAGGAAGATTAATTTTGAAAAAGGGATTGCTTTAACAGCGATCCTTTTTTTATGGAAAAAGTTATTGATATTTGAGAATAATAGTCGTATAATAATTTTTGTCAATAGTTAGCTAGTTAATTATAAACTAGTTAATAATAAACAGGCTAATTAAAGCGTCTTTAGATTTACAGGGGAGAAAGAAGGAGTAAATATGAATCAGGAAGGGAAAAAGGAAAATAATATATATTCCAGGAGAGTAATCGGGCAGATTATGTTTATGAATAATATGCATAAGAGAATTTTAGACAGAGCGGTGGCAAAGACAGGAGTTTTTCGCAGCCAGCATCAATTTTTGATGCATATAGCCAGATTTCCTGATGCCTCCCAAAAGGATATTGCCTCTCACTACCATATTTCCACCGCCACTGTAGCAGTGGGGTTAAAAAAGCTGGAAAAGGGAGGATATATAGTGAGGGCTGCTGCGGAAACTGACAACAGGTTTAATCAGATTGCAATTACAGAAAAAGGAGAGGAAGTTGTAAAACAGAGTATTCACATATTTCAAAATGTGGAGGAAGGTATGTTTCTGGGATTTTCTAATGAAGAGATGATTCAATTAGGAAATTACATGGAGAGAATTAATAAAAATCTAAAGGAGTTATTTCCAAAGGCAGAAAGGGAGGATTGACAGTGAAAAGATATGGAAAATATATAAAACCTTACAAAAGCACGTTTATAATGGGTCCTATACTTATGCTGACAGAGGTATTGGGAGAGATTATGCTTCCTAAGCTGATGTCTATGATTATTAATTACGGGGTGGCGGAAAAAGACATTGGCTATATTCTGAAAATTGGCTTGATTATGGCTTTGGTCACTGTAGTTATGGCGGCAGGAGGAATTGGGGGAGCTTATTTTTCTGCGAAAGCCTCTATCTGTATGACAAGTGATTTAAGGCAGGATTTGTTTGGCAAGGTACAGGATTTTTCTTTTAAAAATATTGATGATTTCAGCACAGGGTCGCTGGTAACTAGGCTGACCAATGATATTCAGCAGGTGCAGAATGTAGTGATGATGGGGCTGAGGCTTATGCTGAGAGCGCCGGGGATGCTGGTGGGAGCCCTGGTAATGGCCTTTTTAATGAACGGGCAGTTGGCTGTGATTATATTAATTGTCATTCCTCTGCTGGCTTTAAGTATTGGGGTGATTTTAAAAACAGCTTTTCCTAGGTTTGAAATCATGCAGAAAAAGCTGGATACTTTAAACTCCGGAATTCAGGAGGCTCTTACCAATGTAAGAGTAATCAAATCATTTGTAAGAGAAGATTATGAAAATGAGAAGTTTCAGAAGAAAAATAAAGAGCTAAAGGACAGCAGCTTAAATGCTATGAAAATAGTAATTGCCACTATGCCGGTGATGATGCTGGCCATGAATATTACTACTTTAGCTGTAGTGTGGTTCGGCGGAAATATTATTATTGCAGGCAATATGCCGGTAGGAGATTTAACAGCCTTTACCACATATATTGTGCAGATTTTAATGTCTCTTATGATGCTTTCTATAGTATTTTTACAGTGGTCCAGGGCCATGGCTTCTATTAAGAGAATTAATCAGGTTTTAGACGCAGAGATTGATTTAACAGATCAGGATGCAGAGAAAAAGGACAGTGAAATTGAAACAGGCAAAGTGGAGTTTAGAAATGTTTCCTTTAGCTACGGAGGAAAAGAAGGCAGCATGGTGCTGGAAAATATTAATTTTACAGCAGAGCCAGGCACTGTAACAGGGATTATTGGAGCTACGGGAAGCGGAAAAAGCTCCTTAGTGCAGCTAATTCCAAGACTTTATGACGTTTCCGCAGGGGAAGTGCTTATAGACGGAATTAATGTAAAAGATTATTCCCTTCGCCATTTAAGAGATAAGGTGGGAATGGTACTTCAGAAAAATACCTTGTTTTCCGGGACTATAGAGGAAAACCTGAGATGGGGAAATGAGAACGCTTCCATGGAGGAAATCAAAGAAGCTGCTGAAAGCGCTCAGGCAGACGGATTTGTCACTGGCTTTCAAAATGGATATGATACAGACATTGGCCAGGGCGGCAGCAATGTGTCCGGAGGCCAAAAGCAAAGGCTGTGTATTGCCAGGGCTTTGCTAAAAAATCCTAAAATCCTGATTTTAGACGACAGCACCAGCGCGGTGGACACGGCCACTGAGGCGAAAATCCGTCAAAGCTTTGACACTGCCTTAAAGGAAACTACAAAAATTATTATTACCCAGAGAATTAATTCTGTAGAACATGCAGACCAGATTATTGTGTTGGACAACGGAAAGATTATAGGAAAAGGCACTCATAACCAGCTGATTGAAAGCTGCGAGGCGTACCAGGAAATCTACTATTCCCAGAAAGACAGGGAAAAGGAAGAGGAGGCGAGGGCATAATGGATGACAGAAAGAAAAGTCTTATGAGGCGATACGGCGGAAATCCGGCTCAGACAGAGAAAAAGCTGGCCGGCGGCAGAGGGCCTGGAAGAATGGCTCAGCTGGGAACTGGCAAGCCGGGAAATAGCAAGGACACAATAAAACGTCTTCTTTCTTATTTGGAAGAGGATAAAATGAAAATTGTTTTAGCATTTTTCTGCGTTATTATGAACACTGTGGCAATGCTGGCCGGCTCTTATATGCTGCGTCCCATTATTAATAAGTTTATCGCCCCTGTAACAGGAAAAGGAGATCCGTCAGGTCTGGCGGGAGCCCTCTTTATTTTAGCCTGTATTTATCTTATTGGAGTGGCGGCCAACTACGCCCAGTCTAAGGTTATGCTGACTGTGGCCCAAAATGCCCTGCAAAAGCTGAGAAATGAATTATTTGGAAAAATGCAGAAGCTGCCTGTAGGCTTTTATGACACCAACAGCAACGGAGATTTAATGAGCCGCTTTACTAACGATGTGGACACAGTAGGGCAGATGTTAAGCAATACATTTGTACAGCTGTTTTCAGGAGCATTAAGTATTATTGGCACATTGATTTTAATGGTATATACCAACTGGATTTTAACTCTTATTACAGTTGTTATGATTCCCTTAATGATGAAGGCAGGAGGGGCTGTGGCTCACAGAAGCCAGAAGTTTTTTAACGCCCAGCAGTCTTCTTTAGGAGCGGTAAACGGATATATTGAAGAAATGATTACAGGGCAGAAAGTAGTAAAAGTATTCTGCCATGAGGACGTGGCAAAGGAAGAATTTGCAGTGCTAAACCAGGACCTTAGAGATAATCAGATTAAGGCCCAGTTTTTCGGCGGTGTTATGGGCCCTGTAATGGGAAATTTAAGCCAGATGAATTACACCTTGACAGCATGTATAGGAGGACTTCTCTGTGTGCTGAAAGGCTTTGACGTAGGAGGACTAACTGTATTTCTAAACTTCTCCAGACAGTTTTCCAGACCTATTAACGAAATATCTGTGCAGGTGAGCAATGTGTTTTCAGCTTTGGCAGGGGCTGAGCGGGTATTTGCTTTAATGGATGAAAAGGCGGAGGAAGAGGATAAACCAGGGGCAAAGGCGCTGGAGAACATAAAAGGCAATGTGGTGTTAGAGGATGTTACATTTGGATATGTGCCGGAAAAAAATATATTAAAGCATATCAGCCTTTATGCAAAGCCGGGCCAGAAGATTGCCTTTGTAGGCTCCACCGGCGCAGGAAAAACTACAATCACTAATTTAATCAACCGTTTTTACGATATACAGTCAGGCTCTATTACAATAGACGGAGTAAATATCAGAGATATTCAAAGAGACAATTTAAGAAGAAATATTGCTATGGTGCTCCAGGATACTCATTTATTTACAGGCACAGTAATGGAAAATATTCGTTACGGCAGACTGGACGCTACAGACGAGGAAGTGATTCAGGCAGCGAAAACAGCCTCCGCCCATTCATTTATTATGAAACTTCCCAAAGGATATGATACAATGCTAGAGGGAGACGGAGCTAATTTAAGCCAGGGTCAAAGACAGCTGTTAAATATTGCCAGGGCGGCAGTGTCAAAGGCCCCTATTCTGATTTTAGACGAGGCTACCAGCTCTGTTGATACCAGAACGGAAAAGCACATTGAAAGGGGAATGGATCAGCTGATGGCTGACAGAACTACATTTGTCATTGCCCACCGCCTTTCTACTGTGCGGAATGCAGACGCTATTATGGTGCTGGAAAACGGAGAGATTATTGAAAGAGGCGGCCATGATCAGCTGATTCAGGAAAAGGGAAGATATTACAATTTATACACAGGATTAAGTCAGTTAGATTAAGGAGAAAAAATGAGTTATTATGTAATTGTCTACGACAGGGAAAATGTATTTCACAGCAAAGCTGATCTGTTCAGTCAGGTTGAAAAAGAAAAAAATACAAAAGAAAATTCAGACTTTGAAGATTATCAAAAAGCTTCTGAGGACCTTAGGGCCTGGTTTCTGGAAATGATTAAAAATTTCCCTCCTGCCAGGGGAGAGTTTTCTCCTGAAAAAGAGAAGGTGGAAAATAATGAGGAGCTGAGAATGCATTTAACAGATTATTTTGTGAGCAGCCACATGATATACGCCGCCTTTCATCCAAGTGTGCGGAAACAGGCAGGCGATGTGGCAAAAAAGTTAACTATGGTGTACGATTTAGGGTTTTATGATACAGACCAATGACTGTCCCGTTCCTCTTGCGCCTTAACACATTCTATGATATTATGTATCGAGTAAAAACTGGCGGAAAATAGCCGCCGGCGCAGTCCGGCCAAGGCGCCGGCAGGGCAGCAGCCTTGGGGCGCGCTTTTTATATAGGGTAAGAAGAAAGTGACAGAAGAAATATGGAACAATATTTGATTGTATGTCCTCTTGTATTTCTGGCAGGTCTTGTAGATGCAATTGCAGGAGGGGGAGGATTAATTTCCCTTCCTGCTTATTTTCTGGCGGGAGTGCCTACATATACAGCCTTAGCCACTAATAAGTTAGGCTCCACTATGGGGACTGTGGTATCTACTGTCCGCTTAGCTAAAAATGGTTATGTAAATTTTAAAATAGCAGGATTTGCAGCTGTTGCCTCTGTCATTGGGGCTGTTGCGGGAGCCAATTTAACTTTAATGGCGGACGAGACGATTGTAAGGCATATGATGATTGCCGTTCTGCCTGTAGTTGCATTTTATGTTCTCAGGAACAAGGATTTAGGGGACTGTGAAAAGACTAACACAAAAACAGAAGGGCAGATGGCTGTCCTGTCTTTTTTCATTGCTTTGGCAATGGGGATTTATGACGGATTTTATGGTCCCGGCACAGGAACATTTTTGATTCTGCTTCTTTGCGGAGTGGCTAAAATGGACATTAAAAGAGCTGCAGGTGTGACAAAGGTACTGAATTTGTCCTCTAATGTGGCGGCTTTAATTACATTTTTTGTTAACAGAAGAGTAGATTGCCGGCTGGGCCTGGCGGCGGGGATTTTCTGCATTGCAGGTCATTATATAGGCTCCGGCATGGTGGTAAGCAACGGCAAAAAGGTCATTCGGCCTGTGATCCTGGTGGTCCTGGCTATTTTGTTTGTGAAATTATTGGAGGAAAACATATGAAATGGAAAAAGTTTACTTTAAGCACCACAACTGAAGCTGTAGATCTGATCAGCAGTATGCTGGATGAAATTGGCATTGAGGGCATTGAAATCCAGGATAATGTGCCTTTAACAGAGGCTGAGACAAAGGGAATGTTTATTGACATTCTGCCGGAGCTTCCGCCGGATAACGGGGAGGCGAAAGTCAGTTTCTATTTGGAGGACTTAACAGATTTAGACAGAATTTTAAAAGAGATTGAAGAAGGACTGGACGAGCTGTCTTTATTTGTAAATGTAGGAGACAGAACAATTACTGCTTCAGAGACAGAGGACAAGGACTGGATCAACAACTGGAAGCAGTATTTTAAGCCGTTTACAGTGGACGATATTTTGATTCGCCCTACATGGGAGGAGACGCCAGAGGAGCATAAGGACAAGTTTTTAATTTTAATTGATCCTGGCACAGCCTTTGGAACAGGGCAGCATGAGACTACTCAGCTGTGTATCAGACAGCTGAAAAAATATATAAAGCCAGGCTGTAAGGTGCTGGATGTAGGCACGGGAAGCGGAATCCTGGGAATTACAGCATTAAAGCTGGGGGCAGGAGAGGTTTTCGGCACAGATTTAGACGAAAACGCCATCACAGCAGTGCTGGAAAACTTAGATTCTAACGGGCTGGACCCGGGACAGTTTTTTGTGATGAAGGGCAATATTATTGACGATAAGCAGGTGCAGGATAAGGCAGGCTATGAATGTTATGATATTGCAGTGGCAAATATTCTGGCGGATGTTATTATTATGCTTCAGAAGGAAATCCCTGTGCACATTAAAAAAGGCGGAATCTTTATTACCTCAGGCATTATTAACATGAAGGAAGAGGCGGTAAAGGAAGCGTTTCAGGCCAATGAAGCATTTGAAATAATAGAAATCACAAGGCAGGGAGACTGGGTGTCTGTTACAGCCAAAAAGCTGTAGGAGACAGACAAGGAGGATAAAGTGTTTCATTTTTTTGTGAAACAAGATCAAATAGAGGAAGAAAGAATCTGCATCACCGGCGCTGACGTAAATCACATGAAAAATGTGCTTCGCATGAAACAAGGGGAGGAAATTTTAATCAGCGACGGAGAGGGAAAGGATTATTATTGTAAAGTTCATAAGCTGGAAAAAGACCAGGTGATTGCTTCCATAATCTCTAAAGGAAGCTCAGAGACAGAGCTGCCTGCAAAGCTGGTGCTGTTTCAGGGGCTGCCTAAGGGAGATAAAATGGAGTTTATTATACAGAAGGCAGTAGAGCTGGGAGTATGGGAAATTGTGCCGGTTTCCACAAAATATACAGTAGTAAAACTGGACGGAAAGAAGGAAGAAAACCGTTTAAAAAGGTGGAATGCTATTGCAGAAAGCGCGGCCAAGCAGTCTAAAAGAGGGCTGATTCCAAAGGTGAGGGAAATAATGACCTTAGATCAGGCTTTATCCTACAGCCAGACATTTGATATGGCCATAATTCCTTATGAGGAAGCAAGGGGAATGGAGACGGCCAAACAGGCAGTGAGCGCTGTAAAGCCTGGAATGAAGGCGGGGATTTTTATTGGCCCTGAGGGAGGCTTTGCAAAAGAGGAAATTAAAGCCGCAGTGGACCATGGGGCAATGCCGGTGTCCTTAGGAAAAAGAATTCTCAGAACGGAAACCGCAGGGCTGGCCGTACTGTCCGTGCTTATGTTTGCATTGGAAGAATAAATGCAGGAAGGATGCAGGAAATAAAAGGAGCAGATAAATATGGAAGTATATTTTGACAATTCGGCTACTACTAGATCACTGGACTCTGTGGCTAAGCTGGTGCTGAAAATGATGACAGAGGAATACGGAAACCCTTCTGCCAGACATATTATGGGAGTAAAAGCAGAGCAGGCTGTGAAACAGGCAGCGCAGGATATTGCAGCTACCTTAAAGGTGAAGGATAAAGAAATTTTATTTACTTCCGGAGGCTCTGAGTCTAACAATATGGCGTTAATAGGAACTGCCCTGGCCAATAAAAGAGGGGGAAATCACATTATTGCTTCCAGTATTGAGCATCCGTCTGTTTATAATACCCTTTCTTATTTAGAGGAATTAGGTTTTCGGGTTACATACTTAAAGGTAGATGAAAAGGGCCACGTAGATATGGATATGCTGAAAAATTCTATTTGCCCTGAAACTATTTTAGTGTCTATTATGTATGTAAATAATGAAATTGGCGCTGCAGAACCGGTGGAGGAGATTGGAAAGCTGATTCACACCATAAACCCTAATATTATTTTTCATGTAGACGGAATTCAGGCTTACGGAAAATATATAATCCGCCCTAAAAAGCAGGGCATTCAGCTGTTATCCGCCAGCGCCCATAAGTTTCACGGACCTAAAGGCGTAGGCTTTCTCTACATTGACGAGAAGGTGAAAATCAAGCCTTTCATATATGGGGGAGGACAGCAGAAAAATCTAAGGTCAGGTACGGAAAATGTGCCGGGAATCGCCGGAATGGGTTTGGCTGCAAAGGAGGCATATACAAATTTTGAGGGAAAAAGGGACCATCTTTGCCAGCTGAAGGACTATATGCTGGAAAGAATAAAAGAGATAGAGGGAACTTATGCCAACAGCTATCCAGGATTAGAAAGCGCCCCTCAGGTAGTCAGCATAAGCTTTGAGGGAGTGAGAAGCGAGGTGCTGCTTCACGCCTTGGAGGACAAGGGGATTTACGTTTCCTCCGGGTCAGCCTGCTCCTCAAATCACCCGGATGTAAGCGGAACCTTACAGGGGATTGGAGTGAAAAGAAGTTTGTTAGATGCCACTTTGCGGTTTAGCTTTGGCAGATTTAATACAAAGGGAGAAATAGATTATTGTATCGACGTTTTAAAGGAGCTGCTTCCTGTGCTGCGCCGGTACCAGAGAGGATAAAGTATGGTATTTAAATCATTTTTAATTAAGTATGCAGAAATCGGAACAAAGGGAAAAAACAGATATTTATTTGAGGACGCTTTAATTAAGCAGATTCGCCACGCCCTTAAAAATGCGGAAGGCTCTTTTAAGGTTTCCAAGGAATCCGGCAGAATCTATGCAGAAGCTGAGTCAGAGTATGATTACGACGAGGTGATTCAGGCTTTAAAAAGGGTGTTCGGCATTGTGTGGATATGCCCTATGGTGCAGATTGACAATAAGGATTATGAAAATCTGAAAAAAGAAATCGTAGCTTACATGGATGAAATGTATCCTGATAAACATATTACATTTAAGGTGGACGCCAGAAGAGGGGATAAGCAGTACCCTTATACTTCAGAGCAGATTAACAGGGATATGGGAGAAGTGATTTTAAATGCTTTTCCTGATATTAAAGTGGATGTGCATAAGCCGGATGTAATGGTTCACATTGAGGTCAGGACAAAGGTAAATATTTATTCTCTTATGGTACCAGGCGCCGGCGGTATGCCTATTGGAACAAACGGGAAGGCTATGCTTTTGCTGTCAGGAGGAATCGACAGCCCTGTGGCCGGCTACATGATCGCTAAACGAGGGGTTAAAATTGATGCCGTTTACTTCCACGCTCCGCCATACACAAGTGAAAGAGCAAAACAGAAGGTAGTTGATTTAGCCAGACTGGTAGCCAGATATTCCGGGCCTATACAGCTGCACATTGTAAACTTTACAGACATTCAGCTGTACATTTACGATCAGTGTCCCCATGAAGAGCTGACGATTATTATGCGCCGCTATATGATGAAAATTGCAGAGCGCATTGCTAAGGAAACCGGCTGTATCGGCTTGATTACAGGCGAAAGTATTGGACAGGTGGCCTCTCAGACTATGCAGTCTTTGGCTGTGACAAACGAAGTGTGTACTCTGCCTGTTTACAGGCCTTTAATTGGATTTGACAAACAGGAAATTGTAGATGTGTCAGAAAAAATAGACACCTTTGAGACGTCGGTGCTTCCTTATGAAGATTGCTGCACCATTTTTGTGGCAAAGCATCCTGTGACAAAGCCAAATCTGAATGTGATTAAGAAATCAGAGACAAAGCTTCAGGAAAAAATAGATGAAATGATGGAAGAAGCTGTAGCTACAGCAGAGGTGGTTTGGTGTGATTCCATGCCTTAGATTGTCAGGGCTTTGGATTTTTCGGCGGCTTTTAAATCAAAAAAGAATCCTGCAAAGCAGGATTCTTTGACCAGCCGGCTTTTTAGAAAGTTTATATTACTGAACAATATATGGTGTCAGAACCTGAAGAATATCCTCAACACCTGATTCAGCATGAATATTCAGGTCAATAGGCTTTGACAAATCCAGGCTGAAAATACCCATGATGGATTTTGCATCGATTACATATCTTCCTGATACTAAATCAAAATCAACGTCAAATTTAGTTAAATCATTTACAAAAGATTTAACTTTGTCAATAGAATTTAAGCAAATACGAACTGTTTTCATGTACAAAAACCTCCTTATATGTGGCCTTTAAAATTTGGCCCATTTATAGTTCAATACTATATAAATATAGAAAAAAAGTCAATAGAAAGATTGCATGAAAATGGATACAGAGAAAGGAGTAAAGGATGAAAAAGGCGGCCCTTCACAATTTAGGGTGTAAAGTCAACGCATATGAAACAGAAGCTATGGAGCAGATGTTAGAACAGGCCGGGTATGAAATCGTGCCCTTTGCTCCAGGGGCAGACGTGTACATAATCAATACCTGCTCTGTCACTAACATTGCAGACAGAAAATCCAGACAGATGCTTCACAAGGCAAAAAAAATGAATCCTGATGCAGCAGTAGTAGCAGTAGGCTGCTATGTCCAGGCGGCAGGTAAGGAGCTTATAAAGGACGAGGCTATAGATCTGGTGATAGGAAACGACAGAAAAAATGAGCTGATTCATATTCTGGAGGAGCATTTTTCTGCTCAAAAGGATGCGGATATTATTGAAATTGGCAACTCCAGAGAATATGAGGAGCTTCACATAGATAAAATCAGCGATCACACCAGGGCCTTTATTAAGGTGCAGGACGGGTGCAACCAGTTTTGCAGTTACTGTATTATTCCCTACACCAGAGGCAGAGTAAGAAGCCGCAGGCCTGAGTCTGTTGAAAGCGAAATCAGAGGTTTGGCTCATAAGGGGTATGAGGAAATTGTGCTGACGGGCATTCATTTAAGCTCTTATGGAACAGATTTTCCAAAAGAGGAGCAGATAAGCCTCCTTCAGCTGATTCAACAGCTTCACAATATAGAGGGAATTAAAAGAATTCGTTTAGGTTCCTTAGAACCTAGAATTGTAACTGAAGAATTTGCCAGGGCCTTGTCTGACATGGAAAAAATCTGCCCTCATTTTCACTTGTCACTGCAAAGCGGCTGCGACTCTGTGCTAAAAAGAATGAACCGCAGATATACTACAGAAGAATATTTAGAGGGGTGCAGAATATTAAGAAAATATTTTTCTCATCCGGCAATTACTACAGATGTAATCGTAGGGTTTCCGGGAGAGACAGAAGAGGAATTTGAGACCACAAAAAGATTTTTGGAGACAGTTCATTTTTACGAGATGCATGTATTTAAGTACAGCAGGAGAAAAGGAACCAGGGCGGATCAAATGGAAGGACAGGTGGCGGAAAGTGTGAAAGCTGCCCGCAGCGACAAACTTTTAAAGCTGGAAAAAAAGATGTCAGAGGAATTCCGAAAAGATTATATTGGCCGGGAACTGGAAATACTTTTGGAGGAAGAAAAAGAACTGGATAACAGAAAATATTTTGTAGGCCACACAAAAGAATATGTGAAGGCGGCTATTCCGAAAGAGCAGTTTAAAACCAGGGGATTTGTAAAGGGAAAGGCTGTAAAAATGATAACTGATGATATTCTGCTTTTAGAAGTTTGAAATATTTTCCTTTACGAATAGGAAATTATAGGTTAGAATGATAAAGAACAGTTAAAGGACGTGAGTAAAATGGGCGATATTCATAACACACAATATTTTAAAACAGTACAGGATAATAAGATGGATGTAAGCCAGATTTTAGAGCAGGTATATGTTGCCCTGACAGAGAAGGGATACAATCCTATCAATCAAATAGTCGGCTACATTATGTCCGGTGATCCTACTTATATTACAAGCCACAAAAATGCCAGAAGTCTGATTATGAAGGCAGAGCGCGATGAGATTCTGGAAGAATTAATGGCGGTGTATATTGATACTAAGCTGAAATAGGGGAGAAAAGGCTTTCTCTCTGCAAAAGATACGTGCGAAAAAAGGGCTGCTGTTCTCTAAATTATAATGGAGGCGGTAGTCCCTAATAAATTTACGGCAAAAAAGGTTGGCAGCGTCCGGCTGATTTTAGCGTGGAAAAAAACGGAGATAATAAAATAATATGAGAATTATGGGGCTGGACTATGGTTCCAGAACAGTAGGGGTGGCAGTCTGCGATCCTTTAGGGATTACAGCTCAGGGAATTGAGACAATTACAAGAGAAGATGAAAATAAGCTGAGAAAAACATTTCGCAGAATTGAAGAATTGGCAGAGCAGTACCAGGTTGAAAAAATTGTCCTTGGGTATCCTAAAAATATGAATAATTCCGCAGGAGAGCGGGCGGAGAAGACAGAAGAGTTTATGGCTGCTTTGGAGAGAAGAACAGGGCTGCCGGTAGTGCTTTGGGACGAGCGTCTGACAACTGTTGCAGCAAATCGCGTGCTGATGGAAAGCGGAGTCCGCAGAGAAAATAGGAAAGATGTGATTGACAAGATAGCTGCAGTATTGATTCTGCAGGGATATCTGGATTCATTACAGGAGAAATGAAATGGCAAATGAAGAGAAAAAAATTACCATGGAAACTGATACAGGGGAAAGAGTAGAATTCTACGTGCTGGAAGAAACTAAAATTAACGGAAAAAATTATCTTCTTGTAACAGATGCAGTGGAGGAAGATGAGGACGGCGAATGCTATATTCTGAAGGATATGTCAAGGGCAGAAGAGGCGCAGGCCGTTTACGAATTTGTAGAAGATGATGATGAAATAGACTATTTATACCGGATTTTTTCAGAGTTACTGGAGGATGCCGGTGTGGATATAGAGAAGTAAAAGATATCAGAACGGAGGATAGTATGGACCAGGAAAGCGTGAAAGAGCTGTTGAGAAAAAAGGGATTAAAGGTAACTGCTCAGAGAATGATGGTACTGGAGATTATGGCGGAACATCCAGGTGAGCATTTGACAGCAGAAGAAATCTACGACCTGGCCAGAACAACCAGCCCGGATATTGGACTTGCAACAATTTACAGAACAGTTCAGGTTTTGGTGGAGCTGCAGCTGATTGATAAAGTAAGCTTTGACGATGGAATCGCCAGATATGAGCTGGGAGAGCAAAATGCAGACGCCAGACATCACCACCATCACGCCATCTGTACAAAATGCGGAAAGGTATTTTCTTTTGAGGACGATTTACTGGAAAACCTGGAAAAAGCATTGAGAGACAGCATAGGCTTTGAGGTGGTGGACCATGAGGTGAAATTATACGGATACTGTGCAGCCTGCCGGGAAAATACGGATGATAGGAAAGAGAAGTAAAACAAATTGATTTGGAGGTATTAGATTGAAGAAACAAAATAATAAAGAGGCAAAGGTGAAAATTATTCCTCTGGGAGGTTTAGAACAGATTGGAATGAACATCACAGCCTTTGAATACGAGGACAGCATTATTGTGGTGGACTGCGGTCTTGCATTCCCTACTGACGATATGCTGGGAATTGATCTGGTAATACCAGATGTAACTTATTTAAAACAAAATATACACAAGGTGAAGGGATTTGTGATTACTCACGGCCATGAGGACCATATTGGCGCCCTGCCTTATATTTTACAGGAAATCAACGCTCCTGTGTATGGCACAAAGCTGACTATAGGACTGATTAATAATAAATTAAAGGAGCATAATCTGCTTCGCAATACAAAGAGAAAAGTAGTAAAACACGGACAGTCCATAAACTTAGGCTGTTTCCGCATTGAGTTTATAAAAACAAACCACAGCATCGCAGACGCGTCAGCCCTGGCTATTTTTACTCCTGCAGGGATTATTCTCCACACAGGAGATTTTAAAATTGATTACACCCCTGTATTTGGCGAGGCGGCGGATCTGCAAAGATTTGCAGAGCTGGGCAAAAAGGGCGTTTTAGCTTTAATGTGCGACAGCACCAATGCCATCCGCCCAGGCTTTACTATGTCAGAGAGAACTGTGGGAAGAACCTTTGACACTATTTTTAATGACCACAGAAACAGCAGAATTATTGTGGCCACATTTGCTTCCAATGTGGACAGGGTGCAGCAGATCATTAACTCTGCGTATAAATACGGCAGGAAGGTAGTAGTAGAAGGCCGAAGCATGGTAAATGTTATCGGAACAGCCAGCGAGCTGGGGTATATTAATATTCCAGACGGCACCTTAATTGAAATTGAACAGCTGAAGAATTACAAGGATGAACAGACTGTGCTGATTACCACAGGAAGCCAGGGGGAATCTATGGCGGCTTTATCCAGAATGGCGGCCTCTCTTCACAAAAAGGTTTCTATTAAGCCGGGGGACGTGGTGATTTTAAGCTCTACTCCTATTCCAGGCAATGAGAAGGCTGTGTCTAAGGTTATTAACGAGCTTTCCATGAAGGGCGCGGAGGTAATATTCCAGGATACTCACGTGTCAGGCCATGCGTGTCAGGAGGAAATCAAGCTGATTTATTCCCTGGTACATCCTAAATATGCCCTTCCTGTACACGGAGAGTACCGTCATCTGATGGCTCAGAAGGGCCTGGCTGAATCTATGGGAATTCCAAAGGAGAACATAGTGATTATGTCCTCCGGGGACGTGGTGGAAATCGGCCAGGATTCATGTTCTGTAGTGGGACATGTTCCGGCAGGAGGAATTTTAGTAGACGGCCTGGGAGTAGGGGACGTTGGAAATATTGTTTTAAGGGACAGACAGAATCTGGCTCAGAACGGAATTATTATTATTGTGCTGACCTTAGAAAAATACAGCGGACAGCTGTTAGCAGGGCCGGATATTGTATCCAGAGGCTTTGTTTATGTGAGGGAATCTGAGGATTTAATGGACGAGGCCAGACACGTAGTCGTGTCTGCAGTGGAGGACTGTTTGTATCACCATGTAAACGACTGGGGCAAAATTAAGAATATTATCAGAGACAGCCTTAGCGACTATTTGTGGAAGAAGATGAAGCGCAACCCGATGATTCTGCCTATTATCATGGAAGTATAACGAGGAAGGAATTATGAGCCGTAGAAGAAAACAGACAAATGTAGTGGGAAATGTGCTTGGCATTACAGGAAAGATCGTTGTATACGTTCTGGTTGGCTTTCTCCTGTTTCAGGGAATGACAAAGGGGTATGCCTTTGGATATGAGCTGTTTAATCCTAAAGCAGTGTCCGGCGCGCCGGGAGTGGAGAAGCAGGTGACAATCCAGGAAGGCGCCTCTGCCTCTCAGGTGGCGAAAACTCTGAAAACATACGGCCTGATTACAAACGAATATATATTTATTCTCCAGGATAAATTTTTTGATTATACCATTCATCCTGGAACATATACGCTGACCACAGCTATGACCTCCAGAGATATGTTGGAACTGTTTAATGAGGTTCAGGAGGACGAGCAGTGATTGTAAATGAAAGAATTACAGGATATCTTCACTCCCTGGATCAGGGAAACGGAGAGCTTTTAGATGAAATTGAGAGAAAGGCCAGGACAGAGCAGGTTCCCATTATCAGAAAAGAAACGGCTGCTCTCTTAAAAACAATGGTGGTTTCTAAACAGCCTAAGGCTATTTTAGAGGTGGGAACGGCGGTGGGCTACTCCGCTCTTATTATGAGCCAGGTTATGCCGGCTGACTGCCGCATTACTACCATAGAAAAATATCCTCCCAGAATTAAAGAGGCCCAGAAAAATTTCCGCCTGGCAGGGGAGGAAAACAGAATCTGCCTGATGGCGGGAGATGCAGAAGAGATTTTAAAAGGATTACAAGGTGTTTACGACTTTGTCTTTATGGATGGGGCAAAGGGGCAGTATCTTCACTGGCTGCCCCTTATTTTGGAAAAAATGTCTGCAGGAGGCATATTGTTTTCTGACAATGTGCTTCAGGACGGAGATCTGGCGGAATCCAGATTTGCAGTGGAAAGACGGGACAGAACCATTCATAAAAGGATGAGAGAATACTTATATACGTTGACCCATCACCCACAGCTTCAGTCGGCTGTGGTGCCTGTGGGGGACGGCGTGACCATAAGCGTAAAGCTTTATTGAAAGGACAGTTATGAGAAAAACAGAGCTTTTAATCCCGGCTGGAAGCCTGGAGGTGTTAAAGGTAGCGGTGCTTTACGGGGCAGACGCTGTCTATCTGGGCGGAGAAGCCTTTGGTTTAAGGGCAAAGGCCAGAAATTTTACAAATGAGGAAATTGCCCAAGGAATTGCTTTTGCCCATGAACATGGGGTAAAGGTTTATATTACTGCAAATATTCTGGCTCACAATGACGATCTGCCAAAGGTGGAGGAATATTTTAAGGAGTTAAAGGAAATCGCCCCTGACGGCCTTATTATTTCAGACCCAGGCGTGTTTTCCATTGCCAGGAAAATTGTGCCTGAAATTGAAATCCATATCAGCACTCAGGCCAATAATACAAATTACGGCACCTACAGATTTTGGTGGGAGCAGGGGGCAAAGAGAGTGGTTTCAGCAAGGGAGCTGTCCCTGGCTGAGATTAAGGAGATCAGAGATCATATTCCTGACAATATGCAGATAGAAAGTTTTATTCACGGAGCAATGTGCATTTCCTATTCCGGCCGCTGTCTGTTAAGTAATTTCTTTACAGGCAGAGACGCCAATCAGGGGGCCTGCACCCATCCCTGCCGCTGGAAATACGCAGTGGTGGAGGAGACTCGTCCAGGAGAATATATGCCTGTTTATGAAAATGAAAGGGGCACCTATATTTTTAATTCCAAGGACCTGTGTATGATTCAGCATGTACCGGAGATGATTCAGGCGGGAATTGACAGCTTTAAAATTGAAGGTAGAATGAAAACAGCCCTGTACGTGGCCACTGTGGCCAGGGCGTACCGCCTGGCCATTGATGCATATAACAGAGATCCGGCGGAGTATGAAAAAAATCTGCCCTGGTATTTAGAAGAAATCGGCAAGTGCACCAGCCGTGATTTTACTACAGGATTTTATTTTGGAAAGCCTACAGAAGAATCTCAGATTTACAACAGCAATACTTATTATACTAATTATACTTACTTAGGCACTGTAGCTTTTGTAGACGAAAGAGGATTTTGCAAGCTGGAGCAGAAAAACAAGTTTTCCGTAGGGGAGACAATTGAAATTATGAAGCCTTCCGGCGAAAATCTGGAGGCTGTAGTGCAGGGGATTTATGATGAAGACGGAAATCCTCAGGACAGCTGCCCTCATTCCAGACAGATTTTCTATGCAGATTTAAGCGTAAGGCCGGAGCCTTATGATATTTTAAGAAGAAGAGAAGTGGATAAGACAGAAGAATAGGGAAATTATGACTGCGGCATTTCAGGAATGGGTGCCGCTTTCTGGCTATAGACAGGAGGCTTTTATGACCTTGGTACTAATGATAGGCGCGGCAGTTTGTCTGCTGTATTATGCAGGAATTGTTATTTTTTCCGGTATTACCACATCCTTTGCATGGATTTGGCTGGTTCTTGCCTTTGCTTTAGGAGGCGGAGCCCTTTTTCGCAGATATTGCTGTATGATGCCGGGAAGGGCGCCTTTGTGGGCAGTTGTTTCAGCTATTACATTGTGCTGTGCTTTTGCAATTATATTTATTGTGGTGGAGGTTTTGATTTTTTCAGGAGTGGCTGCTGCGCCTGAAAAAAATCTGGATTATGTGATTGTGCTGGGAGCTAAGGTGAGACGGGACGGAATCAGCAAAACTTTGAAAATGAGGCTGGATAAGGCGATAGAGTACTCTGAAGCCAACCCTGATACGATGATTGTAGTCTCAGGGGGCAAGGGGCCTGACGAACCGGCGGCAGAGGCGGAGGCAATGAAGGCATATTTAGTCTTTAACGGAGTTCCCAAGGAACAAATTTTAGTGGAAGCCCGCTCCTTCAGCACAGTAGAAAATATTGCTTACAGCAAGGTGCTGATTGAAGAGGATTGGAAAACCCGGAAGATGACAAAAAGAGAGCCGGGGAATCAGGAGGGCAGGGAAGCATCCATTGGAGTTGTGACAAGTGATTTCCACATATTCCGTGCAAAAGAAATCGGAAAAAAATGGGGATTTCCCAACATGAAAGGAATTCCGGCCAGCTCTGATCTGTTTATGATGCCTCATTACTGCGTCAGAGAATGCGCGGCTGTGCTGAAAGACAAATTAATGGGAAATATGTAATATAAAATCTGGCAATAAGGATATGATAAAGACAGAAAATAAAGAAAGGTGAGAACATTCCATGAAAGGCTTAGAAAAATTACAGAATTTAAAGGCATATGAGGTAAAGGAAAACCGTTTTGTAAAGGAACTGGATTCTCAGGGCGTTATTTTGGAGCATAAAAAAACAGGAGCCAAAGTGTTCCTTCTTTCTAATGAGGACGACAATAAAGTATTCTGCATCGGATTCCGCACGCCTCCCTCAGACTCTACAGGAGTGCCTCATATTTTAGAGCACAGCGTGCTTTGCGGGTCTGATAAGTTTCCTGTAAAGGACCCTTTTGTAGAGCTGGTAAAAGGCTCCTTAAACACATTTTTAAATGCTATGACTTATCCTGATAAAACAGTATATCCTGTGGCCAGCTGCAACGAAAAGGATTTCCAGAATCTGATGGATGTATACATGGACGCAGTGCTTCATCCAAACATTTACAAGGAAGAAAAAATATTTAAGCAGGAAGGCTGGCACTATGAGCTGGAGTCAGAGGAAGGCCCTCTTACTTATAACGGAGTTGTTTACAATGAAATGAAAGGAGTATTCTCCTCCCCGGAAAGCGTTTTGGACAGATATATTCAAAAGCTTTTATATCCGGACAGCTGCTATACCCACGAGTCAGGGGGAGATCCGGCTTTTATTCCCGACCTGACATATGAGGAGTTTTTGGAATTTCACAAAACCTACTATCATCCCTCCAACAGCTATATTTATTTATATGGAGATATGGATATGGCAGAAAAGCTGCAGTGGCTGGACGAGGCTTATTTGTGCCATTATGACAGAAAGCAGGTAGATTCTGAAATTTTGCAGCAGAAGCCTTTTAAGAAGCCGGTGGAGGAAGAAATTTTCTATTCTATTACAGAGGAAGAGCCGGAGAAACAGGCTACTTATCTTTCTGTAAATACAGTAGTGGGAAATGATCTGGATAAAAATTTGTATTTAGCGTTCCAGATTTTAGAGTATACATTGCTTTCAGCCCCGGGAGCGCCTTTAAAGCAGGCGTTGCTGGACGCCGGAATCGGCCAGGACATTATGGGAGGATATGAAAGCGGAATACTGCAGCCTTATTTTTCAGTTGTGGCGAAAAATGGGGAGAAGGAGCAGAAGGGAGAATTTCTGGCTGTGCTGAAAGGCACTTTAAGAAAACTGGCAGACCAGGGCATTAATAAGAAAAGCCTGAAGGCTGGAATTAATTATTATGAATTCCGCTACAGGGAGGCTGACTACGGCTCTGCTCCCAAAGGGCTGATGTACGGTTTACAATCCTTAGACAGCTGGCTGTACGGCGGAGATCCTATGCTTCATCTGGAGTATGAGGAAACCTTTAAGTTTTTGAAAGAAGGGGTGGAAAAGGGATATTTTGAGCAGCTGATCAGAGATTATTTGCTGGACAATCCATTTGAGGCTGTGATTACTGTCAGCCCTAAGAAAAACTTAACCGGGGAAAGGGACGAGGCCCTGGCGGCTAAACTGGCTCAGTATAAGGAATCTCTTTCTTTAGAAGAAATTCAAAGGCTGATAAAGGAAACAAAGGAATTAAAAAGGTATCAGGATGAACCGTCCCCAAAAGAGCTATTGGAAAAAATTCCGCTGCTTTCCAGGGAGGACATTGGCAGACAGGCGGAGGAGCTGATTTGGGAAGAAACATTTTCTCAAGGCCTCAAGGTAATCCGCCACTGTGTAAATACTTCAGGAATCGGATACTTAAAAGTGCTGTTTGGCACAGATAAGGTGCCGGCCAAAGATCTGCCTTATGTAGGGTTATTAAAGTCTGTGTTAGGATATGTAGATACAGAAAACTACAGCTACAGCGAGCTGACAAGTGAAATTCATTTAAACAGCGGAGGTTTAGGTTTAAGCGTTACTTCTTATCCCAACTTAAACTGCAGCGAGAACTTTACAGGAGTATTTGCAGCTGACATTCGGGTGCTTTATGAAAAGCTGGATTTTGGATTTGAAATCCTGGCTGAAATTTTTACAGGTTCTGTGCTGGATGATGAAAAACGTTTAGGAGAAATTTTAAATGAAACAAGGTCCAGGGCCAGAATGAGGATTGAAAACGCCGGTCATTCCGCCGCTGTTTCCAGAGCCACCTCTTATTTTTCTCCTACCTCTGCATTTAATGAAATGACAGGAGGCATCACCTACTATCATTTCCTGGAGGAGATTACAAAGAATTTTGAGTCCAGAAAACAGGAAGTGATTGGCAAGCTGAAGGAAATCTGCAGAAAAATATTTACAAAAGACAATCTTCTGATTAGCTATACTGCTGGAAAGGACGGCTTTTATAATCTGGAAGAGGCCATGAAAAAGCTGACGGATAAGCTTTATGAAGGCGGCGGACAAATATATCCGTTTTCCTGGATTAAGGGAAATAAAAATGAAGGCTTTAAAACCTCCTCCCAGGTGAATTATGTGGCCCGCTGCGGAAACTTTAAAGAAAAAGGTTTTCAGTATACAGGAGCGTTAAGGATTTTAAAGGTTATGCTCAGCTATGATTATTTGTGGCTGAATATTCGTGTAAAAGGCGGAGCTTACGGCTGTATGAGCGGATTTGGCCGTTCTGGAGAAGGCTATTTGGTGTCCTACAGAGATCCTAATGTGAAGGAAACAAACCAGATTTATGAGGGAGTTACAGAATATTTAAGAAATTTCCAGGCAGACGACAGAGATATGACAAAATTTGTTATCGGTACCATCAGCGATATGGACACGCCTCTTACACCGTCTATAAAAGGAGCCAGAGGCTTATCTGCATATCTTTCTGGAGTGACGCAGGAGATGCTTCAGGAGGAAAGAGACCAGGTGCTGACGGCAGGAACTGAGGACATCAGAGCTTTGGCGGACTTGGTGCAGGCTATGTTAGATACGGAAAGTCTTTGCGTAATCGGAAATGAAGAGAAAATAAATGAAAATAAAAATATGTTTAACGAAGTGAAAAATCTTTACCACGGATAATACAGAGGAAAAAGGAGAATAGAATGGAATACAACCAGAAATCCGGCTTTGTCACCTTAATCGGCAGGCCAAATGTGGGAAAGTCCACATTGATGAACTGTCTGATCGGCCAGAAAATAGCCATTACGTCTGATAAGCCTCAGACCACCAGAAACAGGATTCAGACAGTATATACAGACCAAAGAGGACAGATTATTTTTCTGGACACTCCCGGCATTCACAAGGCTAAAAATAAGCTGGGAGAATATATGGTAAATGTGGCGGAGCACACCTTAAAGGAAGTAGATGTGATTTTATGGCTGGTGGAGCCTACTGACTTTATTGGGGCAGGAGAAAGACATATTGCAGAGCAGCTGAACAAGGTAAAAACGCCGGTGATTCTGATTATTAACAAGACGGACACAATAAAAAACCAGGATGAGATTTTAAGATTTATTTCCGCTTATAAGGACATTTGTCCTTTTGCTGAGATTGTTCCAGTATCTGCCCTGAAAAAGAAAAATACAGATCTATTAACGGAATTGATTTTTAAATATCTGCCCTACGGGCCTCAGTATTATGACGAGGACACAGTGACAGACCAGCCCATGAGACAGATTGCGGCAGAGCTGATCAGAGAAAAGGCTTTGCGCCTGTTAAGCGATGAGATTCCCCACGGCATTGCAGTGACTATTGAAAAAATGACGGAGCGAAACAACGGCATTATGGATATAGAGGCCAGCATTGTGTGCGAAAGAGATTCCCACAAGGGAATTATTATTGGAAAAGGCGGAGCCATGCTGAAAAAAATCGGAACAGCAGCCAGACGGGAAATAGAAAATCTGGTGGACACCCAGGTGAATTTAAAGCTGTGGGTAAAGGTGAGAAAAGAATGGCGCGACAGCGAGCTGTATATGAAAAATTACGGGTATGACGTAAAGGAGACCTAAACAGAAACAGCAGGTGAAAAGTTGAGGGAACAGGTAACAGTAACAGGCGTGGTCCTGAAAGCCGCGCCTTCAGGAGAAACAGATAAACGTTTGGTAGTGCTTACCAGGGAGAGGGGACGGATTACAGTATTTGCAAGAGGGGCCAGAAGGCCTGGCAGCAGCTTTATGGCTGTCAGCCGTCCCT
The DNA here is from genome assembly GCF_900240245.1 of Lachnoclostridium edouardi. Lineage (GTDB taxonomy): Bacteria > Bacillota > Clostridia > Lachnospirales > Lachnospiraceae > Lachnoclostridium_A > Lachnoclostridium_A edouardi. The sequence goes on from NZ_OESQ01000001.1 coordinate 3,097,574, forward strand.
TTGTATTTGCTAAATTTTCTCTGTACGAGGGGCGGGAAGCATATAACCTTCAGTCTGTAGAGGTGGCGGAGTACTTTAATGAGCTGGCACAAGATGTGGAAGGCGCCTGCTACGGCTCCTATTTTCTGGAAATAGCTGATTATTATACAAGAGAAAACGTAGACGAGACAGCTATGATGACCTTAATATATCAGGGGCTTAGGGCTCTTCTTCACCCTAATCTGAAAAGAGAGCTGGTGAGGAGGATTTTTGAGCTGAAGGCCATGGTTATTAACGGGGAATATACAGCCCTGCCTCCTAAAAAAACGGGAGATTCCGCCTGCTATACATGGGAGTATGTTGTGGGAGCTCCTTTAGAGAAGCTTTATACATTTACTATTACAGATCAGGTGCTGAAGGAATTTGGAGACTGTGTGGAAATAGAGAGAAAAAGGTATATGGACAGAGAATTTCATTCTCTGGAAATTTTAAAGGTATTGAAAATGTAAAAGAAAACCAGTATAATGTCACGTAGCAGAATGGGACTTTATGAAATGTCTCAAAGTGTAAGGTAAGCAACAGGAGGAAAGAAATGAAAAAGGCAGCAATAGTTCTTGCATTGGCGGCAGCAATGCTTTTTACAGGCTGTGCCGGCAAAGGGGGAAAATCCGGGGAATATTCTCCAAAAGAAAGCAGCGTTTATGTGGCCTCAGACGGAACCCTTTCCAGCGGATTGGTGGAAACGTACGAAAAGGACAATTACGACGGGGAAAGTCTGAAAACATTTTTGGAGGACGCAGTATCCAGATACACAGAAGAAAATACGGGGGAAGGGCAGAGCGCGCCTGTAACCTTAAAGGACTGCAGTGTGGCAGACGGCACAATGAAAGCAGTGTTCCAGTACGGCAGCCCGGAGGATATGATAAATTTTGCAAAGGCTCAGCAGGACGATTCTATAGGACTGACTGATATGGAAATACAAAGCGTGTCAGACGGCTTGGTGGACGGAAAAATTTCTGATAAAAGCTTTAAGGACGCCAAGGGTCAGGAGGCCGGATTAAGCCAGATAGCCAAGGAGGATAAGGCTACCTTAATCACTACCACAGGCACGGCCACTATTGAAACGCAGGGAAAGATCCTTTATGTTTCGGAGGGAGTGGAACTTTTGTCAGATAAAAATATTGCTAAGGTATCAGGGGACAGAGCTTATATTATTTTTAAATAAATAAGAAAAGAAAGAGGTTAAGTAACATGGAAAAGACAATGGAAAAAATTGTGGCGCTGGCAAAGAACAGAGGATTTGTATATCCTGGCTCTGAGATTTACGGCGGTCTGGCAAATACCTGGGATTACGGCAACCTGGGAGTGGAGCTGAAGAATAATGTAAAAAAAGCCTGGTGGCAGAAATTTATTATGGAAAGTCCTTACAATGTAGGTGTGGACTGCGCCATTCTTATGAATTCTCAGACCTGGATTGCTTCCGGACATTTAGGGGGATTTTCAGATCCTCTTATGGACTGCAAAAGCTGTAAAGAGCGTTTCCGTGCAGATAAATTAATTGAGGATTATATGCAGGAAAAGGGCATTGTGATTGAAGGATCAGTGGATGCGTGGTCCCAGGAGCAGATGAAGCAGTATATTGATGACAATAATATTTGCTGCCCAAGCTGCGGAAAACATGATTTTACGGATATCCGCCAGTTTAACCTGATGTTTAAAACGTTCCAGGGGGTTACAGAGGACGCGAAAAACGTTGTTTATTTAAGACCGGAAACTGCACAGGGAATCTTTGTAAACTTTAAAAATGTGCAGAGAACCTCCAGAAAGAAAGTGCCCTTTGGAATTGGACAGATAGGAAAGTCCTTCAGAAATGAGATTACTCCTGGAAACTTTACCTTCCGTACTCGTGAGTTTGAGCAGATGGAGTTGGAATTTTTCTGCAAGCCTGACACTGACTTAGAGTGGTTTGACTATTGGAAGAATTTTTGTATTAACTGGCTGAAGGCCTTAGGCATTAAAGATGACGAGATGCGCTACAGAGACCACGATAAAGAAGAATTGTCCTTCTACAGCAAAGCTACTACAGATATTGAGTTTTTGTTCCCCTTTGGCTGGGGCGAGCTGTGGGGAATCGCAGACAGAACTGACTATGACCTGACTCAGCATCAGAACGTATCCGGACAGGATTTATCCTACTTTGACGATGACAGCAAGGAAAGATATGTCCCTTATGTAATTGAGCCTTCTCTGGGTGCAGACCGTGTAACCTTAGCTTTCTTATGCGCAGCTTATGATGAAGAGGAAATTGGAGAGGGAGACGTGCGTACAGTTCTGCACTTCCATCCTGCATTAGCTCCTGTAAAGGTAGGCGTGCTGCCTCTTTCTAAAAAGCTGAATGAAGGCGCTGAGAAGGTATTTGCAGAGCTGTCTAAATATTATAACTGTGAGTTTGACGACAGAGGAAATATTGGAAAGAGATACAGAAGACAAGATGAAATCGGAACTCCATTCTGCATCACTTATGATTTTGACTCTGAAGAGGACCATGCAGTTACTGTGAGAGACAGAGACACTATGGAGCAGGTGAGAGTGCCGATTACAGAGCTGAAGGCTTATTTTGAAGATAAGTTTCGTTTTTAATTGAACAGGCAAAAAGTTTCCTGGATTTTGTAAATAAAAGCAGAAGGATGGAGCTGCCATTTTTGCGGCATTGCAGCAGCATGAAGCAAAGATGGGGGCTCCATTATTAATGAGGTGCAGTATGAGAGGTGAAGTATGAAAAAACAGATAGATTTGCTAAACGGAGATGTTAAAAAATCATTTTTTCATTATCTGGTTCCGTCTATCAGCGCGACTTTAGTAACATCTATTTATATTTTGGCAGATACAATAATGATTGGCAGAGGCGTCGGCCCTATTGGAATCGCCGCCCTGAATCTGCTGCTGCCTGTATATTCCCTGTTTTTCGGGACAGGGGTTTTATTTGGAGTGGGAGGCAGCGTATTTTTCTCTGTAGCCAGAGGAAAAGGGGAAGAAAGGACTGCCAGGGAATACTTTACAGCGGCGTTAAAAGGAGTAATCATAGCTTCTTTATTTTATGAAATAGTTTTTCTGCTGTTTTTTGATTCCGTCACCTTGTTTTTAGGAAAAACTCAGCAGATGGAGCCGCTGGTAAATGAATATGGAAAAATTTTAGTGTCAGGCGCCCCTGTATTTTTGTTTTCATCCTTTCTTCAGGCCTTTGTGAGAAACGATAAGTCTCCCCGCACAGCTATGGCGGCAGTTATTACAGGAGGAGTGACCAATGTGGCGCTGGACTATGTATTTATTTTTCCCATGGGCATGGGGATGGCGGGAGGAGCCATTGCCACAGTTATTGGCTCTGCCGTGACAGTGGCGATTTTGTGCAGCCATTTCTTTTCCCCTCACAATATGCTGCGCCCTGTAAGGCAGGTTTCCATGAGAAAAACAGGGGAAGCCTTTGTCAGCGGCCTTTCCAGCTTTATGATTGAACTCTCCAGCGGAATTGTAATATTTATGTTTAACAGGCAGCTGCTTTACTGGATTGGGGAACTGGGAGTAGTAGTTTACGGTATTATTTCCAACAGCGCTTTAATTGTAAACTCTGTGTGCAACGGTATCGCTCAGGCGGCTCAACCTATTATGGCTGTAAATTTTGGGGCGGGGAAAAAAGACAGAGTAGAAAGAACCAGAAAGCTGGGGCTTTTGGCGGCATTTACAGCCGGCATTTTATTTGCAGCCAGCGGAATTTTAAATCCGTCTATTATTATTTATACATTTGTAAAGCCTACAGAGGAAATTATGGCTCTGGCGCCTACTGCAGTCCGTTTGTACTTTTTCTCATTTTTAGCTGTCGGCGCAAACCTTTTGTTCAGCACTTACTTTCAATCTGTGCTCAGACCAGGAGCGGCATTTTTCCTGTCCTTAATGCGGGGGGCAGTGTTAAACGGTCTTTTTATTGTGATTCTCCCATTGATTTTTGGAGTAGACGGAATTTGGGCCACAATGATTTTTACAGAGTTTGCAACTATTTTGGCGGCAGTGTATCTTTTTACGAAAAACAAAACTTTTAAAGAAGTATAGCTGTTAAAATAGTGTGTTCTTTGTTGAAAACATTAGCGTTTATGGGAAAAAATTGCATAAAAACCCTTTACTAGAATTTAGTTTATGTTATAATAAATGCAGACCGTCTATGGTTGTCCACTTTTTAGTGAAAACCGGTAGGTGGAATAGAAAATGAAGTTGCAGTTTTATCAGCTGCAAAACATTAGGAGGAAATTACTTATGGCAAAATGGGTTTATTTGTTCAAAGAGGGCAAAGCCGACATGAGAAACCTGTTAGGCGGTAAGGGCGCTAACTTAGCAGAGATGACTAACTTAGGCTTACCGATTCCACAGGGATTTACTGTAACCACAGAAGCTTGTACAGATTACTATACAAGCGGCAAGAAGATTACTGATGAGATTCAGGGACAGATTTTCGATGCTTTGGCTGAACTGGAGAAAATCCAGGGCAAGAAATTCGGCGACACAGAAGATCCGTTACTGGTATCTGTTCGTTCCGGAGCAAGAGCCTCTATGCCAGGTATGATGGATACCATCTTAAACCTTGGTTTAAACGACGTTGCCGTTGAAGGTTTTGCTAAGAAAACCGGCAACCCAAGATTCGCATACGATTCTTACAGAAGATTTATCCAGATGTTCTCAGACGTAGTTATGGAAATGTCCAAAACTTTCTTTGAGGGAATCTTAGATGAAATCAAAGAATCTAAAGGCGCTAAATTTGATACAGATTTAACTGCTGATGATTTAAAAGAAGTAATTGCAAGATACAAAGCAATTTACAAAGAGAAAATGGGCGCAGATTTCCCACAGGATCCAAAGGTTCAGCTGATGGAAGCTGTAAAAGCTGTATTCCGTTCCTGGGACAACCCACGTGCAATCGTATACCGCCGTATGAACGATATTCCAGGCGACTGGGGTACAGCTGTTAACGTACAGGCAATGGTATTCGGAAACATGGGCGAGACATCTGGTACAGGCGTTGCATTTACACGTAACCCATCTACAGGTGAAAACGGCATCTACGGCGAGTACCTGATCAATGCTCAGGGCGAGGACGTTGTTGCCGGTATTCGTACACCACAGCCAATTACCAGACTGGAGCAGGATATGCCAGAGTGCTATAAAGAGTTCATGGAGATTGCTCACAGACTGGAAAACCATTACAGAGATATGCAGGATATGGAGTTTACAATTCAGGAAGGAAAATTATATTTCCTGCAGACACGTAATGGTAAGAGAACAGCTCCAGCTGCTATTAAGATCGCTTGTGATTTAGTAGATGAAGGCAAGATCACTCCAGAAGAGGCAGTTTGCCGTATTGAAGCTAAATCCTTAGATCAGCTGCTTCACCCAACATTTGATGTAGCTGCATTAAAGGCTGGCGAAGTAATCGGTTCTGCTCTTCCAGCATCCCCAGGCGCTGCTGCCGGTAAAGTATACTTTACTGCAGATGAGGCTAAGGCTGCTCACGAGGCAGGAGAGAGAGTTGTTCTGGTTCGTCTTGAGACATCTCCAGAGGATATTGAAGGTATGCACGCTGCAGAAGGAATTCTGACAGTTCGCGGCGGCATGACATCTCACGCAGCAGTAGTTGCACGTGGTATGGGTACAGCTTGTGTATCCGGTTGCGGAGACATTAAGATGAATGAAGAAGAGAAATACTTCGAGCTTGGCGGACACAAGATTGTTGAAGGCGATTACATCTCCTTAGACGGCTCCACAGGTAAGATTTATTTAGGCGATATTAAGACTGTAGAAGCATCTGTAAGCGGTGACTTTGGACGTATTATGGGTTGGGCTGACCAGTTCCGTAAACTTCAGGTTCGTACAAATGCAGATACACCTGCAGATACTTTAAACGCTGTTAAATTAGGCGCTGAAGGTATTGGTCTGTGCCGTACAGAGCATATGTTCTTTGAACCAGACAGAATTCCTAAGATCCGTAAGATGATCCTTTCCGATACAGTAGAAGCAAGAGAAGAAGCTCTCAATGAGTTAATCCCATTCCAGAAGGGCGACTTCAAAGCTATGTATAAAGCTCTGGAAGGCAAGCCAATGACAGTTCGTTACCTGGATCCACCTCTCCATGAGTTCGTACCTACAAGTGAGGAAGATATCGCAGCTCTGGCAGCAGACATGGGTCTGACAGTAGCTGACGTAAAAGCTAAATGCGACGAATTACACGAGTTCAACCCAATGATGGGACATCGTGGATGCCGTCTGGCTGTTACTTACCCAGAGATCGCTAAGATGCAGACAAGAGCCGTTATGGAAGCTGCTATTGAAGTGAAGGAAGAGTGCGGCTATGACATCGTTCCAGAGATTATGATTCCTCTGGTAGGCGAGAGAAAAGAGCTGAAATATGTAAAAGACGTTGTAGTAGAAGTTGCAGAGCAGGTTAAGAAGGAAAAAGGTTCTGATATGGAATACCACATCGGTACTATGATCGAGATTCCTCGTGCAGCTTTAACAGCTGACCAGATTGCAGAAGAAGCAGAATTCTTCTCATTTGGTACAAACGACTTAACACAGATGACATTTGGCTTCTCTCGTGATGACGCTGGTAAGTTCTTAGATTCTTACTACAAAGCAAAAATTTACGAGTCTGATCCATTTGCAAGACTTGACCAGGTTGGTGTTGGCCAGTTAGTTAAGATGGCAGCAGAAAAAGGACGCGCTACAAGACCAAACATTAAGTTAGGTATCTGCGGCGAGCACGGCGGAGATCCATCTTCCGTAGAATTCTGCCACAAAGTAGGTCTGACATATGTATCCTGCTCACCATTCCGTGTGCCGATCGCACGTCTGGCAGCAGCACAGGCAGCTCTTAACAACAAATAAGAGGAAAAAAGTATAGTCCTATAAGAAAATGCTCTTTACGTTTTTGACGTAAAGGGCATTTTTTATGTGTGGTGATAGATGGCATGGCACAGGAAATAGGATAGATGAATTTTTTATAGATGGATGGGGAAAAATAAAGGCAGCTATATTAGATGTAAGTAATCCTAAATTGTGCAAATTCAACCAAAATGCCTCCTATATTTTGTGAAATAGTTTGATTGATTTTGGCTGAATATGGCTGTATAATAGGAGCATAAAAGAAATTAAGTCAAAGTCAGTCAAATAAGTGTGAGGAGGTAGGGAAATGATATATACAGTAACATGTAATCCATCTTTAGATTATATTGTGTCTGTAGATGAGTTTAAGCTGGGACTTACAAACCGCACCAGCGAGGAGGGACTGCTGCCTGGAGGAAAGGGCATTAATGTGTCAACAGTTCTTATGAATATGGGAATTGAAAGCACAGCTTTAGGATTTGTAGCAGGATTCACTGGCAATGAAATTGTCAGGCGCCTGGAGAACATGGGAGTAAAAAATGGTTTTATTTATCTGGAAAACGGATTTTCCAGAATTAATGTAAAACTAAAGTCTATTGACGGAACGGAAATTAACGGTCAGGGGCCGGAGATCAGTCAGGAAAAGGTACAAATTTTAATGGAACAGCTGAAAACCTTAGGACAGGGAGACGTGCTTTTCTTGTCAGGCAGCATTCCGGCTTCCATGCCAGATAATATTTACCAGAAAATAATGGAAAGCCTGGAGGGAAAAGGTGTTTTAATTGCAGTGGACGCTACTCAGGAGTTATTGTTAAAAGTACTTTCCTATCATCCATTTTTAATTAAACCTAATAATCACGAGCTGGGAGAAATATTCGGCGTAAGTTTAACCACCAGAAAAGATGTAGTTCCATACGGAAAGAAGCTTCAGGAAATGGGAGCCAGAAACGTACTGGTATCCATGGCAGGAGAGGGAGCTGTATTAATTGCAGAAGACGGCAGAATAATAGAAGCTCCGGCGCCAAAAGGAACCTTAGTAAACGGAGTTGGAGCCGGGGATTCTATGGTGGCAGGATTTATGGCGGGCTGGATGGAAAAACAGGATTATGAGCATGCTTTTTACATGGGAGTATCTGCAGGAAGCGCCAGCGCATTTTCCCCAAATCTGGCTACGAAGGAAGAAATTGAAGCTGTTTACAGACAAATTTTACAAACCAAATGGCAGGAGGCAAAATAATGAGAATTACAGATTTACTTGATATAAATAGTATTTCCTTGGATGCAGCGCCTAAAAGCAAAAATGAGACATTAGATCAGGCGGTAGCTCTAATGGTAAAAAGCGGCAGAATTAACAATGAGGAAGAGTACAGAAAAACTGTATATGCAAGAGAGGAAGAGAGCACTACAGGTATTGGAGAAGGAATTGCAATTCCTCACGGAAAAGGAGATTCTGTAAATAAACCAGGTTTAGCGGCTATGGTTATTAAGGATGGAGTAGACTTTGATTCTCTGGACGGGGAGCCGGTAACTTTACTGTTCTTAATTGCAGCGCCTAACACAAAGGACAATGTACATCTGGATGTACTAAGCAAATTATCTATGATGCTCATGGATGAGGAGTTTGTGGAGAATCTGCGCCAGGCAAAAACACCGGAAGAATTTTTGGCGATTATTGATAAGGCTGATGATGAGAAAAAAAGCGTAGATGAAAGATTGGCAGATATGGGTCAGGCAGAAGAAAATCAGGTTAAGCTTTTAGCCGTAACCTCCTGCCCAACAGGAATCGCTCACACTTATATGGCGGCAGAGGGATTGGAAAAAGCAGCCAAAGCTAAAAATTGTTTTATTAAGGTGGAAACAAGAGGCTCAGGCGGAGCGAAAAATGTGCTGACAGATAAGGAAATTGCAGATGCAGACTGTATTATTGTAGCAGCGGACGCTCAGGTCCCTATGGACCGTTTTGACGGAAAAAAGGTGATTGAGCGCCAGGTATCTGACGGAATTAATAAGGCAGATGAGCTGGTGGACCTGGCAATATCAGGAAATGTGCCTGTTTACCACAGCGCCAATGCATCAGCGGCCACAGCTTCAGCAGGAAAAGCCGGCGGCAGTATTGGACATCAGATTTATACACAGCTTATGAACGGCGTTTCTCACATGCTTCCTTTTGTAGTAGGCGGAGGAATTCTGATTGCCATTGCATTTTTAATTGACGGTCTTTTAGTAGATATGAATGCCTTAGACGCAGCGGAGCGTGTAAATTTCGGTACAATTACCCCGGTTGCCGCAATGTTTAAAAATATTGGCGGAGTGGCCTTTGGCCTTATGCTGCCGGTGCTGGCAGGATTTATTGCTATGGCCATTGGAGACAGACCGGCTTTAGCCGTAGGTTTTGTAGGCGGAATGATGGCTGCAGGAGGCACGTCAGGATTTTTGGGAGCCTTAGCTGCAGGCTTTACGGCAGGATATATTATTAAGGCTTTAAGAAAGGTGTGCGACGGCCTTCCAGAGGCAATTGAAAAGATTGCTCCTGTACTGATTTTCCCGGTGGCAGGAATTTTAGCTATGGGATTAGTTATGACATTTATTGTTGAGCCAATAATGGGAGGAATCAACACAGCCTTAAATAATGGCTTGACTACTATGGGCGGCTCCAGTAAAATGATTTTAGGAATGATTTTAGGCGGAATGATGGCCATTGATATGGGTGGTCCTTTCAACAAAGCGGCCTATGTTTTTGGAACAGCTGCCATTGCTTCTGGAAATTATGATATTATGGCATCTGTAATGATTGGCGGTATGGTTCCTCCATGTGCCATTGCCCTTGCAACCCTGCTGTTTAAAAACAAGTTTACAAAAGAGGAAAGGGAATCAGGCCCTACAAACTTTATTATGGGTCTGGCGTTTATTACAGAAGGAGCAATTCCATTTGCAGCTGCAGACCCCCTTCACGTACTTCCGTCCTGTATTATTGGCTCTGGACTGGCAGGCGCTTTATCCATGGTATTTGGCTGTACATTGATGGCGCCTCACGGAGGAATCTTTGTAGTGCCTGTAATGGGAAATGCTGTGATGTATCTTGTTGCACTGGTGGCAGGAACAGTTGTATCAGCCTTCCTTTTAGGAATCTTAAAAAAGAAAGTAGATTAGTTTTAAAAGAAATATAGGTAAAAATAGGTAAAAAAATGTTGACAAAGCAGCGGCATGAAATGATTTTAAAGCTTCTGGAAGAGAAGGGGAGCATCACTGTAACAGAAATTAGGGATCTGCTGAAGGCCTCAGAATCCACAGTGCGCAGAGATATTACGGCTTTGGATAAGGAAGGCAGGCTGGTAAAGGTTTTTGGAGGCGCCATAGCCAATAAGCAAAGCGTAACCTCCCATGAATATACAGTTGCCCAGAAAGAGGATTTCAGCAGAGAAGAAAAAGAGAAAATCGGAAAGTTTGCAGCCTCGTTTATTGAGCCGGAGGATTTTATCTACCTGGATGCAGGAACCACAACAGCTTATATGCTGAATTATATAGAAGAAAAAAGCGCTACCTACGTAACTAACGCTGTAGTTCACGCTCAAAGGCTGGTGGCAAAGGGGATGAAGGTGCTTTTAATCGGCGGAGAGCTGAAAGCCTCCACAGAAGCCGTAATCGGCAGTCAGGCTGTACAGACAATCAAAAACTATCATTTTACAAAAGGTTTTTTTGGAGTAAACGGGGTGACTAAGCAAAGCGGATTTACTACTCCGGATGCCAGTGAGGCGGCTGTGAAGCAGGTAGCTGTGGAGCAGTGCAGAAAAAGCTTTATACTGTGCGATTATTCCAAATTTGATGAAATCAGTTCTGTTACCTTTGCTTCATTTTATGAGGGGGAAATCATTACAGACCGCAGAATCTCCGGATATGAAGATTGCAAAAATATTATAATTGCCCGCTGACTTGAGAGAACAAAAAAATAAGAAAAATAAGACAGTTTAAAAGAGGATACTGCAGATATTTGCAGCGTCCTCTTTTTATTAATTTGTGGGAAAACCTTAAAATCCGCCGGTTACTTTGGTTTGGTAATTTCCTGATACTGAGTAACAGCATGTTTAAACTTGGAAAAGTCTTTTTTGTATAAATTGAGAATTAAAACATCAATTAAATAAAGTTGGGAGCTTAATTCCGTGTAAGACAGGAACCTGGTTTTGGCCGGAGAGTACATAGTTTTTAACCAAATATCTAAATAAGGCTGAAGGGAATTTTTTGCCATATTAGTGATGCCTAAGGTAAAGACGCCTGTTGCCTTTGCAGCTTTAGCTACAGTCACTGCAGCCTGGGTCTCGCCGGATTTAGAAAATATAATTAAAAGACTGTTTTTGGGGCAGGACTTTAACCTGGTCATAAGAGCAAAAGGGTTGTCGTCAAAAACGCTCATAATTCCCAGCTCTGTTAATGTCCAGCTCATATAAACAGCCATGGAGCTGGTGGCTAAATAGCCGAAACAAAATACAGTGGATGCATTGTAAATCGCCTGTACTGCCTGGTCGATTAAGGCTGGGGAATTTGTATCATAAGCAATATTAATTAAGCTGGAAAAATGATTTTTAATTTTCTCATTAGTAGCAGCTGTAGAATCCTTCAGCTGGATTTCCTGAATATCATTTTCTTCCCCTGAGCGGGAAAGATCTAATATCATATTCTTAAAGCTTTTATATCCCATTTTTTGGGAAAAACGAATGGCTGTAGACTGGCTGATGCCTAAAAGTCCGGCCAGTTCCTGAGAAGTCATATCAAATGTATCATCTTTATTTGCCAGAATATAATCTGCGATTTTAGTTTCAGAATAAGTCAGTGTAGGATAAAGAGATTTCAATTTAGTGAAAAACATAAAGTCCCCCCGTTTCTAACAATTATATAAATAAAAATAGCACATCTTTATGGTTTTTACAACGAATTTGAAAGAATAAATATTCAAAAATATATCAAATAAAAATGAATAAAATGATTTACAAATAAAAATCAGTGTGTTATATTAATAATAAGTCAAGAAAATACCGGTAAAAAATGACTAAACTGACTAAAATTAAAAAGAAAATTCTCTAAGGTTGTTTATAGTGAAAGGAGAGGAAAAATGGGTATTGTGACTTCAAAAGAAATTTACGAAAGATGTTTAAATGAAAATTGGGCGGTAGGCGGCTTTATAGGCTATGATATGGAGATTATGCAAGCAGCTGCAGAGGCGGCCATTAAGGAGAAGGCTCCTATTATGATACAGGCCTCCTGCCGAGTTATTGATTATGCGGGAGTGGAATTTTTGCGGAGAATGGCGGATGCAGTAGTGGAGAAATACGGCGTGGATTTAATTCTTCATCTGGACCACGGGGATACGGTGGAGCGCTGCAAGCTTTGTATTGACCACGGTTTTACCTCAGTTATGCTGGACTGCATTAATGATTCTTTTGAGGAAAATGTAAGAAAAACAAAAGAAGTAGCAGAATACGCACACAGCAGGGGAGCAGTGGTGGAAGGGGAAATTTGCCACCCTGTAGAAGGGCCTAAGTTGTACGAAACAGATGTGGAGGAGGCTGTTTTATATGCAGAATTAACAGGCTGTGATTCTTTGTCAGTTTGCTGCGGCAATGCCCATGATATGAACCCTGATTACCCAAAAACGTTAGATGTTGAAAAAATAAAAGAGATACATAGAGTACTTCCGCATATGCCTTTGGTACTTCACGCTACATCCATTTTTCAGGAGGATTTTGTTTCCAGGGCCAACCAATACGGAGCGTGTATGAAGCAGCCTTTAAATTTCAGCAAGGAAGAGCTTCAGAGCAGTTATCCATACGGAGTATGTAAAATTAATTCTGCTTTAGACATTAAGATTCTTTATACTACTGCAATTCGTGAATATATGATAAAAAATCCTCAAAATATGGACCCCAGAAAATATTTAAGCTATGCAAAAAATGAGATCGCCCAGTATATTAAGTATAAACACAGAGAAATTTTCAGGGACAGCGAAAGAATGTAAAATATTTTCCACAGGAAGAAAATATTAGGGAGGAAGCCGGTATGATACATGTAATTATAGTAACTCACGGAAATTTAGGAACAGAGCTTTTAAAGTCGGCAGAAATGATTGCAGGAGAAATAAAAGGGATAGACAGTGTCAGCCTGCTAAAAGAGGATAATCCCCTTAGCTTTGAGGAAAAGGTGATTCAGGTGATAGGAAAAGAGGAGGATCAGCTGCTGTTTTTGGCAGATATTTTTGGGGGAACTCCTTATAATACGGCAGTTTCTCTTTTAAAGAAATGGGACGCCTGGATTGTCACAGGAGTGAATCTGCCTATGGTTTTGGAAGCTGCCACTACAATAGAGGACGTGGAAAAAGCCAAAGATATGGCAGAAAATTTGCTGAAGGCGTGGTCTGGGAGGATAGTAAGCAGAGAAACTTTGGAAGTAAAGCCGGAAGAAAAAAATAATTGGGAGGAAGAGGATTTATAAGGGAAGGAGGGGAAGAAAATGAAACTTCAGATTACTTTGGATATTCTGGAATTAGACCAGGCTTTAGAATATTTAGATGAAATTGCTCCCTATGCAGATATTGTGGAGGTGGGAACGCCTTTAAGTTTAATGTATGGAATAGAGGCTGTAAGGAAAGTGAAGGAAAAATATCCGGAGCTGGTGGTTTTAGACGACATAAAATTATGCGACGGCGGAAAACGTTCTTCTCATGCTTGTCTCAGCAAAGGGGCGGATATGATTACTGTGCTGGGAATCAGCGATAAGGCGACGATTCAGGCAGGGATTGAGGAGGCTAATAAGCTGGGGAAAAGAACAGTTGTAGATATGATTCACGCAGAGAATCTGGAAGAGAAAATCAAACAGGCAGATGACTTGGGAGCTCATGTAATTGGAGTGCATGTAGGAATTGACAGCCAGGCTCACGGAGAAAATCCTTTAGCGGCTTTAAAAATAGCAAAGGCAAGTGTGAAAAGGGCTGAAATTTCTGTGGCAGGAGGACTAAAGGACGATAGGTATTTAGACCAGATATTAGAGTATAAACCAGATATTTTGGTGGTAGGAAACGGTATTAGAAAGGCAGAAAATCCTGCTGATACAGCCAGAAGAATAAAAGAGCGGATGAAGGCTGCAGAGCAGTTTGGTTATAAGGAAGGCTGAGGAGGGAGAAAGAATGGATGGGAAGGAGTACAGGCAGCAGATGATAAAAGAGCTGTCTATTACTTTAACAGGTTTGGATGATGGGCAGGTAGAACAAGCGGTAGACCATATTCTCCAGGCTAAAAGGATTTTTTTTGCAGGAGCAGGCAGGGCAGGACTGATGATGAAAGGGTTTGCCATGAGGCTTATGCATATGGGATTTTTGTGCCATGTGGCTGGGGACGCCACCACGCCCAGTATTCAGAGAGGAGATCTTTTAATTGTGGCTTCAGGAAAGGCGGAAACCGTTACCAGCAGCTATTTTGTAGACGTAGCTAAGGAGGCGAGGGCCAGAACACTTGTGATTACGGCAAATCCTCAGGGCACGGTGGCCAGAAAGGCAGACAGCCTTTTAGTTTTAACAGCTCCTAAATTCCGGGGCGATCCGGACCCGGACAGATTTTCTGTACAGCCAATGGGAAACCGTTTTGAACAAAGCGCCTTGCTGGCGGCAGATTATATAGTGAAGCTGATTAAAGAAAAAATCAAATTAGATATTCAAGTAATGTACAAAAATCATTCTACATTGGAGTAAAAATTATATAAGGGGGATTACTTTATGATTATTCATTACAGGGTAGATGAAAGAGTTATCCATGGACAGACTACTACAAAGCTTACAAAGGAAACTACGCTTCACGGAATTATTGTAGTGGATGATAAAATTGCGGCAGATCCTTTTATGACTCAGCTGTATAAAACAACTCTTCCTGAATCCATTAAGGTTTACTGCTTTAATACTGAAAAGGCGCTGAGAAAACTGCCGGAGGCAGATGCTTCTCAGAAAAACTATCTGGTGATTTTTAAATATCCCACCACTGCGGCAAAGCTGGTGAGGGAAGGGTATGATTTATCCTCCCAGTTAAATATTGGCCCTCAAAGCGTGAGAGAGGGCTGTACATTTATTATGCCTATGATAGGTTTGCTGCCGGAGGAAATTAAGGCCTTAAATGAAATGGAAGGAGCAGGGATAAAAATTATTTTGAATCCCCAGTTTATGACGCCTAATTATACCTGGAAGGAAGCAAAAACAAAAGTCAATTTGAAATAAGGGGGAAAAACTATGTTTTTATTACAATGCGCTCTGGTGGGGATTCTTTATTATATCAGCAATGTGTACTCGTCCTTCGGAGGATTTATTGTCAGTAAATATATGCTTCAAAGACCTTTAGTAGGCGGGCTTCTCTGCGGAGTGATTTTTGGAGATATTAAAACAGGGCTGGAAATCGGGGTAGCTTTACAGCTGGCGTTTATGGGGGTGTTTGCCGTAGGAGGAGCCATTGCAATGGATGTGGGGACCATTGCATATCCGGCGGCGGCAGTGGCGATTATTAATAAAATGGATGCCGGGGCGGCTATTGCTATGGCTGGCACCTTGTCGGTTCTGGCCTCCTATGTATTTCAGCTGGTGAGAGGAGTGAACGTTTATTTCTGCAATCAGATGAAAAAGGGAATTAAAGAAGTTAATTATAAAAAAATACTTTTTAATTTTATAGTAGGCCCTCAGATATTTCTGTTTCTAATAGAGTTTATGCTGGGATTTGTGTTTGTATATTATGGAGCAGGAGCTATTGACAGTCTGATGGCAGCGCTTCCTGAAAAGCTTTTATATGCACTTAGTCAGTTTGCCAGCGTTTTGCCTGCAGTAGGTATGGCTATGCTGTTAAAATACAATATTACTGATAAATGGCAGTTTGCATTCTTTGTGTTTGGATTTATGCTGTTTTCTGTTATGGGACTAAGCTTTATAGCAATTACCATTTTTGCAGTAGTAATTGCATACATGTACTTCCGCACAGGAAATACAGTGCAGATGGCTGGGGCTTCAGGGGGACAGATCATAGATGACGATGAGGAGGTGCTGTAAAATGGATGAAAATATAAAAATAATTTCCAGTGAACCATTGACCCAGAAAGAACTGAAAAAATTATTTTGGAGATATAACTTATTTTACTCCAGCTGCATTAACTTTGAAAACTGGCACGGCTGTGGATATGCCTACGACATAATACCTCTCTTAAAAAAATATTATAATAAGGAAGGGCAAAAGCAGGGTATGGAGCGGCATATGGATTTTCATAATAATGAACATACTACTGCCAATATAGTCTGGGGAGTGATGGTGGGAATGGAGGAGCAGAGGGCGTTAGGGTATAATGTGGAGGAGGATATGATACGCACTACAAAATCAGCCTTAATGGGCCCGGTGGCCGGAATAGGAGACAGCCTGGTTCAGGCCACGATTCTTCCTTTACTTTTGTCTATTGGAATTTCTCTTACAGGAGATAATTATTCACCCATTGGCACGATTTTTTATTTAATTGCCTCCGGTCTTATATTATTTACATACGGATATTTCCTTTTTAAACAGGGGTATAAATTCGGAAGAAATGCTGTCACTATGCTTGCAGGAGGAAACTTAAAGAAAATCCAGGAGGCGGTTCAGCTGTTTGGGGTGATAGTGATTGGAGCGTTGTCTGCAAACTATGTAAAGCTTAAAACAGCTTTGGCTTTTAAAGCGGCAGAAGGAGCAAAGCCTACCAGAATTCAGGATATTTTAGACGGAATTTTCCCCAATATGCTTAGTTTATTTTTAATGCTGATCAGCTATTATCTGGTAAGTAAAAGAAAAATGTCAATGGTAAAGCTTATTTTAATTTTAGGAGCTTTTACGATTATTTTTGCCCTGACAGGAATTTTATAGTGTTGTATTTCCCTAACTTAGATTGCTATTGACTAACTCTGGGTATAATAGGTACTATATGATTAATATACACAGCAGGAGGGGTTTTTATGGAATCATTGGCAAGTGTAAAAAGTGGGGATATTTGTACTATTAAGTGGATGATGGGAAATCAGCAGGTAGTGGACTTTATAAAAGGATACCACATTTCAGAGGGGAGCACCATTCAGATTATACAGCAGAGAATGGACAGCGTAATTATTGGATTTCAGGACGTGCGCCTGGCCATTGGAAGAGAGATTGCTGAAAGAATAAAGGTTTAAAAAACATAAAGATAGAAAAATCGGGATCAGCACCGCAAAGGCGGCGGCTTCCCGATTTTTTGACTTCATTGGAAACTGGAGCGCACACTTTTTATATAGTCAGCTTTTTTCCGGCAGCTCGTTTCCCCTGGTAATATGATCTTTAATTGCCTGAAAGCTTTCAGCGCTGACTACGTGCTCAATACGGCAGGCGTCTTCTACAGCAGTTTTCTCGTCAACTCCCAGATAAATCAGCCACTGGGACAGCATAGAATGACGCTCGTACATGGTTTCAGCGATTTTTTTACCTATGTCAGTGAGAAAAATATGGCCTTCAGAATCCATATGTATATATCCGTTTTCCCTGAGATTTTTCATAGCCACGCTGACGCTGGGCTTGGAAAAAGACAATTCCACGGCAATATCAATAGAGCGGACATAAGGTTTCCTGCGGCTTATCATTAAAATAGTTTCCAGGTAATTTTCTGCAGATTCCTGTATTTTCAATAGGATTCCTCCTTCCCGAATTTATAGTTAGTCTATCATAATTATGGAAAAATATCAATTTATGATTGGAAAATGAGAAATTGTTTTCAATTTTGACGATATAAAAATATGGTTGACTTTTTAGTTAGCCAGTGCTAACCTGAAACAAGAAGATAGTTGTATAATAAGGAGGAGTTAGAATGTCAACGGCGATTATTTGTATTATTTTAGTGCTGATAGGTATTGTGGGAGTGAAAAGCTATACCAAGCGGTTAACTTCCGGATGCTGCGGAGGTTCTGGCGCAAAGCAGGTAAAAAAGGTAAAGGTAACAGACAGGGATTTGTCTCATTATCCGTTTTGCAAGGTTTTAAAGATTGACGGAATGTCTTGCGGAAACTGTGTAAACAGGGTGGAAAACAGTCTGAACAGTTTAGACGGAGTTTGGGCTCAGGTGGATTTGGCTCAGGGAGAAGCCAAGGTGTATATGAAGGAAATGAAAGAAGACCAGATGTTAAAAGATACAGTTAAGGAAGCCGGATATACTGTGTATAAAATTCTATAAAAACAGAAAATTGTCAGTTAATGATAAAATTTTATCATCTAAAATTGTTGCAATTGACTAACTTAGGGTTAGAGAGCTAGTATAAAGGAGCAATAAGTAAAGTTGGTGTAAACTTGTACCTGGCAATAGACAGGGAGCTTTCTAAAGGAGTGATACAAATGAAGAAGCATAGATTTTGGGCCTGGGCTATGATTTTCTGTCTGGCTATGACGCTGTATACAGGTTATAAGCACAAATAGAGTACATAATTAGGAGGAAAAAGACATGATGGATATTTTTAAATTAAAAAGACTTGGTATTTTTGCAGGAGGAGTTTTATTTGGGACAGCAGGTATTAAGGTGCTGGCAAGTAAGGACGCAAAGAAATTTTATATTAACTGCCTAGCAGCAGGGTTAAGAGCAAAAGACTGCGTTATGACTACAGCTACTAATATTCAGGAAAATGCAGAGGACATTTTGGCTGAGGCAAAGGGAATTAACAGCCAGAGATGTCAGGAAGTATTTGAGGATCAGTCCTTAGAAGAAGATCAGTGCTGTCAGTCTGAAACAGAAGAATAATCAGGGCCGCTTGGGGAATTATCCTCAGGCGGTATCTTTTTAAATACATATAATATAAATCTGTTTCTGAATGATAGGAGTTTCCATATGAAATTTATAATTAAACATGAAATGAAAGGAAGAATCCGCCTTCACCTTTGTCAGAATCAAATGACAGTAAGGCAGGCAGATCTTTTCCAGTATTATGTAATGTCTTTAGCAGGAGTTACTTCTGTAAAGGTGTATGAGAGAACAGGGGATGCAGCCATTGTTTTCTCCGGTTCAAGAGAAAATCTGATAGAGGAAATTCAGAGATTTTCCTACAATCGCTCTGGCTTATCAGAGCTGGTTCCCAAAAACAGCGGCAGACAGCTGAACCAGGAATATAAAGAAAAATTAATACAGAAGGTAATGGTGAGGGCGTTTACTAGGTCTCTTCTGCCGGCGCCATTGCGGGCTGTATATACCACAGTCCATGCTCTGCGGTATATTGTGAAAGGTCTGCGGTGTTTAATAAAAGGCAGGCTGGAAGTGGAGGTGCTGGACGCTACGGCAATTTCTGTATCTATTTTCAGAATGGACTTTAATACAGCCGGTTCTGTTATGTTTCTGCTGGGAATAGGGGAACTGTTAGAGGAATGGACTCACAAAAAGTCTGTAGGAGATCTGGCCAGAAGTATGTCCCTGAATGTAAAAAAGGTATGGCAGAACATAGACGGAACAGAGGTGCTGACTCCTGTATCTCAGATACAGGAGGGAGATCTGATTACAGTACATATGGGAAATGTGATTCCATTAGACGGAGTCGTCGTGTCAGGGGAGGCTATGATTAACCAGGCCTCAATGACAGGGGAATCTCTTCCTGTAAAGAAAGAAAAGGATATGTACGTGTATGCGGGAACAGCTGTTGAAGAAGGCGAAATTACTTTATGTGTGAAAAAGACAGCCGGTGACACCAGATTTGAAAGAATTGTAAATATGATAGAGGATTCAGAAAAGCTGAAATCATCTGTAGAGGGGAAGGCAGCTACTTTGGCGGATGCCCTGGTGCCCTGGAGCCTGGGAGGAACTGCTCTTACCTGGCTGCTTACAAGAAATGTGACAAAGGCCTTGTCCATTTTAATGGTTGACTTTTCCTGCGCATTAAAGCTGGCTATGCCTCTTTCCGTACTTTCTGCTATGCGGGAGGCAAGCAGCCATCACATCACTGTAAAAGGCGGAAAGTTTATGGAGGCTGTAGCCCAGGCAGATACTATTGTATTTGATAAAACAGGTACGCTGACTAAGGCCAAACCAGTAGTGGCTGATATTGTGCCGTTTAACCATATGAGCCAAAATGAACTGCTGCGAATCGCCGCATGTTTGGAGGAGCATTTCCCTCACTCAATGGCTAAGGCTGTAGTAAGCGAAGCTGTAAAGAGAAAGCTGACCCATGAAGAAATGCATTCTAAGGTAGATTATATTGTTGCCCACGGAATTGCTACTTATGTAGGAGAAGAAAGGGTAATTATCGGCAGCCAGCATTTTGTGTTTGAAGATGAAAAATGTACAGTTCCAGAAGAGAAAAAACAGATATTTGATCAGCTTCCCTCAGAATATTCCCATTTGTATATGGCTATAGGAGGAGAATTGGCAGCTGTAATCTGTATTGAGGACCCGTTAAAGGAGGAGGCTGCAGAGGTAATTAAAAGTCTTCACAGTCTGGGAATTGGAAAAATTGTAATGATGACAGGAGACAGCGACAGAACAGCCAAGGCGATTGCAGAGAAGGTAGGAGTAGATCAATACTATTCAGAGGTTCTTCCAGAGGACAAAGCGAAGTTTGTAGAGGAGGAAAAGAAACAGGGACGCCGCGTAATTATGGTTGGGGACGGAATTAATGATTCCCCGGCTCTTTCAGCTGCAGATGTAGGAATTGCAATTAGCGAGGGAGCGGAGATTGCCAGAGAAATCGCAGACATTACAGTTTCTCAGGACGAGCTGTATCAGCTGGTAGTTTTAAAACAGCTGTGCGACAGGCTGATGAGAAGAATTCACAGAAATTACAGATTTGTAATCAGCTTTAACCTGGGACTGATACTGTTAGGCGTTGGAGGAGTAATTGCTCCAGCCACATCAGCGCTTCTCCACAATACCTCCACCTTGGCAGTCAGCTTAAAAAGTATGACAAATATGCTGGAGGAAAAAGAGAATCAGGCCGTCTAGGGAAAAAAAGGTTGCTTCCTTAGAAAATACCGTATATTCTATATCTAAGTCAAAATTATAATAAATCAAAAGATACTGTAAGAACTATATGACTGAGAGGAAAATACTATGAAAAATAGAATACAAAGAGTAGAGGAAGCAATTAAATATTTACCCCATGTACGTTCCTTTGGAGTGATCGGGAACCCTGGCTGTGAAGGATTGGGAACCTATAATATGAAGGTTTATGCAGGCGCCTTGGAAGAAAGCGGACAGGCAGACATGACTTTAATAGTGGGAGACTTGGTGCCTACAGGTACAAAGGCTTATTATGAAACCATCTGCGGAATTACAGAAACTATTGGAAAGAATGACGTATATGTACTTAGAGGCAATCACGACACAGGAGAATATCAGAAGTATTTTGGCAGACAAAATTATGCGTTAATATGTAACGGTTTTGCCATTGTAGTGTTGGACAATGCTATGCGCTGTTTTGAGGAGGAAGGCCTTTTGCTGGTAAAAAAGGTGCTGGCCTTAGAAGAGGTGCGTCAGGCTGTGCTGGCCTTTCACATTCCAGTGCCTAACCATTTTATTCAAAACGCAGTATCTGAAGAGGAGTTTTCAAAGCTTCAGGCCAGTTACGGTCCCTGGAAGGAAAAAGTAGCATATTTACTTTGCGGTCACGTTCACTCCTGCTTTGTAGATCAGGTGGACGGAATTCCCTTCATCTGCACAGGAGGAGGCGGAGCCATGATAGAGGACGTTTCTGAAAGTATCAGGGCTTGTGATGTAAACCACCACATGATACATTTTTTCATGGAGGGGGAAAAGCTTTGCTATCAGTTTACAGATATTCCGGAGGCCTGCTATGCCGGTGAAAGAAAAAATCCGGTGATCAAAGAACGTCTGGAGGAAACGGTAAAGGGAGAGCTGATGGCCCATTTAAAATATTTAATGTTCGCCGACAGAGCCAGAAGAAGAGGGATGGACAAAATCGCCAATCTGTTTGAGGCTTTAGCAGATTCAGAATATCGCCATGCCAGAAATTTTTACTCTGTTATGGAGCGCCCGGCAGCTTTCTCTGAATCTGTGGAAACCTTTATTCCCGGCGAGGTTTTTGAGTATGAGCACATTTATAAAACAATGGCAGATTATGCCAAAGGAGAGAATGCGCCTCTTACACGCCAGGCTTATGAAGGCGCTCTGGCTGCCGAGAAGGTTCATGCCAGACTGCTGAAAGAAGCCGGGGACATGGAAAGCTTTCAGATAGATTCTGTGTATGTATGTCCAATCTGCGGATACCTGATGACAGGAGATGGGGTGAAGGAGCGCTGTCCTGTATGCGGAGGCCCGGCTAGACAATTTAAGGAATTTAAAGATTAAAAAATATTGTAAAATAATAGATAAAAGGAACACTGGTTTACGTGTTCCTTTTTTGTAATTAGAGGGCTTATTCATATATTTAATATGGGTAAGTCTTTTCCCTATTAGAAAAAATATGACAATTTATGGGTATGTGCGTGTATCCAGCACTGACCAAAATGAACAGCGTCAACTTATTGCTTTGTGGGAAAAGGCAGTTGAAAAGAATAATATATTTATGGACAAACAGTCTGGGAAAGACTTTGACCGTCCACAGTACAGGAAACTAATGAGAAAAGTAAAATTAGGAGATTTGCTTTATATTCTTAGCATTGACCGGCTAGGACGTAATTATGAAGAAATTCAAAACCAATGGCGGGTATTGACTAAAGAAAAGGGGATTGATATCTGTGTAATTAATATGCCTTTACTTGACACACGGCAGTGCAGAGATTTAATGGGAACCTTTATTGCTGATCTGGTTTTACAAATCTTATCCTTTGTGGCTCAAAGTGAACGGGAAAATATATGCAAACGGCAGGAAGAAGGTATTGCAGCAGCAAAAGCAAGAGGAGTAAAATTTGGTAGGCCTGAAAAGCAGATACCTGAAAATTTTGCCAAGTTGGTAATAGAATGGGAAAAAAAGAAAATTCCTTTGTCAGAGGTGTTAAAACAGTGCAGTATGAGTGAAGCAACATTTTATCGCCGTCTGCGGGAACATAGAATTCAAAAAAAATACTAGCTATCAAAAGGTAAACTTTTTGATAGCTATTTACAGAAATATCTCTGTAAAATTATACCATCATACATGACTAAATTCAACACTTTTCGGAGAAATATTACAAATTCCCATCATATTTTGGCATATATTTGCTGGAAATTTGTAGAAGTAAAAGCTTGTCAAAAAGTTTACCTTATGACAAAGATTACAGGTGCCGTCAGTGAATATTCATAGGGAAAGAACTATTGGAATAGCACTATTATAACACAAAGGGGGAGCATTGCTTGTGAAGATATTAAAAATAATCATAGCTGTTCTCCTTATTTTTATGTTATTTATAGGAGCTTTTATAGGCGGTGATAGACTGTTTAACCATGGTACATATAATTTCAATAAGGAATACCTGACTATTTTTGATCAGCAGTCAGACTGTTATTATCTTCAAAAAGTGCCTGCTAATATTGAATTTCGTATTTTCACCGGAAATGCCGATCAATCAGTAGATTATGCTATAGTGGATTCTGCAGGAAATACTGTGGCCTCAAAGTATGAAAGAGCAACAAAAAATAATTATAATATTATTCCGCCTTCAGATGGCTATACTGCAGGGGAGCGCTATACGCTAACCCTTGGCGCAGGTATAACATTTACTGATGAAAATCTTAAAAAGGCCAGAAGTTTAGTATTCTGTATTGAGCGTGAAGCTGTAGAAAAATATGAGTTTACAGAAAACGTTCTGGAAGTATCTGAGAATAGGATTTTAATTGAGGACAATAGGATTCAGACTGGCAAAATTGTATTTGGATTAAATAACAATAATGAATATGTTGTATATAAAATTGAAGAAATTCTGGATGACAAAACGGCGGCTGTTGTAACACCGGCGATTGATGAAATTTATTCTCAGCTGGAGGTTTATGGGGAATATGAATTTGATGTTAACAATATAGCTTCTAATCAGATCTGGAGGTTAAGATTGTTGAGAATGTTAAAAAAAGTGATTTTTATTCTTCTTTAATAATGACTGCATATGCTGCTGATCCACATAAGGATGGAGAATTTGAGGTGTCAATTACGCCAAACACGGAAGATAATACTCTTGAAATTGAAATAAAAATCACATTAGAACCTAATGAAAAAGGTTTATTTGGTATCAGTGAATTAAAAGATCACAGGGTATCTGTTACTCTGAATAGTATTCTTGGTTTAAAAGCGCAAACTAATATTCAGGGAATTACCAACTGGGATATTTCCGGAACTGTTACTTCCGGTTTTACCTGGAAGGTAGATATTACTCATGTTTTAAAAAGGAAAGAATGGGAGTCTGGTTTAGAAGATCTGTTTTCAAATAAAAATGAATACGCCAGTTATGATGATTATTATATACAGAAACAATATGAAAATAATATTAAAAAGATTACGGACAAGTTGAATCAAATTGCTGCAGATACTGCAGGGGGAGAAATTAAAATATTTGACTGGAGGCTGCCTATTCCCTCTGTTCCCGGTTTATACTTTAATGCTGAAGTAAATCTATTTGCCGAATTTGAAATGGCGGCAAATATTAATATTGGACAGGAAAGTACAACGGTTTATACAGTAGGAGTCTGTTTTATAAACGGAGGGTTTAAGCCTTATTCTAATACCTACCGCAGAGATGAAAATATTTCCCTTTCTCTGCGTGGAAAAGCAAGTGCCAAGGCGGGGATTAAGCTAATTATTAAGGCTACCTTGATTAATGACAAAGTAGCTAATATTAATGTTGATCCGCAAATAGGTTTATATGCAGATATTTATGTGACAATTCCTATATTGGATACAGGTCAAGCTGATGATAACAGATTTATATATAGCTATTTTGAACCTGGTGTTTATTTTAGCGCAAATGTTAATGCTTATTTGAATATTCTTATTAGACAATTTGAATTTAGTTATAAATTAGGGGAAAAGAAATACCCTATGGAAGACTGGACCCTGGGCAATGCCAAAATAGCTACAGGTATAGAAGTAAATGGGACAAGTGTTCATGCTGTTAATCACATTGCAAAGCTGCCGGATATTCTATTTGAGTATTATGATGTGAAAAGCGGAATTAACGGAACAGAAAAAATTTTACCTGACGATTTGAAACTTGTAACAAATGAAGGAGTGCAGCTCAGGGCAAAAGAAGGAAATTTATATTTACCAGAGGCCGCATCTTCTGGCAGCTGTTATGTAACTGCAACTTATCTTCATACAGACGGAAAAGCGTACAGCGCTGTTTTCCAGGTTCTTATTTCCGGAAGCATGTTGGAAGGAAAAGTTTCTGCATATACAGATCATTTGTCTATGGGAACACTGGAAGGAGCTTTGGTAGAATTATATACAGAAGCAAACAAAGCTGCGCCTATCAGTACTCAGACAACTGACGAAACAGGACAATTCGCTTTTAATGTTGAGGAAGGCAGCTACCAGCTTGTGATCAGCGCAGATGGCTATCGTACATTGACTTCAAATCAAAAGGTTAAGGCAGAGGAGATTAAATATACAGAGCATATTTTATTGATGGATAATAGCCAATTGGCTTAGGTTCTGCCGGAGGGATGGTGACGAATGCATTGAACGGACAGGGAATCGGCGGCGCTGTTTTGAAACTGCGGGATGGATGGAATAATATAGCTGGCGAATATGCAGAAAATCTTGAGATAATCACAGATTCCTCAGGGCATTATTTAATATCTGATGTTCCTGTTGGCTATTATACAGTAGAGGCAACTATGGAAGGTTATGTTACTAGTTATTCTAATATTATTGTTTTAAGTGAAAACTATAAAACAGATTTTGATTTCACTATTACGCCAGTATTGGCAGACAACCAGATTCGGATAGTTTTAACTTGGGGCGCTGCGCCTGCAGATTTAGATTCTCATTTAATGGGACGGACGCCGGAGGGCAGCGAATTCCATGTATATTATCGGGATAAAAAGTACAACTATGAAGGAATCGAAATGGCAAACCTAGATGTAGATGATACTACAAGCTATGGTCCAGAAACGATTACTATAGTAGAAAATATTTATGGGGAATATATTTATGCTGTTCATAACTATTCCGATCGCAGCTCGTCTAATTCTGCAGATTTAAGTTTTTCAAATGCAGCTGTGAAAGTGTTTATTGGGAGTAATCAGGAAGCTGAGTATTATGTTCCTATTGACCAGGTGGGAACCTATTGGACTGTATTTCAAATTGATACTTCAGGTGTAATAACGCCCATTAATACGTTGTCTAATACAAGGCCGGCTGCATAAGAAGAATGAAAGGATATTACATGAAATAAATATTTAAGGAGGAATGGAAATGAAAATATGTCCTAATTGCGGGGAACAAACTAGTGCAGAATTTAAATTTTGTCAAAAATGTGGAGCAGAAATTGGGGAAAAGGCAGAAATGTCTGTAAAGTCTGGTAAACTTCCTATTGTACCTAAGAAAATAATTTTGTTTGGCGGTATTTTCGCTATTGGCGTTTTGGCAGTTATTTTAATTACTTTTTTGTCTGTTGGCAGTAAAGGGGAAAAAAACTATGGATTATATATGAAAGATAGGGAGATTTACTATACTGATTTTTCTGACAAACATGCAATAGAAATCACCTCTCGTCTTTTAAGCGGGGAGGAAATATATGATTATAATCCATCAGCTGCCAGCCTTTTCTTGGGACGTGAATTTGCGTTCAGCAGCGACGGCAAACGTCTTTTTTATCCTGACAAACTGGACAGCTTTGGAAGCGGGATTTCTTTGTATTATCGAGATATTAATAAGCCAGAAAAAGAACCTTCTAAGATTGATTCAAATATTATTATATATAGTATTAATGAAGCTGGGAATCAAGTGATATATATAAAAGGTTCAGAGGGAAATCTTTATTTGCACGACCTGACAGAGAAAGAGAAAATTGCAAGCGGTGTGGTAGGCTTTAAAACTGCAGATGATTGCAAGCGGTGTGGTAGGCTTTAAAACTGCAGATGATTGTAAGACGGTTGGTTATCTTACTGATGAAAATAGTTTTTATTTGTGGACAAAAGGCGGGGATAAAGTAAAGGTTGCAAGTGATATAAGCAGTATAGAGCATGTTTCTAAAGACCTGTCTACTATATACTTTATAAAAGACGATTCCCTGTACAAAAAGAGCGCTGACAGTGAGGATAAGGAAAAAATTACATCCGATATATCCAATGTTATAAAAATCTATGATTCAGGTGAAATTTATTATACTAAGGAAGAGGCTTCGGAAATCAATTTAATAGACTATGTAGATGATGATATGGCAGAAGCTGATGCGAATTTAACTAAGCCTGAATTTCCTGAATATCCTGATTCTCCTGATTATCCTTATTGGAGGGACTACGGCACAGATGAGGAGTATGAGGCTGCAAAGACGCAGTATAAAAATGATTATGAGGTATACAAAGCTGCCTGTGATCAGATACGCGCAGACTATAACTCTGCTTATGAGGCTTATAGAGCAAAACTTAATAGAGATAGCCTTAGAGAGGACCTTCAGAATGCTACAGTGGAAAGTACAAAATACACACTTTATTATTTTAACGGTACTGAGGAAACCGTTGTCACTGATGCATTAGTTGACGGATATAGTGCTACCTGTGCAGCAGATAAGCCTTTAATGCTTGTTGATATTTATAATCAATCTGAAGTCCAGAAGGTGAAACTGTCTGAAATCAGTAGCTCTTATGAAATAGAAAGCATGGTTAATGCTGCCTTTTATTCATCCTCTGAAAAGTATATTGTAATAGATTCAGTCCTGTCTATTATTGACCAGACAGAAGGCCAAATATTTAAAGTGGCTGCCGACGGAAGCGCAATATACTTTTTAGATGATATTTTTAAGGATGAAAATGAGGACGGAGACATTGAATATGGAGATCTGTATAAGATTACGATTACTGAGAATCAGGCCTCTGATCCGGAATTGTATGATAGTGATGTCCTGAACGCTGTTATATACTTTAAAGATAATAAACTGATCTATTTTAAAAATGGAAGTAATAATAAAGGAGATTTGTATATTGATAAGGAAGAAGTTGACTATGATGTTTCCTGGGATAGAGCTTTATACATAGATGAGGTTATACTGTATTATACTGATTGGAATAATGAAAAAGGCGGCGGCACATTAAAAATGTTTAAAGATGGCGCTAAAACAAAAATTGCTGATGATGTATATAATTATACTATTACCAAAGATGGAGATATTTTATATCTGTATGACTACAGCTATAACTATTATACTGGTACGCTTTATTTATATAATAAAGGAGAGTCAAGAAAAATTGATGATGATGTAAATGCCTTAATCATAGTTTATGAAGAGGAAGACAGGGAAGAGCAGTACTATGCCAATGTCTGGTGAGATATTTCAAAAAATAGAATTTTCATAAAAACTTACATTGAATCTATTACTGTAGAAAGTGCGCAAATAAATTAGAGTGAAGAAATAATTCTTGCATACAAAAAGGATAAATGCTATAGTTTAGATATAAAAAGAACGACTGCCCACAAGGTGGGTTAACCTGTTAAGAAAAGTAGAAAAACCACTATCAAACCAGTCAAGTTTGGGGTGGTTTTTTTACGGTAAGTAGGAGGAAGCAGATGAAAGCAGTAGTTTATTATGGAAAGGGTATTGTCAAACTGGAGGAAAGGCCTAAGCCAGTGATTATAGATCCAAGGGATGTAATTGTGAAGGTGACCAGATCTACAATCTGTACCAGTGATCTGCATATTATTAACGGGGCGGTTCCCAGAGCAGTGCCGGGAATTGTATTAGGACATGAATTTGCCGGACAGGTGGTTGAAACCGGCAGCCAGATAAGAAATCTGAAGCCTGGAGACCGGGTAGCGGCAAACTGTGAAACCTTCTGCGGAGAATGCTGGTTTTGTAAAAGAGGCTATGTAAATAACTGTCTTCACGGCGGTTGGGAATTAGGCTGCAGAATTGACGGCTGCCAGGCCGAATATGTAAGAGTTCCATATGGGGATACTGGTTTATATCCGATTCCTGAGGGAGTCAGTGAAGAACAGGCTTTATTTACAGGGGATATTTTGTCCAGCGCTTATTGGGCGGCTCAGCTGGGGGAAATTAAAAACGGGGATGTAGTAGCTGTTATAGGAGCAGGACCTGTAGGACTTTTATGCGGAGAATGTGCAAAATATATGGGCGCTGAGAAGGTACTTATTATAGAACAGGATGAGTTTCGCCGCAGTTTGGCAATAAAAGAGGGGCTGGCAGATGTTGCTGTAAACCCAAATACAGAGGATGAAATAGAGGCAGTGAAGCAACTTTCAGACGGCCGCGGCGCAGATGTGGTTATAGAGGCCGCCGGGGGGAAGGATACCTTTCAGATGGCCTGGAAATTGGCAAGACCTAACGGAATCTTATCTATTGCAGCTATGTACGAGGAAAATCAGGTGCTGCCTTTACCGTCTATGTATGGAAAAAATCTGATTTTTAAAACCGGCGGAGTAGACGCCTCAAAATGTACCTTACTTTTAGACTTAATTGCCAGAGGAAAACTGCGCACAGATTTTCTTATTACCCACAGAGGCACACTGGAAAACATTATGGAAGGATATGAGATTTTTCAAAATAAAAAGGACAACTGTGTAAAATGGGTGGCAGTACAAAATTAATACTAAAAAGTCTGCCTCCCATTTCCAAGATGTCCTTCTAAAATTAGTTTTTTATTATATTCATAATTGCTGCTTCAGTCTGAACTCCCACGGACTGCTTTACAGGCTGACCATTTTTGAAAAGTATTAAAGTAGGGATTGTCATAACTCTAAACTGCTGAGCCAGATCCGGCTGTTCATCTACATTGATTTTTCCTACTTTAACTTCAGACTGGTTGTCAGCAACTCTGTCCACAACAGGTGATAACATTCTGCAGGGACCGCACCAGCTAGCCCAGAAATCCACCAAAACAGGTTTCTCTGACTGAAGTACTTCCTGATCAAAATTTTCTTCTGTTATAGTTATAATACTCATAACGAATCCTCCTTATTTTTAATATTATTTTTTGTTTCTGATAAGATGATATCATATTAATCTGTATTAATCTGTGACCTGGTCACATTATTATAATTTTTTATTGTTATGAGCACTATTTTATCATTACAAATAAGATCATACACATTTGTTTTACGCTTTTATATTACGATTAGAGAATTAATTCATAGCCGATGGAGCCCGTGGGCGATAAAAGCCGCACGCACGGTGAGGAGTGGGGGAAAATCCGGCAATTACTGCAACAATAACTATTGCACTTGACAAGTAAACGATGGTTTACTATACTGAAATAGGTAAACTACCGTTTACAAAAGGAGGGGTAAAAAATGGCTGATACAAAGCGGAAAATTTTATTTTCAGCGTTGCGTTTATTCGCAGTCTATGGGTATGAGGCAGTTTCTGTAAGTCAGATTGCCGGGGAATTAGGAATTACGAAAGGTGCTTTATATAGGCATTACAAAAATAAAAGAGATATTTTTGAGAGTATTTTTAAGTATGTTTGTCAGTTAGATGTAGAACGCTCTCAAAATGCAGGTATACCTGAAAAAGAATTTTCTGAAATGCCGCACTCCTTTGGCGGAACTTCTTTAGAAAGTTTGAAAAAATATATGATATCACAATTTTACTATTGGAGCAAAGATGAAATTGCTTGTAATTTTCGTAAAATGTTGACTTTAGAACAGTATAAAACAGCAGAGATGAATGCTTTATATCAAAAAGTATTGGGGAGTGGTCCGCTTGAATTTATTGAAGATTTATTCCGAGAGATGCTGAAATACCGAGGATATTGTGAGGACGCAGCGAAACATATGGCAGTTGAATTTTATTCTCCTTTTTATCTCATGTTAAGTATATGCGATGCAACATCAAACCAGAATGAGAAAAAAATAATTGCTGATTTATATGTGGCATATGTAGAACAATTTATGCAGAAATATTCTTTTTTATCGTATTTAGAAATAGAAAGGAACAAAAATGAAACCAATTATTAACATTGCAAATTATGGATTCTCAAACCAATTTAGAATATTATCACAGGAATTTGAACATTTCGCGGCAGCACGTATTCTTTCGCAAGAAAAAAGATTCTATCGTGTTATTTCCGATAAAGGAGAGAAATTAGCGGAAGTTTCTGGTCGATTTCGCTACAATTCAAGTTCCTCTGCTGATTTTCCGGCAGTAGGGGATTTTGTTATGATAGATTGGAATGAGGTTGGAGACAATGCGATTATTCATCATGTATTACCGCGCAAGAGCTGTTTTGTTCGTAAGGCGGCCGGAGATATACAGCAGGAACAGGTAGTAGCATCAAATATTGATACCATATTCTTGTGTATGTCTCTCAATAATGATTACAATCTACGCCGTTTGGAACGATATATTTCTATTGCATGGGAAAGCGGTGCAACTCCTGTTGTTGTTCTGACAAAATCTGATTTGTGCGATACTTTAGATGAGAAAATTTTAGAAGTATCTTCCGTAGCGATTGGTGTGGATATTGTAGTCATATCTTCTGTTGAACAATCTGGATATCAAAAGCTTTTCCCTTTTCTTTCCAAAGGGAAAACAGTTGCCTTTATTGGTTCTTCAGGTGTGGGAAAATCTACATTGATTAACTGCTTGTTGGGAGAAGAACATTTAAGCACCAATGGACATCGTAATGATGACAGGGGACGGCATACCACAACACACCGGGAGCTGATTTTACTTCCCTCTGGCGGTATGGTAATTGATACACCAGGTATGCGTGAACTGGGTATATGGGATTCACAAATTGGAATTGATAAAACTTTTTCAGATATTGATAAAATTGCAGAAAAATGCCGTTTTCGAGATTGTACTCATTCCAAAGAGCCTGGCTGCGCTATTCAAGAAGCAATTGAGAATGGGCAGTTAAAAATGGAGCGTTGGCAGTCCTACCAAAAATTAAAAGCAGAAACAAGCTATGCCGACGATAAAGAAGGCTATCGAATCATAAAGGAAAGACGAGAAAAGGAAATCTCAAAACTGATTAAGAAATTACCAATAAAAAAATAAAAGCAGATATCATGTACACTAAGGCACAGCTGATAGATAAGGCAGTAAACAGGAAAGGTATCTCTGCCTTTGTGCCTTTCTATATTCAGCCAGAATATCAGAGAAAAGGTTAAGGAAAAATATTAATAGAGCAGTCTTTTGAAAATTGGGCGAGTTTTTTGCAGGAATTAACTTCTCCAAAAATGATATGTACTTTTATATTCTTTATCAATATTTGGCGCCATTTAGGTGCCAAAAGGGAAGAGACCGTAAATAACTAATCCTATAAGCCCGGTAATTATCATAATAAAAATAGGATTCCATTTATACCGGCGCAGCGCTGCAAGTGATACTAAAAATAAGACTACGGCAGCCCAGTCGGCGGAAGAAATTTGATTCCACTGGGAGGAGCCTGTAAAGGTCAGCAGGAGAATAGTAGCGGCCGCTGAAATAATCAGTCCTAATGAGGCGGCCTTTAACCCCTTTAAAACCTGGAAAACAGAGGCGGAGCCCATATGGCTGCAGAAAAATCGGTACATAAAAGCGGACAGAAGGACGCCGGAAACTACGCAGCCAAAGGTGGCCGCCAGGGCGCCGGGAATACCGGCAATTTGAAGGCCTACAAAAGTGGAGGTATTTACTGCCAAAGGCCCTGGAGTCATCTGGGAGATGGTGATAATATCAGTAAAGATTTTCTGGGAAACCCAGCCGTATTTGTCTACTACCTGTTCCTGAATTAAAGGAATAATGGCATATCCTCCTCCTATGCTGAACAGGCCAATATGAAAAAAAGCTGCCAGAAGCAGTAAAATCTGATGCATTATAAACCTCTCCTTTTTTCAAAATATACTTTTCCAAGACAAAGTAAGCAGCATACAATCAAAATTACAGCTACATTTATGTGGAGGAAAAAGCTGCCTAAAAAGGCGGCGGGAATCATAGCTGTAAGTAAAAGAGACTTTTCCCTCAGCACTACTTTCGTCATATCTGCAATTAAGTCTACAATTAAGGCGGAAACCCCTGCCTGCATACCTTTTAAAATTCCATTGACAACTGTATTTGCGGCAAAAACTGTGTACCACTGGGAAATTATTCCCAAAATAATAAGAGGAGGGAGAACTGCGGCGGAGCTGCTGATTAAAATGCCTGGAATACCGGCGGTTTTATATCCTGCTAATGCAGATAAATTAATGGCGATCGCGCCCGGAGTAGATTGTGCTACAGCCGCCATATCCATTAACTCATCCTCAGTAAAAAGCTTTTTTCTGGTGACAAAATATTTTTTAATCATAGGCACCACTACATACCCGCCGCCGAAGGTGAAGGCGCTGATAAACAGATTAACAGAAAACAGCCATATATATAAGCCGATTTTTTTTCTAAGCATAGTTTGTATCCTTTCATTTTTACTTGTGCCTCATTAGTATAGCTCTTGATGGCTGATGTGTAAAATGATATAATTTTATTATATTGATTAATTTTATTCATGTATTATAAGCCTAAGGAGAGAAAATGACGTTAAGAAACTTGGAAATCTTTCAGACAGTGGCAGATATGGGGAATTTCAGAAAGGCGGCGGAAAAGCTTTATATTACTCAGTCTGCTGTTTCTCATGCAGTGGGAGATTTAGAAAATGAGGCCGGGACAAAGCTGTTTGACAGATTGGGGAAAAGAATACAGATTACAAGAAGTGGTGAAAAGCTTTTAGAGGAAATTGCTCCTATTTTGGCAGCCTGCAGATCATTAGAATCCAGGCTGGGGCATTTAGAAAGTCAGGCTTCCATAAAAATTGTATCCAGCATTACAATCGCCTGTTTTCAGCTGCCTGATATTTTAAAAGACTTTTATGAATCTTGGCCTGATATTACAGTGATTACACAAGTGGTCAGCGCCCTGGCGGCTGTGAAAGAGTTAAAAGAGGGGAACGCCGATCTGGCACTAATAGAGGGCACGATGCCTGTTGGTCCCTTTGAAAGTATTATTTTAGGCAGTTATCATATGAAAGCTGTCTGCAGCCCGGAGTATTTAAAGGAAAAGAAACAATTAACGCCAAAAGAATTGTGCAGGGAACGGCTTTTATTTAGGGAGCCTGGAAGCGCTGTCAGGGACGTAACAGACAGCGCCCTATATTTAGCCGGCCTGAAAGCTTATCCCGCCTGGACAAGCGTGAATTCCTCCGCCTTAATAGCGGCGGCCAGAGCAGGGCTTGGAATTACAATTTTGCCGGATATGCTGGTGGAGGAGGATTTAAAAAAGGGCAGTTTCATTCATGTGGAGATTCCGGGAATGGACTTAAAAAATAATATGATTGCCTTGTGGCACAGGGAAAAGCATTTGTCTGATCCCCTAAAATCCTTTCTTTCTTTAGCAAAACTTAGATTTTAACAAAAGGGTCAGGCACTGAACCAGTTTGGGAGAATAAAATAGTACTATAATTTATTCAAAGAGAGGTTTTATATGGAAGATCAATCCTTTATAAAGAATGCAGATGTACCTGTCATTCCACTGCCGAACCCAGGGGAAGGCGGCCCGCTGCCTGACTTTAACTTCCCCAACATACCAGATGTATCCCCAGAGCCAGATATGGATGCATTTCCAGTGATTCCACTTCCTAATCCGGGAGAGGGAGGTCCGCTGCCTACATTTCCTAATAACAATAATAACAGCAGCAATAACAATAATAATAACAGCGGAAACAGCGGGAATAATAATCTGGGAGGAATTTTAGGAACCATTATTACTACCTTCCCAAGACCGATTATTCCTTGCTTTTTCTGCAATACTACCCAATATGGAACAGTGAGATTTCTCAATGCTGCAGCCGGATATAATCCATTTTTGGTGTATATTAACAACCAGCTGGTAGTAAATTCTCTGGATAATGCAGAGGTCAGCCAGTATGGAAGAGTGTCGGCAGGCTCGCAGACTGTTACAGTCACAGGGCAGAACGGATATGTATATATTCAGAAGCAGATTACTGTCCGCTCCGGAGGCGCGTTAACTGTAGCCATTATTAACAGACCAGGTGGATTAGACCTGCAGGAGATTACTGATAACAGCTGTAACAGCAATAATAACACAGGCTGTTTCAGAGTATGCAACCTGTCTGTAACAAACCAGAATATTAATGCCAGCTTAAACGGAGGCCTTGTTACCTTTAGAAGCGTATCCTACAGAGAGGTTACAGGCTTTAGATTCCTGAGCCCAGGTTCTTACTTAATTCAGGTATCCAACAATCCTTCTGTGGGAGGAATGCCATTAGTTAGCTCCAGCGTATATATTCGTCCAAATACAGCATACACACTTTATGTCTTTAACTGGAACAC
This sequence comes from Lachnoclostridium edouardi, assembly GCF_900240245.1. Taxonomy (GTDB): domain Bacteria; phylum Bacillota; class Clostridia; order Lachnospirales; family Lachnospiraceae; genus Lachnoclostridium_A; species Lachnoclostridium_A edouardi. Next base: position 3,132,918 of record NZ_OESQ01000001.1, read on the forward strand.
ATCTCAGGACGCTATCAGAACCTTAGTAGTAGAAGACAGATCATAAATAATATAACAAATTTATATTTTTCACTGCCTGACACAGGCAAAAAGCTGCAGAAGCCAGATCTTTTTAAGACTGGCTGCCGCAGCTTTTTAATCGTCCATGTATTTTACTTGTACTGTACCGCCGTTTTTCCTGCATAGAAAAAAGTGACTTTTTTTAAAGACAGTGATATGATAATAAGCAGGACAAATATAACTAGATAAGCAGTGACTAGAAGAGAGTACAGGGGGTTAATAATGAAAGAGAATGGATTTCAGCTGTATGCTGTAGAAAAGGGCTGTGGACAGCCCATGGTATTTCTTCATGGAAATGGGGAGGACAGCACTTATTTTGACAGCCAGATAAAGTTCTTTTCCAAAAGATACTGGACAATTGCAGTAGATACAAGAGGACACGGAAAAACAGAAAGAGGGCAGGCTCCTTTTAATTTAATACAGTTTGCAGAAGATTTAAAACAATTTTTGGACAGCAGGCAGCTGAAGCATATAATTTTATTAGGGTTCAGCGACGGAGGAAATATTGCCCTTATTTTTACTTTAAAATATCCGGAATATGTAGACAGGCTTATTTTAAACGGAGCCAACCTTTACCCTTCCGGAATGAAGCTAAATGCAAGCATTCCTATTTTTAAGGAATATTTAAAAACCCTGACGGGAAAGGATAAAGAGACGACTAAGGACAAGAGGCAGCTGTTAGAGCTGATGGTAAAAGAACCTCATATTAAGCCGGAGCATTTAAAGAGAATTCAGATTCCTGTATTAGTGATTGCAGGCACCAGAGATATGATTAAGAAAAGCCACACAAAGAAAATCTTTGACAATCTGCCTAACGGGTATCTTTGCATAGTAGAGGGAACTCATTTTATAGCAAAGGAAAATCCAGATAAATTTAACCGTTACGTACTGAAGTTTTTAGAGGGCTCAGGAAAGAAAAAAAGCCAGACAGAGCAGATTCCAGGCTGGAGGCAGAAAATGCTAAGCCGCAAGCCGGAATGGACGGAAAAATATTTGTACAGGGAGGCGGCCGTATTAGTTCCTATGGTGCAAAAGGACGGGGAGTGGCAGGTGCTGTTTCAGGTACGCTCTAAAAGCTTAAAAGATCAGCCGGGAGATATTTGTTTTCCGGGAGGCTCCATAAAAGATTTGGAGACGCCTTTGGAGGCGGCTGCCAGGGAGACTGTGGAGGAGCTTTTAATAAGGGAAGAACAGATTGAAATTACAGGTACAGGCGATATTGTAACCACGCCGGCAGGGAGAATGGTCCATTCCTTTTTGGCGGAATTAAAGGATTATAATAACACATTTTCCCCGGACGAGGTGGAGGAGGTATTTTACGTGCCTCTGTCCTGGTTTATGGAGCATGAGCCTAAGGGATATATGGCGGCAGTGGATACAAGGCCGGAGGAAAATGATTTTCCATGGGATCAGGTTTCTCAGGGGAAAAATCACCTGTGGGGCAGCGGGAAGTATGAAATCTTTTTTTATAACTACCAGGGCCGGGTGATCTGGGGGATAACGGCCAAAATTATGAAAACATGGGTGGCTCTGTTAAGGGAGCCATATGAGACCAGGGACTCCAGGGAATAAAAACTTGTTTTTTTCTATTTCTGGTTATATAATGAAAAAAAGTTAAAGTTTATATAATCACAGAGATGATAAATATAAGGAGGACAGAATTATGAATGAAACAATCAAAAATTTACTGGCGAGAAGAAGTATCCGCAAGTTTAAGCCAGAGCAGATTAAAGAGGAAGAACTGAGTTTAATCCTGGAGGCAGGAAAGTATGCGGCTTCAGGCAAGAATATGCAGCCTACCCGTATGGTAGTTATTCAGAACAGAGAGATTCTTAATAAACTGTCTGACATGAATAAGGAATTTCTGGGCAGACCGGAGATGAAGGACGCATTTTTCGGCGCTCCTACAGTGATCTTAGTGCTGGCGGACAAGGCTTCCCCAAACTATCTCTATGACGGAAGCTTAGTAATGGGAAATTTAATGACGGCCGCTACATCTTTGGGAATCGGTTCCTGCTGGATCAACAGAGCAAAACAGGAGTTTGAAACTGAATATGGAAAGTCTCTTCTGAGGGAGTGGGGAATTGAAGGTGATTACGAGGGAATCGGCCACTGTATTCTGGGATATATAGACGGCGAACTTCCAAAGGCAGCTCCTAGAAAAGAAGATTTTGTTACATATGTAAGATAGTAAATGAGGAAAGGAGCTTTACAGAAAACAGAATTTCTGTTTTTTTGCAAAGTTCCTTTTTCTGGTGTTATACCTTTAGAAAAGCGGGGATAAATTATGGGATCAATTTACGGCGTCTACGCGGCGGCAGCTCTTTTTGCGGCATCTCCGGCTTTGCCGGCAGGGCCGGGAGATATGATAGACCAAAGCCAGACTGAGACATATGAAAGTCAGGTTTTAGACACACTGCTCCAGGAAGCTACTTTTGACGCGGAAAAATTTAAGCTTCCAAATGAAGCTAAGGTGCTTGTGGTAGTAGAGGGGACAACCGGCACGGAGTGCAATGTTTATGCATATGAAAAAGTGGGAGACAGCTGGAAAAACAGATTATCAGGAAAAGGATATCTGGGACAAAACGGCATGAGCAACCACAGAGTTATGGGAGATAAAACTACGCCTATCGGTGTATTTCAAATGAATACTCCCTTTGGCCAGAAACCGGCCCTGGAGGGATTTCCAAAGAATTATATACAAGTAGACACTTCTTATGTGTGGTCTGATCAAACAAACAGCCTTTGCCAGGATCTTTCTCAGGAAGGGGAGAGAGTAGGCAGCGCTGGGTATGCAGGATACTATGATTACGTCATTGACGCTGGCTTTAATAAAAACGCCGTGGAGAAAAAAGGGTCGGCTTTATTTCTTCACTGTGAAGGCGAATTTAAGGCCTGGACCTCAGGCTGCGTGGCAATAGAAAAGGAAAAAATGATAGAGATTATGAGGCTGTACGGCACATATGGAGACGGCAGCTGCTACATTGCCCAGGCTCCGGCCGGAACCTTTGATTTCATATATGACTCTTATGGCGCTAACAATGGATTATCGCCGGATGGAGATTTCTAAAAACTGGTTTTTAAATTTTAAGTTAATCGTTGACTATACTTTAAAGAATCATTATAATTCTAAATAAAGTTAAATATTGTTAGTATTGTCAGGAGACAGGAAATAAAAAGTTTTATTGCAAGCGGGGACACATATGAGAAAAGAAAAAATTTTTGCTCTTACTTTTGCTGCGGCAATTTCTTTAAGCTTGACTATGCCTGTATTAGCAGGAGAGTGGGAAAAGGAGGAGCAGGGAAGTGTAACCTGGAGATATAAGGGGGACGACGGTTCTTACCTTAAAAATGAATGGCTGGAAACAGACGGCAAATGGTACTATTTAGATGAAAATGGGATCATGGTCACAGGCAGTTACATTGTAAACGGGAAAGAAGAACAGTTTGGGACAGACGGAGTTTGGATTGATACTTCTAAAGCTCAGGAAGCTTCTAATGCAGATAACAGTCTGATGAATTATGGACCGGGAATCAGCCGCTGGGGAAGAGATGACAGGGGCTGGTATTATCAAAATTTTGACGGCAGCAGGGTACAGAATACCTGGGAGGAAATCTGGGGTGTTTGGTATTATTTTAACGGCGAAGGTTATATGATGGAAAACGCCTGGATTGACACAAACGGGAAAAGATACCGGGTTGGCGAGGACGGAGCTATGCTGACAAGCCAGACCATTACAGTAGACGGAATCCAATATGATCTGGGGGAGGACGGCTCAGTGCCTGTTCCTGCAAAAACAGAGGAGGAGCTTCAGGCAGAAGCTGTGGCCGCCGGTATTATTGCTTCTATTACAAACAACAATATGAGCAAGCCGCAAAAGGCCTCTGCTATTTATCAGTACGTCAGGGCAAACACCAGTTATACATACGGCGGCCTCAGACCGGAAAGCGGGGATGCGGCTGCAGCCCTTTATGGATTCCGCCGCCATTCCGGCAACTGCTTTGAATATTACGCTATGTCCAAATATCTTTTAGAGGCGGCAGGTATGCCGAATGTGCGGGTTACAAGAGCCTCAGACGGCGATCATTTTTGGAATCTGGTGAATGTAGACGGAACGTGGTATCACTTTGACGCTACCCCCCGCAGAACAGGAGGAACATGGTGTCTTGTTACTACCGGGCATCTGAGAAACTCCTGGGGAGTGCACAACTATGATGTAGCCGCCTATCCTGCAACGCCATGACAGCTATGAAACACAAAATAAAAAAACGGATAACCAGGCTGATCCCGGCAGCTTTGTTTCTATTTGCTTTATGGATTTCCCAAAGGATTTTGCTTCCCAAATATCAGGGCACGGTAATTGAGGGAAATTTTACAGAGGAGTATTACAGAGAGCCGGTGGACCATGATCTGCTGATTATTGGAAATTGTGAATCGTATGAAAACATTTCTACTATGGAATTGTGGAAAAAATACGGCATCACCAGTTACATCAGAGGCAATGCCAATCAGCTGGTATCTCAGTCCTACTATCTTTTTATGGAAGCGCTGGAGAGAGAAACGCCAAAGGCGGTTTTGTTTAATGTGCAGGCCATGGCGGTAGAGGGACAAGATACAGAAGAATATAACAGAATGGTTTTTGACGGAATGAAATGGGGCAGATACAAATGGAATGGCATTCAGGCCTCGGCCATGGAAGATGAGAATATAATAGATTACCTTTTCCCTATTTTCCGGTATCATTCCCGCTGGAGCAGCCTGACAGAAGAAGATTTTACATATGCATTTAAGGAAAAGCCTTTAACATCCTTTAACGGATATTATCTGCGGGCTGATATTCGTCCTGCAGGAGAATTTCCGGCAGAGCGGAGAAGAGGAGATTACACCTTTCCGGAAACGAATTATCAATATTTGGATAAGATTCGGGAAGCGTGTGAGGAAAGAGGCATCAGCCTGATTCTTATGAAAGCCCCCAGCCTGTATCCGGAGTGGCCGGAGCCTTATGAAGAACAAATTCTTCAGTACGCTGCAGAATATAATCTGTCCTACTACAACTTTTTAAAGCTGATGGATGATGCGGGCCTGGATATGGCTGTAGATACATATGATGAGGGACTTCATTTAAATGTATACGGGGCAGAGAAAGTGGCGGATTATCTGGGAGCAGATCTAGTTGAAAAGTTTGGACTGAAGGACCGGAGAAATGAGGCGGAAACTGCCCTTTGGTTTAACCGGCGGCTGACAGCTTATGAGGAAGAAAAGGAACGTCAGGCAGAAGAATTTAAGACATTAGGGTATATTCGCAGATTTACAGAGGAAGAGGAGAATATAACTCCATAATATATAATAAAAAGAAACACAAGGAGATAAAGCAAATGAGAAAAATTGCAACAATAGGGGAGGCGGTAATAGCAACATTGGCAGTATCCATATGCGCATGGGGAGCAGAAAAGAAAACTGCATATACATTTACCTCCGGGGAAGTGCAGATGGCTGTAGGAGAGCAGGCAAAGCCGGTGCTTGATCAGTTAGGTAAAGAGAAGGAAGTGAAAACCCTGACTAACTGTGCGAACGGAGGCAAGGATAAGGTTTACGTGTATGAGAATTTTGATATCTACACCACTCAAAATGAGAAGAAAGACACGATTATCCAGACTATTGTTCTCACAAGCGCTCAGGCGGCAACCGAGGAGGGATTAAAGCTGGGACAAAAACCGGCGGATGTAAAAAAGGCTTATCCTGATGCTGTGGAGGAATTTGGCCTGTATACAGTTTCTTTGGAAAACTCCAGAATTGTGATTGACTGCGGAATGAAAAATGACAAGGTAGTAGATATTTCTTATGAGTATGTGGAAAGTAAAAAGTAATGTCTGGAAGCAAAAGGGAGTTGTCATAGGCAGCTGCCCTTTTGTTGTTTTACGGGAAAAATATTCCTATGAAACTGACAGATTAAGGCACAGGAGGAGTCCATGAGGGAACTGGAGTACCCTTTTGACGGGGGAGAACTGCTGAAGAAAAAAAGGCAGCTGAGAAAAATATTGTTGGGAGAGCCGGCTGCACGGATAAAAAAGAAAATTGCAGTGCTGGGCGGTTCTACCACCCATGATATTGTAAAGATGCTGGAACTGTTTTTGCTGAATCAGGGGATTTGTCCGGAATTTTACGAATCAGAGTACAACCGCTATTATGAAGACGCAGTGTTTCCAAATGAAAAGCTGGCTGCATTTGGGCCGGATATTGTATATATTCACACCACCTTCAGAAATATTACAGAGGGTATGTTTCCAAAGGTAACAGACTCAGAGAAAGCAATAGAAGAAAAACTTTCCCAGACATATTATCATTTCCAGCAGGCCTGGGAGGGACTGAGAAAACAGTACCACTGCCTGATTATCCAGAATAATTTTGAAAAACTGCCATACAGATTGCTGGGCAATATGGATATTTGGGATCAAAGGGGCAGGGGATGGTTTTTGGAGCAGCTGAACCTAAGGTTTAGTCAATATGCCCAGGAGCACGAGGACTTTTTGATTCAGGATATTGGATGGTTGGCAGCAGAATATGGGCTGAGTAAATGGAGTGATCCTGTATATTGGAACATGTATAAATACAGCCCGGCAGTGCCTGCTATTCCGGAACTGGCTTTTAATTTGTCAAATATTATAAAGGCTGTATACGGAAAAAGTAAGAAAGCTATGGCCCTGGATTTAGACAATACTTTGTGGGGCGGAGTTGTAGGGGACGACGGACCGGAAAATATTGAGATCGGCCAGGAGACAGGCATGGCCCAGATTTATCTGGAGTTTCAGAACTATTTAAAAGAACATCAGGAGAGAGGCGTTCTTTTAACAGTAAACTCTAAAAATGAGGAGAGCAATGCTTTGGCAGGGCTAAAGAGACCTGACAGCGCTTTAAAGCCAGAGGATTTTGCAGCCATAAGGGCCAACTGGGAGCCAAAGGACAAGAATTTGAGACAGCTTGCAGGGGAGCTGAATCTGGGCCTTGACGCCTTTGTATTTGTAGATGATAATCCGGCGGAAAGATACCGGGTGTCAGTTCAGATCCCGGAGGTCTCTGTTCCTGAAATGACAGAGGGACAAGAGCCAGAGCCGGAAAAATATATAAGGATTTTGGACCGTTCCGGATTTTTTGAGCCGATACAGCTGTCGGGAGATGATTTAAAAAGAAATAGCATGTATCAGGCAAACACCAGGAGAAAGCAGTTAGAGACAGCCTGTGAGAATTATGAGGACTACCTGCATTCTTTGGAGATGAAGGGAGAGATCGGGCCGTTTTCCCCTGTTTATATGCAGAGAATTGCCCAGCTGACAAATAAATCTAATCAATTTAATTTAACTACAAAACGGTTTGACCAGGCAGAGCTGGAGTCTTGCGTGGCAGATGGAAATTATCTTACCCTGTACGGAAAACTGACAGACAAATTTGGGGACAATGGAGTAGTTTCAGTTGTAATGGGAAAACAGGAAAAGGATGTGCTTCATCTGGAGCTTTGGCTGATGTCCTGCCGGGTATTAAAAAGGGATATGGAAAAGGCTATGCTGGACCAGACGGTGATGGAGGCCAAAAGGCGGAATATTGACTGGTTAATAGGATATTATTATCCTACGGCCAAAAATGAGATGGTCCGTTATTTTTATCAGGATATGGGCTTTTTGCTGGTGAAAGAAGAGGCGGACGGCTCGTCAGTGTGGAAGCTGAATACAAAGAGCTACAAAAAGCAGAATCGTGTAATTGCAGTGAATAAATGTGATTAAGGAGAAAGTGAAATGACAAGGGAAGAAGTGTTTGAAAAGTTAAATGAAGTGTTCCAGGATGTATTTGACGATTCCTCTATCCAGGTAAAGGATAAGACAACGGCGGCAGATATTGAGGATTGGGACAGCCTAGAGCATATTAATCTGATTGTAGCTGTGGAGGCTATGTTTCAAATTAAATTTGGAATGGGCCAAGTTACAAAGATGAAAAATGTAGGGGAGATGGCTGATATCATTCTGGAGAAATTAGGTTAAGAGACATGACATTTGTATCATATGAGTTTTTTATATTTGCAGGAGGGATTTGGCTCCTTTATAGCGTCTCGTCAAAAATATTTTCTCATTCAGTCAGGCTGAAGCCCGGATTATTGTTCTTAGCCAGCGCCGGGTTTTTGTGGATTTGCGGCGGCTGGCTAAGCCTGATTTTTTACGGGCTTACAGCAGGGCTTGTATGGGCAGGCGGATTGGAAATTGAGAGGCGAAGAGATAAGAAAAAGCAGGGAACCGGACATATTTTCGGGGCTGTACTTGCGCTTTTACTGTGTATGCTGGCAGTATTCCGGTATATAAATTTTCCAGGTTATACTGTGGAAGAAATCAGCTGGCTTACAGGAGGGGACTGGCAGTGGACGCCTATTGAAATAGCCGCGCCTATAGCCATATCCTTTTACACCCTGACTCTTCTGGGATATTTAATAGACGTATATTGGGGAAGCTTAAAGGCGGAAAAAAATATTTTCCGACTGATGCTGTTTGGAGGTTTCTTTCCCCAGATGTCAGTAGGCCCGGTGGCCCGGTATGACAGGCTTTCTCCCACTCTTTTTGGGGAGCCGGGGATTACACGGTCCGATATACAGGAAGGTTGCTTGACGATTGTCTGGGGCTTGTTTAAAAAGCTGGTGATTTCTGAACGGCTGGCTGTTATTGTAAATACAGTATATGGAGATATGGAAACCTACAGCGGAAGCTTTCTGGTAATAGGGGCGGTCTGCTTTGCATTTCAGCTTTATACAGACTTTGGAGGGGCTGTGGACATTGCCACAGGTACGGCCAGACTTTTTGGGGTTAGGCTGGAGCTTAATTTTAACCAGCCCTTTTATTCCAGGTCAGTGGCAGAATTCTGGAGAAGATGGCACATAACCTTAGGCGGATGGTTTAAGGATTATGTAATGTACCCTCTGTTAAAAAGCAGGCTGTTTCAGAAAATGGGAAGCTGGGGAAAAAAGCGTTTTGGAAAGAAGCAGGGGAAAAAGGTGCCTGTTATTGCAGGACTTTTTACGGTTTGGTTTTTGCTGGGGCTTTGGCATGGAGGAAAGTGGACCTTTATTATTGGCTCTGGTTTGTATCATGCCCTCCTTATGAGCCTTGCTGTGGCGGCGGAGCCGGCGGTTAAAAGGTTTTATGAAAAAACAAAAATATCTGTAGATCATCCGATTTGGGTAATGTTTCAAAGAGTGAGAACATTTATATTGGTGGCCGTGGGATTCGTCTTTTTCCGCTCTGATTCTCTGGCCATGGCTTTTAATATTTTTTCAGGAATGTTTTCCGGCAATACCGGTCTGTTTACCAAGGAAGGATTTCTTTCTATGGGGCTTTCAGCAGCCGACATCATGGTTTTGGCTGTTTCTATGATTATTTTATGGTGGGATTCCTTTAGAAAGGAACATAGGGAGGAAGAATGCAGGCAGGCTGATGAAAAAAACTGGAAAACAGCGGTAAGTCTATTGTTGGCCTTTGTTGTTTTAATTTTAGGCTGTTATGGAAGAGGATATGATCCGGCGGCCTTTATTTACGCTCAGTTTTAGATTATAAAGGCCAGGATTTTGTACAGAAACGTTACATAACCTGCTTTTATAATAGTCATTCCTATTGAATAGTTGACAAATAAAGAAACCATTGCTATTATTGAATGAAACACATAGGAAACAGGAGAATTTGAATGGAAAGAATTGTTTTATCTTTATTAGTAGACAATACAGCAGGTGTGCTTGCCAGGGTTTCCGGGCTGTTCAGCCGAAGGGGATATAACATTGAAAGTTTGACTGTAGGTACCACTGCAGATGAAAGATATTCCAGAATGACCGTGGTTTCCTTTGGAGACCAGAAGATTCTGGAGCAGATTAAGAATCAGCTGGAAAAGCTGGAGGACGTAAGGGATATTAAGGAATTAAGAGGAAAAAGCTCTGTATACAGAGAGCTGATTTTGATTAAGGTGAAGGCCAATGCCAACGAGAGACAGGCAGTGTCGGCTATCGCCAATATTTTCCGGGCTTCCATTGTAGACGTGGGAAAGGAATCCCTGACTGTTATGCTGACAGGAGATCAGTCTAAGCTGGATGCTTTGATTAATCTTATGGAGGATTATGAGATTCTGGAGTTAGCCAGAACAGGCGTAACAGGTTTATCCAGAGGCGCGGAGGATATCCGCTATTTACCGTAAGCTAGAGAAGGCTGCCAAAGGCGGACAGAGAGTCGTCGGTGGATTTTCTTTAACAAATATATTTTATGGAATAATAGAAGTTGAGGAGGAAATATCATGGCAAAGATTTATTATCAGGAAGACTGCAATCTGTCCATGCTGGATGGAAAAACCATCGCAGTAATCGGTTACGGCAGCCAGGGACATGCGCAGGCGTTAAATGCAAAGGAATCAGGATGTCACGTAATTATCGGCCTTTATGAGGGAAGCAGATCATGGGCAAAGGCAGAGGCTGCAGGATTTGAAGTATACACAGCGGCAGAGGCTGCAAAAAGAGCTGACATTATTATGATTCTGATTAATGACGAGAAGCAGGCTAAGATGTACAAGGAGTCTGTAGAGCCAAATCTGACAGAGGGCAAGATGATTATGTTCTCCCACGGATTTGCAATCCACTTTGGACAGATTGTTCCGCCAAAGAATGTAGACGTTACTATGATTGCTCCAAAGGGACCTGGCCACACAGTAAGAAGCCAGTACCAGGAGGGCAAAGGCGTTCCTTGTCTGATTGCAGTACATCAGGATGCTACAGGAAAGGCTCACGATTTAGCATTAGCTTATGCTTTGGCAATCGGCGGAGCAAGAGCAGGAGTGCTTCAGACCACATTCCGTGAAGAGACGGAGACAGACCTTTTCGGCGAGCAGGCAGTGCTTTGCGGCGGCGTTTGCGCTTTAATGAAAGCAGGCTTTGAGACTTTAGTGGAAGCTGGATATGAGCCGGAAAGCGCATATTTTGAGTGTATCCATGAGATGAAGCTGATTGTAGACCTGATCTTTGAAAGCGGTTTTGCAGGAATGAGATATTCTATTTCCAACACTGCTGAGTACGGAGATTACATTACAGGTCCTAAGGTTGTTACAGACGAGACTAAGAAAGCAATGAAGCAGATTCTGAGAGATATCCAGGACGGCACATTTGCAAAAGACTGGCTGACAGAGAATTCTGTAAATTGTCCTCACTTCCTGGCAATGAGAAAGAGGGAGGCCGGACATCAGCTGGAGAAGACAGGAGCTGAGCTTAGAAAGCTGTACAGCTGGAACGACGGAAATAAACTGATTGACAACTAAAATAAATAAGTACATAAAAAAGGCCGGGGCTAACAGATAATTAGTCCCGGCCTTTTTCACTAATTTTTAATAATAGCCTGCTCCTGAATAAAGTTTAAAAACAATCCTAAGGTGGAGGATAAAGGGAAATTGCTGTAGGCAAAGCCAATCGTTCTGTATTGAATTTCCGCCTCCAGGGGAATTTCCACTAATTCTTTTCTGTCCAGCTCGTCCTGAACAAATTCTTTAATAACACAGCCTACGCCCATGCCGATTTTGGCAAATTCTATTAGCAGATCCATAGTAGTTACTTCTAAAACCTGATTAGGCACCATGTTGTGCTGGGCCATGTAGTCGTCAATGTGGCGCCTTGTTAAGTTATTTCGGTCCAGAAGCATAATATTTGCAGTTTGGAATAAATCGGCCTCATCTCCCTCCCTCAGATGAAGATTATCCAGATAGCTTTGAGTGGAGACAAAGATATCGTGAATATTCTGGATGGGAGTAAAGGTCAGGCTTTTTTTATTTTCAGGCTCCGCCACAACTCCAATATCTATCTGCTGATGCTCCAGCATAGATAAGGTGTGAGCAGTAGCCTGGCTTTCAATGGTAATTTTAACATGAGGGTATTTATCAATAAACGCCTTTAAATAAGGCAGGAGAATATACCTGCATAAGGTGGTGCTGACGCCGATGCGCAGCTGACCGATATTAAAATCCCGAATCCGCTTCAGCTCTTTTTCTCCCCGGTCTAAAAACTCAAAAGCAGCCTTTGTGTGGGTGAAAAGTAGCTCCCCTTCTTCTGTAAGGTGGACTCCTCTGGAATTTCTTGTAAATAAAGTAACCTCCAGATTGTCCTCCAGCTTGCTGATGGCCTTGCTGATGGCTGGCTGGCTGATATAAAGTTCTTTGGCCGCTCTGGAAATATTGCCTGTTTTGGCTACCTCATAAAAAATCTTATATTGAGAAAGATGTTGTTCCATATGAACTCCTATATATAACTGTTTTTTATATTATCCATATCTAACATGTATTGTCATTATACCAAACTGTATGATAAAATGTAAAGCAGGAATTCAAAATTTAAACGGACACGAAAGATAATCAGAGATTAAAATAAATGTGTCAAGGAGGACTGACCATGGGAATGACAATGACCCAAAAGATTCTGGCAGCTCATGCAGGGCTTTCAGAGGTAAAAGCAGGACAGCTGATTGAAGCTGACTTGGATTTGGTGCTTGGAAATGATATTACTTCTCCAGTGGCTATTAATGAGATGAAGAAAATGAAAGAGCAGGCAGTATTTAACAAAGATAAAATTGCTCTTGTAATGGACCATTTTATTCCAAATAAGGATATTAAGTCAGCAGAAAACTGTAAATGCTGCAGAGATTTTGCCTGTAGACATGAGATTACCAATTATTTTGACGTAGGGGAAATGGGAATTGAACATGCCCTTCTGCCGGAAAAAGGACTTGTAGTTGCAGGGGATGCAGTAATAGGAGCAGATTCCCACACATGTACATACGGGGCCTTAGGAGCATTTTCCACAGGAGTGGGAAGTACAGATATGGCTGCCGGAATGGTGACAGGCAAGGCCTGGTTTAAAGTACCTTCCGCCATTCAGTTTGTGCTGACAGGAAAGCCGGGAAAATGGGTTAGCGGAAAAGATGTAATCCTTCATATTATCGGCATGATTGGAGTAGACGGAGCTCTTTATAAATCCATGGAATTTACCGGGGACGGCATAAAAAATCTGACTATGGACGACCGTTTTACTATTTGCAATATGGCCATTGAGGCAGGAGGCAAAAACGGCATTTTCCCTGTAGATGATGTGGCTATAGAATATATGAAAGAGCACTCTAAGAGACAATTTACTGTATATGAGGCAGACCTGGATGCAGAGTATGAGAAGGTTTATACGATTGACCTGTCTCAGTTAAAGCCTACTGTGGCTTTCCCACATCTGCCTGAAAACACAAAAACCATTGACCAGGTAGGAGATATTAAAATTGATCAGGTAGTAATCGGTTCCTGCACCAACGGACGCATGGACGATATGAGAGCCGCCGCTTCAGTGTTAAAGGGCAGAAAGGTGGCAAAGGGCGTGCGCTGTATTGTAATTCCTGCTACCCAGGCAATTTATCTTCAGTCCATGAGAGAAGGGCTGCTGGAAATCTTTATTGAGGCAGGAGCTGTTGTAAGTACTCCTACATGCGGACCATGTTTAGGCGGATATATGGGAATTTTAGCGGCAGGAGAGCGCTGCGTTTCCACTACAAACAGAAACTTTGTGGGCCGTATGGGCCATGTGGATTCAGAAATATATCTGGCAGGGCCGGCAGTTGCAGCTGCAAGCGCAGTGACAGGTAAAATTTCATGTCCATGTGAACTGGATAACTAGGAGGTAAAACCATGAAAGCTATTGGCAGCGTTTTTAAATATGGAGATAATGTAGATACAGACGTAATTATTCCAGCCAGATACTTAAATGCCACAGACGGAAAAGAATTGGCAAAGCACTGTATGGAAGATATTGATAAAGAATTTATTCACAAGGTGCAGAAGGGGGACATTATTGTGGCCAATAAAAACTTTGGCTGCGGTTCCTCCAGAGAACATGCGCCTTTGGCGATAAAGTGCGCCGGAGTCAGCTGTGTAATCGCAGAAACATTTGCCAGAATTTTCTACCGCAATGCAATTAATATTGGCCTTCCTATTATTGAATGTGAGGAAGCGGCTAAGGCTATTGAGGCGGGAGATCAGGTGGAAATTGATTTTGACAGCGGAATTATTACAAATAAGACAAAAAATCAGCAGTACCAGGGCCAGGCCTTCCCGCCCTTTATGCAGAAAATTATTACTGCAGGCGGGCTTGTAAACTACATTAACGAAAAATAGACATATGTACCTTTGAGCAGAGGAGGAGAATGTTGCAAAAAATGCAATGTTCTCCTTCTTTGCTTGTATAAATAAAAAGGACAGATTATAATAGAAAAAAACATTTATAGAAAAATCATCCGGGGAGAGAAAAATGGAAAGACAAGGAACAATAGAAGAGATTTCCGACGGCAAGCTGTACGGAGGGAATGATATGGTAAAAGCAGACTGCCATGATTGCGCCGGCTGCTGTGAATGCTGTAAAGGTATGGGGATTTCTATTCAGCTGGACCCGCTGGATATACATCGGATTTCAAGTTATGAGGGAAAAGGCTTTGAAAAGCTTTTAGAGGAGAGCGTGCAGCTGAATTTAGTATCAGGCTTGATTCTCCCTAATATGAAAATGGACGGGCAAAAGGAGGCCTGTTATTATTTAGACAGCAAAGGGCGCTGCAGGATTCACAAGGCAAGGCCTGGAATCTGCCGTCTGTTTCCCTTGGGGAGATACTATGAAAACAGAGAATTTCATTATTTTCTTCAGGTAAATCAATGTAAAAATGAAAACAGGTCTAAAATTAAGGTAAAGAAGTGGATAGACACGCCGGAGCTGAAAAAGTATGAGGATTTTACAGTAAAATGGCATTTTTTTATAAAAGATATTCAGGAGTATTTAGTGAAATCAGGAGACAAAGCTTTGGCAAAGGAAATGGGCATGTATATTTTAACTAATTTTTATATGAAGCCTTTTTCTGAGGCCCAGGATTTTTATGGAGAGTTTGAAAACCGGCTGCTTGAGGCAAATCATTATGTACAGGAAAAAATACAGAGTTTATCTGTACAATCTAATACTGCAGGTGTATAATAAAACACAGGATCTGAAAAAGGTCAGATAAAAATAAAATAAAAAGTCTTTGTGGCAAGGTGAAAGTCCTTACCGATGGTATAGTCCATGACCTGCTTTTGGCAGCTGATTTGGTGAAATTCCAAAACCGACGGTGATAGTCCGGATGAGAAAAGACATATTCCAGAAAAGAGCGCTGCAAAGCCAGGCCGCCTGTACAGACAGGCAGCAGGTTTTACGGCGCTCCCTTTTTGTATGCAGGGATATTTGCCTATGACGGACAGGAGGAAAAAATGAAAGCAACATGGAGCACAAAAAATCTGGCATTAACAGGAATTATGGGAGGACTGGCGGCAGTTCTTATGTTTTTCCGTTTTCCCCTCCCCTTTATGCCTCCTTTTATGGATTTTGATTTTGCCGGTTTAGTGGAAATCATTGGAGGATTTGCCTTAGGACCTATAGCGGCAGTTTTTATTGTTGTTGTAAAGGTGCTGGTAAAGCTAGTGTTAATGGGCACCAACTCTGCCTTTACAGGGGAAATTCAAAATATTATTTTAAGTCTGGCTTATGTGCTGCCTGCAGTGTGGATTTATGACAGAAAAAAGACTAAGAAGACAGCCGTTGAAGGTATGGCCGTGGGAACGGCAGTCTGCGCCGTTGTAGCTATATTTACTAATCTTTATATGATTATTCCTTTCTATGTTAAGCTTTTTGGAATGACTATGGAAGATATCATAGCTATGTGTCAGGCTGTAAATCCGGCGATTAACGGACCACTTACATTTGCTCTTTTTGGGGTAATGCCTTTTAATATTATTAAAAACGGAGCAGTTTCTATTGTTACATATTTTGCCTACAAAAAAATCAGCGTTCATATTAAACACTTTGTCAGCAGATAGGAGGAAAATAATATGCAGGAAAGGCCAAATCAGGAAATCAGTGTAAAAGAGGGGGAGGAGAGAATGTTTCGCCTGCTGGGAACTCATAAAATTATGGCTTTAGCTTCCAGCGTTCAGGATTATGTTATGGTGAGAAATGTCAGCTGTTTATTTTATGACGGAAAAATTTATTTTAAAACTGACAAAAATTTCAGAAAGACACAACAGCTTTTTCAAAACCCTAATGTAGCTTTGTGCTGGAATGGAGTTCAGGTGGAAGGAACCGCGGAAAATAAGGGACTTGTTATTGACGAGCCGGGGAGAAAATTTGAAAAGCTTTATGAAAAATATTTGAAAAATAGTTATAATAAATACAGCCATGAGGATACAGAGATTTTAATAGAAGTGACGCCGGGATTTGCGGAGCTTTGGGATACAGATGAAAATGGAGATGCTTACCAGGTGTTTGTAGACTTTAGAAAAGGCAGCGCAGAAGTGGTTTCCTATGATTAATTAATAAAATTTTGCCAAAATATTTTCTATGAAACAACACATACTACACATGTAGACAAAAAGGCGGTGTAAAAAGCCTGTGTTTAGAAAATATTTTGGAGGTGACAGGAAATGAGCCCAAAAGAATTATCTTATATTGAGGATGCCCTGGGACATGAAAAGTTTTTAAAAACTCAGTGTCAGGAGGCTGCCCAGAATCTGCAAGATCCAGATTTAAAGGCATACGCCCAGCAGTTAGCCCAAAAACATCAGCAGATATTTACAAATTTGTATAATCTTGTGTAAGGAGGAAGGAAATATGGACGACAGATGTATTATGGAAAATATGCTCCTTACAACTAAGGGAGTATGCGATTTGTACCTTCACGGCACCATTGAAGCCGCTACCGGTAATGTCCACCAGGCATTTGACGCCGCCTTAAACGACAGCCTGTGTATACAGGATGAAATTTATAAAAAAATGTCCGCAAAAGGCTGGTATACAACAGAGCAGGCAGAACAGACAAAAATGATGAAGGTGAAAAATCAGTTTGCAGGAATGTAAAACTATATTTTTCGTAAGTCCGCCTTTTTGGCGGGCTTATTTTTTATTGTTATGAGCACTTAGTGGCTGTATTTTCTGAAATCGCCCTTGCTCCTGCCTATTGTATACATGCATCTCATATGTTATAATATAAGTATTCAAATGCTATATCCCAACGCAAGGGGGTCGTTATGAAAAGTTCTGAAATTATAAAAGAAATCCGCTCCTACCTGAATTTAAGTCAAAGGGAATTCGCTGATGTACTAGGCGTAAGTTTTGCAACTGTCAACCGCTGGGAAAAGGGGCGCTGCCAGCCATCGCAAATCGCAGTAAACGCCATCAAAAATTTATGTGCGGATAATAAAATTGATTTTTCTCAATTTGAGGGAAACCATATGATTAGAACTAATGAAATTATTACTCTTTATCATGGCTCAAAGTCAGGAATTCGCGGGGCCATTGCCCCTACAAGCCGGGAACGCTGCGATTTTGGAAAAGGCTTTTATATGGGAACCCATGAAGATCAGCCCCTTACTTTAATTTGTAATTTTCCTGACGCCAGAATATATACATTAAGTGTTGATCTATCCAATCTGAAAATTCTGGATATAGAGGTGGGATTAGACTGGGCGTTACTAATCGCGTATAATCGTGGCAAAATGGAGTCTGTGAAACATTCAGGGCTCTATAATCGTTTTGCAAATTTAAGTAAAGAGTATGATATAATTGTTGGATATATTGCTAATGACAGAATGTTTGTCGTTTTGGACCGTTTTTTTAATGGAGAAATTACTGATATGGCGCTTATTAACAGTCTTTCGGCCTTAAACCTTGGCAAGCAATATGTTGCCCTAACAGAGAAGGCTTGTAAAAACATAACAATCATTGATGAGAAAGAGCTTAATCAGCCTGAGCGTGGTAAAATAAAGCAGGAAAGTGAAGCCAACCGTTCTAAGGGCATTGCAATTGCAGATGAAATTTGCCGGAAATTTCGCCGTGAGGGACGATTTTTTGATGAAATATTAAAGGCAGGTGAATAAAATGGATAATTTTACTCTTGAAAAACGTCAGCTTTGTGATATACAGGGACGATTATTTGAACTTGCTTTAAAAAATAAATTAGATTGTCCGTTATTTATAGAATCATTTATGAACAGTAAAACTGCCGCTGCTCTGGATGATGTTTATGACCGGCTGCAATGGGCAGGGGAGGAATATATTCTTGAGGAACTAAATGATGAGGTTCACGGGCTTAAAAAGGCTGGCACAACTTATTCTTTGGATGTAATGTATTGGATAGGATATACTTACCGCTATTGGCATTACTACACAGGGGAGCATAGTCGTGAAATATATAAAATTGCCGATGCAAAAACCATGAGCGAGTGCTGGCTTGGCTTCCATACTTTTGACGTTGAAATGGCTGTTGACGACTTAAAAGAGATTTACAGACAAAAACATTCCCCTGATAAATAATATATTTGCTGAAAAAGCTGCTTGCGCCTCCTGGGTAGAGGAATAAGCAGCTTTTATATTCTATTATTTTATTTTTGTTTAAAGATAAAAATAATAATTATTGATATTTATATAGTATTGTGGTAAATTAATTAAATCATAATATCTACTATATATTGTGTTTTAAATGATGATTTACTCTATACATAGTATGATGGATGGGAGAAATGGAATGACAGTTCAGGAATTGGCAGACAGAATTGGTGAAACTAATGATACAAAAGAAAGGCTTTTCAATTGTCTGAAAGAGATTTGTCAGGACTTTCCGGAGAAGGAATATTCAATGGAAATTCTTGGGAAAAGGTTTTTAGGATTTCAAAAGGATAAAATGACAGAGAATGAAAAATTAGCGGCTTTAGTGAGAGCAGCAGTGGAAATGACGTCAAAGGAAGGGCCTAAATGGGAGAATATAGGGGCCAGACTTCATTATTTTAAATTTTCTCTGAATCTGGAAAAACAGATGAGTAAGCTGAAAATCCACAGCTTTTATGAAAAAATTGTTTATTTAACAGAAAAACAACTGTATGGGGATTACATTTTAAAGAGTTATTCTAAAGCTGAGTTAGAACAGGCAGAGGAGTTTATAGATGAAAGGAGAAATAAGCTGTTTAATTTTTCCGGCCTGGATCTTTTGCTGTCCAGATATGTAATCTGCAGCTATGACAGAAAGCCTCTGGAAACCCCTCAGGAAATGTATTTAGGTATTGCCCTTCATCTGGCGTTAAAGGAGAAGGGAGACAGAATGTTGTGGGTAAAAAGGTTTTACCAGATGTTAAGCTGCCTGGAGATCACTATGGCTACCCCTACCTTGTCAAATGCCAGAAAGCCTTTTCATCAGCTGTCCAGCTGTTTTATTGATGTGATGCCTGACAGCTTGGAAGGAATTTACAGAACCATAGATAACTTTGCCAAAGTCAGCAAAATGGGCGGAGGAATGGGGATTTATACGGGAAAGGTAAGAGCGGCAGGAAGCAGCATCCGAGGTTTTCTGGGAGCCGCAGGAGGAGTGATCCGGTGGATAAGGCTTATTAACGATACTGCAGTGGCCGTGGACCAGCTGGGGATGCGCCAGGGAGCGGCAGCTGTATATTTGGACATATGGCACAAGGACCTGCCGGAATTTCTTCAGCTGAGAACCAATAACGGAGATGAGAGAATGAAGGCCCACGACATATTTCCGGCTTTGTGTATTCCTGATTTGTTCTGGAAAATGGCGGAGAAGGATTTAAACCAGGAATGGCATTTATTCTGCCCTCACGAAATTATGGAGGCAAAGGGCTACTGCCTGGAGGACTGCTATGGAAAGCTGTGGGAGAAGCGATACATGGAATGTGTAGAGGATAAAAACCTTTCCAGAAGAACCTTAATTATAAAAGATTTGGTGAGAATGATTTTAAAATCAGCTGTGGAAACAGGCACGCCTTTTATATTTAATAGAGATCTTGTAAATAAGGGAAATCCCAACAGCCACAAGGGCATGATTTACTGCTCTAATCTTTGTACGGAAATTGCCCAGAATATGAGCCCTATGGAAACCAGGGAAGAGAAAACTGTGGAGGTAGACGGGGAAACCTTAGTTGTTACCTCTGTGGCTGCAGGGGATTTTGTAGTCTGCAATTTGGCAAGTATTTCTCTGGGAAATATTGATTTAAAAGGAAACCGTTTAGAGGAGGTTACAGCCTGGGCTGTGAGGGCTTTGGACAATGTAATTGATTTGAATTTTTATCCTCTGCCTTACGCTAAAATTACCAGCTGTAAATACAGAAGTATTGGGCTGGGAGTCAGCGGTTATCACCACATGCTAGCCAAAGAAGGGATACCCTGGGAGTCAGAAGATCATCTTCGCCTTGCAGACCAGGTGTTCCAGCGAATTAATTATGCCGCTATTGAGGCCAGCAGCGATTTAGGGGCAGAAAAAGGCAGCTATGAGTATTTTACAGGCAGCGGATGGGAGACAGGACAATATTTTGAGACCAGGAATTACACAGATTACAAGTGGATGAGACTGAGAGAAAAAGTAAAAAGCCAGGGCATGAGAAACGGCTGGCTGATAGCAGTGGCTCCCACCAGCAGCACCAGTATTTTGGCGGGAACTACAGCGGGAATTGACCCTGTAATGAAAAAATATTTTCTGGAAGAAAAAAAGCATATGATGCTTCCAAGAGTGGCCCCTCAGCTGACCGGAAAAACATATTGGCTGTATAAAGAGGCTCATACAATAGATCAGAAATATACAATTAAGGCTGCAGGAATCAGGCAAAGACATATTGACCAGGCCCAAAGCCTGAATTTGTATATTACTAACAGCTACACCATGCGTCAGGTTTTGGACTTATATTTAACAGCCTGGAGAGAGGGCGTAAAAACAATATATTACATCAGAAGCAAATCCCTGGAGGTAGAGGAGTGTGAAAGCTGTTCCTCCTAAAGTAAATAAAGGGAAGGAAAGAGCAGGAAAAAGTAGGAAAAGCAGAAAAAGGAGACATGAATATGGCAGAATTAGTAAAGAAAAAGCTGTTTAATCCTCAAGGGGACACAGAGCCGGGGCAGAGAAGGATTATCAGGGGGAACACTACAAATTTAAATGATTTTAACAATATGAAATATAGCTGGGTCAGCAGCTGGTACCGTCAGGCTATGAATAATTTCTGGATACCAGAAGAAATAAATATGAGCGCTGATGTGCTGGATTATCCTAAATTGTCTCAGGATGAAAGAAACGCATACAATAAAATTCTCAGTTTTCTGATTTTTCTGGATTCAATTCAGACGGCTAACCTGCCTTCTGTAGGCCAGTATGTAACGGCCAATGAAATAAACCTATGTCTTACAATCCAGGCTTTTCAGGAGGCTGTACACAGCCAAAGCTACAGCTATATGCTGGACACTATCTGCAGCCCTGTGGAGAGAACATCTATTTTATATCAGTGGAAGGACGATCCCCATCTGCTGAAAAGAAATACATTTATTGGAGACTTATATAATGAATTCCAGAATAAGCAGGACGATCTTACATTTTTAAAGGTTTTGACAGCGAATTATATTTTGGAGGGCATATATTTTTACAGCGGCTTTATGTTTTTTTATAACCTGGGAAGAAATGGGAAGATGCCTGGCAGCGTTCAGGAAATCCGGTATATTAACAGAGATGAAAATACGCATTTGTGGCTGTTTGGAAAAATCTTTCAGGAGCTGAAAAAAGAAGAGCCTCAGCTATTTACAGAAAAAAATATAGATATGTTAAAGGCCATGGCAATAGAAGGCGTGAAGCAGGAGATTGCCTGGGGGCAGTATGTAATCGGAGATAAAATCCCTGGTCTTACCAGAAAAAACGTAGAAGATTATATATTATACCTGGGAAATCTTAGGTGGTCCTCCCTGGGCTTTGGCGTTTTATTTTCCGGCTATGAAAAAGAGCCGGAGGGCATGGAGTGGGTCAGCCAGTATTCTAACGGGAATATGGTGAAAACAGATTTTTTTGAGGCCAGAAGCACGGCTTACGCAAAAAGTACTGCTTTAATAGATGATTTATAATATATATTGTTGACAAGTACAATATTATATGTTATATAATATATAAGGCTATATTATACATTGTATAATATAGTTTGAAAAAATATATTATAAATCAAAATACCTGTAATTAAATGAAGCAGCGCAGCCAGATTAAGGCTGCAATTAGGAAAGAAGGGAACAGCGGATGATTTTTAACACAGGAGCAGCGCTTTTGGACGCCATTGTACTGGCGGCAGTGTCCAGAAATCAAAAAGGAACCTACGGATATAAAATTACTCAGGATGTGAGAGAGGTAATAGATATATCTGAATCCACACTTTATCCTGTTCTCAGGCGCCTGCTAAAAGAGGAGTGTCTGGAAATATATGACATGGCGGTGGACGGGAGAAACAGGAGATACTATAAGATAACGGAAAAGGGAAGAGTTCAGCTGAATCTTTATCAGGGTGAATGGACTATTTATTCTACTAAGATTTCAAAGATTCTGGAGGTGGCAAGTTAATGAACAGAGATACATTTATGAAAGAACTGGAATACCTGCTTCAGGATATGAATGAGGAGGAGAAGGAAGATGCTCTCCAGTACTACAAAGATTATCTGGACGAGGCAGGGCCGGAAAGAGAAGAGGCAGTGATAAAAGAATTTGGCAGTCCGGAGAGAATAGCTTCTATTATTCGCTCCTCTGTTGCAGGAAATATGGAAGAGGGCGGAGAATTTACAGAAACAGGATACGGGGACGAAAGGTTTAGGGACCCTAATTATCAGGTTCAGAAAAAGTACGATCTGCCGGAAGAAAAAATGTTTTCACAGAAAAAAGAGGAAAAAAAGCAGCCCTGGACCAGCAGGCCTTTAATCGTTGCTCTGTGGATTATATTAATTATTGTGGCCGCCCCTATGATTTGGGCTTTAGGGACAGGGGCATTGGGAACTATATTCAGCATTATTGTAGCAATATTTGTGGTGTTTGCAGGCCTCGGCATCCTGGCGGCGGCATTTATGCTGGGAGGACTGGCAGCTTTTGTGGCAGGTATGATCTGGCTGTTTCAAAGTATTGGCTCAGGGCTGATCTGCATAGGAGCAGGACTTTTTATGATGGGCATGGGAGTAATTTTATTCCTGGTTGCAATTTGGTTTTACGGCACAGTGGTACCCTGGGCGTTTCACAAGGCGGGAGACTGGTGCGACAAAATATTTCATAAGAAAGAGAGGAAGACTGTATGAAGAAATTTACAAAGGTTTCCCTGATAGCCGCGGTGGTATGTATGGCTGCAGGAACGGCAGCAATTACAGTTGGGGCGGCAATGGACGATCAGTTTACCAGAAGATTTTCTTATGTAAAAGAAGAAATTTATAATGAGGTTACAGGCAGAAGCCATCATGTAAGACCGTCCAAAAAGACAATGAGATATGAAGTGACAGAGGATAAGGCAAAACTGGAGACGTCAGACACATTAAGCTTCTCCGGGATTAAAGAGCTGGATATTGAGGTGGACGGCGGCAGTGTAAATGTAATTCAGGGATTAGAAGGCAGTGATATTCAGGTACAGGTAACAGACGGAGAAAACAGAACAAAATGTTACGTAGAAGACGGAAATGAGCTGAAGATTCAAATGGAGAGAGGAAGCTCTGATAGTGGAGCAAGAGAAATTACTGTCGCCATTCCAAAAGAAGTTAGTTTATTGAAAACCGGCGTGGAGGTTAAAAACGGCGGCGCTCAGATAGAAGGGCTGACAACAGGGGAGCTGGAATTAGACAGCTATTCTTCAGAGATTACCTTATCCAATGTTACGGCAGCCAGATCAGTGGAGGCAGAGGCTTTCCAGGGCAGCATTACAGGACAGCTTTTGGGAAGCAAAAAAGATTTTTACTTTCAGGTAGAAATAGAAGACGGAACTATCGTTTTAGGCAGCGAGGTGCTGGAGGCGGGAAAGTATGAAGGCCATTTCAGCGGAGATGAGACTAAGACTTTAGGGGCCGGTCAGAAGGAAGCTGATCTGGACTGCCAAAGAGGAAGCATTGAGCTTACATTTTCACAGGATTAGAAACAGGCAAGCACAAAGGAGAGACAAAAATGAATAAAAGATTATACCGTTCAGAGAGAAACAGAATGTTGGCCGGCGTATGCGGAGGAATCGGAGAATATTTTAATATAGACCCTACGATTATCAGACTGGTTTGGGTAGTTCTGTCTGTGGGAGGTCCGGGACTGATTGCATATGTAATCGCCATGATTATTATACCAAAGGAATTTTAAGGAAATAAAGATAGAAAATCAAGTATAGACGTATTTGTTCAGGGCATACTCTTAGTACCTTAAAGGAAAGGAGCGTGCCTTTTTTATGGCAGAAAAAAAGAAAAAGAAGGAAGGCTTTGATCCAAGAGATTTAAAGCCGGAGGATATGTTAAAGTTTGAAATTGCAGAAGAGCTGGGACTGGCAGATAAGGTGATCAAAGGCGGATGGAGAAGCCTGACAGCAAAAGAAAGCGGAAGAATCGGCGGTTTAATTACTAAGAAAAAGCGGGAAATGAAACAGGCTGCTTTGGAAAACAAGGATTGAAAGAAAAGATAAAATCCCATATAATAGACCCTAGAAAAACAGAAAGGGGCCGGACAGAGAATGGGAGAAAAATTAAGAAGCGGTTTTACAACAGGTACATGTGCGGCGGCGGCGGGAAAGTCTGCTGCCGCGATTCTCTGTTCCCGGCAGATTATGTCCTGGGTGCAGGTTAAGACGGCTGACGGGACAAATGTAAATATGGAGCTGGTTCAGGTAAAGCAGGAAGAGAATAAGGTATACTGCGCTGTAAAAAAGGACGCAGGGGACGACCCGGATATTACAAACGGAGCTTTGATTGGGGCGTGGGCAGAATGGATCAGTGAAGAAGAGGCAAAGAAGGCTTATAAAAAATGCTACATAAAACATACAAAGACAAAGGGCGTGATTTGTCTGGCCGGGGGAGAAGGCGTTGGAACAGCCACTAAAAAAGGTTTATCCTGCCCTGTGGGGATGCCGGCTATTAATCCTGTTCCCAGAGAAAATATATTTACTCATGTGGAGGAGGTAAAAAACAGGTGGAACATAACCAGGCCTATAAAAATTACTATTGTAGTTCCCAAAGGGCGGCGGCTGGCGGAAAAAACCTTTAATCCCAGGCTTGGGATCATAGGGGGAATTTCTATTTTAGGAACTACGGGGATTGTAAAGCCAATGAGCGAGGACGCTTTAATTTCCTCTATCTGCCTGGAAATTCATCAAAAGGCTGCAGAAGGGCTGGAGAAAATGATTTTAACACCGGGAAATTACGGGGAGCGTTTTTTAAAGGAGGAGCTTCTTATTTCTCTGGAAAACGCTGTAAGATGCAGCAATTACGTGGAAAAATCAGTAAAGGCTATGGCCGGAGAAGGATTTAAAAAAGGATTATTTGCAGGCCACGTGGGAAAGCTGATTAAGGTAGCCGGGGGCGCAGGCAATACCCACTCTAAATATGGGGACAGAAGAATGGAAATTCTTTGCCAGTGCGCCAGAAAGTGCTGGGAAGGTCCGGAGGCTTTTCCCCCTGAGCTGGAACAGCAGATTTTAGAATCCAACACCACAGAGGAAGCGGCAGAATATTTGAACCAGGCGGGAATATACAGAAAAACAGGAGATGTAGCTGCCCTTCAAATCAGAGAGCAGATTTTAAATTGGACTGACGGAAGACTGTGCATGACTGTGGTCTTATTTTCCCAGGAAAAAGGCATTATGGGAATTGCAGGAGACATTTATGAATATAGGGGTTATTAGTTTTACAGCAGCCGGTGGAGAGCTGGGGCGAAAGCTGAAAATCGGGCTGGAGGGAGAAGGCCACAAAGTAAGGCTGTACATACAAGAACGTTTTTTTAATAAAGAAGAAACAGAGCCGGGAATACACCCATTAACAGAAAAGGCAAGGGACTGGGCGGGTAAACGTTTTCTGGACAGCCAGGGTCTGATTTTTATAGGGGCTGCCGGCATAGCAGTCCGTTCTATAGCCCCGTTTATCAAGGATAAATATAAAGATCCTGCTGTGGCAGTCATTGACCAGCAGGGCAGGTTTTCTATTTCCCTGCTGTCAGGCCATGTAGGGGGAGGAAATGATTTAGCTGAAGCGGCCGCCAGGATTTTAGGGGCTGTGCCGGTAATTACTACGGCCACTGATATAGAAAACTGTTTTGCAGTGGACGTATTTGCAAAAAAGAATCGTCTGGAGATTACTGACAGAACAGCGGCAAAAAATATTTCCGCAGCCGTGCTGGAGGGGAAAAAAATAGGATTTTTTTCAGATTTTCCAGTAAAGGGACAGGCTCCGGAATGCTTTTGCATGTTAGATAAGGAAGAAGATCTGTCAGAAACCAGTTTAAATATTTATATTACATTAAAGAAAAACATAGGCTGGAGAAATACGCTTTATCTGACGCCTAAGCAGTTGGTTTTAGGCGTAGGCTGCAAAAAAGGGACAGAGAAAGATGTAATTTTACATGAAATAAAGGAGTTTTTAAAGGATTATAACTTAAACGGCAGGGGAATAAAAATGATTGCCTCCATTGACTTAAAAGCTAAGGAGCAGGGAATGATTCAGGCCGCAAAGGAACTGGGAGTGGACTTTAAAACATTTTCAGCAGAAGAATTAAAAAATGTTCCCGGGAATTTTGATGAATCAGATTTTGTAAAGCAGGTAACAGGAGTGGGAAATGTGTGCCAAAGGGCGGCGGTATTAGGATCCTGCATGGGCAGGCTTATAACAGGAAAACAGGCGGCGGCAGGCGTTACGGCGGCGGCGGCCTTAGAAAACTTTTTTGTGGAATTTTAGATACTGATACTGAGAAAGCAGGAAAGAAAATGACAAACATAGAGAAAAAAGAGGTAGTGATTTTCGGCGGCACAAAAGAGGGAAGAGAGCTGGCAGAATACTGTATTGCCGCTAAGCTGCCTGCGGCAGTCAGCGTAGCTTCTTATTACGGAAAAGACCTGCTGCCTGAAAATCTGCAGCTGGAGATTCAGGAAGGTCCTATGGATGAGGAGACAATGAGCAAATGGCTGGCAGAAAAAGAACCTGATTTTGTTTTAGACGCCACCCACCCTTATGCAGTGCACGTTACTGAAAATATTAAGGCCTGCTGCAGCAGGCTGTCTTTGCCTTATTACAGGGTAGTAAGAGAAAATGGGCGGATATGTGAGGAAAACTCTATGATTTGGGCAAAAGATGTGAAAGAAGGGGCTCAGATTGTAGAAGGCCTAAAGGGAAATGTGCTGGTGACTACAGGAAGCAAGGAACTGGAAGCCTTTTTGGCTGTTACAGATTTTGAAAACAGAATTTATGCAAGAGTTCTTCCTTCTCCGGCAGTAGTAGAAAAATGCGTTTCCTTAGGCCTAAAGGGAAATCATATTATTGCCGTCCAGGGGCCTTTTTCAGAAGAGTTTAATAAAGCTTTAATGAAACAGCTTCACATTAATGTGCTGGTGACAAAGGAGGCCGGGGCGGCCGGCGGTTTTGAGGAAAAAATAGAGGCGGCTCAGGCTGTGGGAGCAGTTACAGTAGTCATTGGAAGGCCAAAAAAGGAAGCTGGAATTTCCTTAAATCAGGCAAAGTCCATGCTAGATGAAAAGGGAAAAGCAAAGGGAGGTCAGCCTGAAGCTGTTAAGAGCCTGGCGTTAATAGGGATTGGCATGGGAGGCAGAGGGCAAATGACCTTAGAAAGCATTTCTGCCTTAAAGGACAGTCAAGTAGTATTTGGAGCTGCCAGAATGTTAAAAAGCGTAAATCCGTATATAGACAATAAAGAAGCAGTGCCTATATATGACAGTAAAAAAATAATGGAGTGGCTGGAATTTCATCCAGAATGCAGAAAAGCTGCAGTAGTATTTTCAGGGGATACAGGATATTACAGCGGGGCCAGACAAGTCACAGAAACAGCAGGCTCCCAGTGGCAGATAGAAGTATATCCAGGCATTTCCACACTGTCTTATATGGCCGCCAAGCTAAAAAAAAGCTGGGAGGATGTAAAAAGCGCCAGCTGCCACGGCAGAGAGTGTAATTTAGAGGAGCTGATGAAAACAGAAAAAAAGCTGTTTTTATTAACCTCAGGGGGAGAAAACGGGAATCAGGTTATGAGGCGGCTTTCTGAAATAGAAAAGAAGCAGGCGGCTTCTTATTTTGTAGCCGCAGGGGAAAATCTTTCCTATGAAAATGAAAAGATTATTACAGGGCGGCCTTGTCAGCTGGAAAAGGAAGAATTTCCGGCTTTAACGGCTTTTTGGATTGAAAAAGAAGAGCTTTCATCAGGAGGAGAAAATCTGTGAGAGACCAGGAATTTATAAGAGGCAAAGTGCCTATGACAAAAGCTGAGGTGCGGGCGGTATCTATATCAAAGCTGGAATTAAAAAAAGATTCTGTGCTGTGGGATGTTGGAGCAGGCACAGGCTCAGTGTCAGTGGAGGCGGCAGGCTTTATGCCAAAAGGCGCGGTTTACGCCATTGAAAAAAAAACTGAGGCTTTAGAGCTGATTAAGAAAAACATAGAAAAGTTTCAGGCAGACTGTGTACATCTGGTGGAAGGGGAGGCCCCTAAGGTTCTTGAAGGCCTGCCTGCTCCCACTCACGTATTTTTAGGAGGGACAGGGGGAAACCTGGAAAAGATTTTAGATTTAGTTTTAAAAGTAAACCCTGATGCCAGGATTGTAGCAAATGTAATCGCCTTAGAAAGCCTTGCCAGGATGATAGAATACATAAAGTTAAAGAAGCTGCAGGGAGAAATAGTGTGTATGCAGGTGTCTAAGGGGGAGCTGCTTGGAGAGTACCACTTAATGAAAGGGCAGAACCCAGTGTACATTATTACCTTAAATGAGGAGAAAAAAGATGATTAACAGAATTCTTCTGGCAGCTTTATCCAGCGGAAGCGGAAAAACCTTTCTTACATGCGGCCTTCTAAAGGCGCTGAAAAACAGAAAAATTTCCACCAGGGCCTACAAATGCGGCCCTGATTATATTGATCCGATGTTCCACAAAAGGGTTCTTGGAATTCCGGGAGGAAATTTAGACACATGGTTTTCCAGACCGGAAGATATAAGAGCCAGACTTATGAGAGAGGTGCAGCCTGGGGAAATAGCTGTGATAGAAGGAGTTATGGGATATTACGACGGCTTAGGAGGGGTCAGCACTCAGGCCAGCTCCTATGATGTGGCGAAGGCTACAAATACTCCTGTTATTTTAATTTTAGACGGAAAAGGAGTCTCTCTGTCCATTGTTTCTGCGGCAAAAGGTATTTGCCAGTATAAAGAGGACAGCCGCATTGCAGGAGTGATTATAAACAGAATGAACCCTGCCTTGGGGGAGAAGCTGCGCCCGGCTTTTAAAGAGCAGGGCATAGAGCTGTTAGGATGCGTGCCTGACTGTCCAAAGTGGAAATGGGACAGCCGCCATCTGGGGCTGGTTATGCCAAAGGAGCAGGGAAATATAAATGAGATTTTAGATGAACTGGCCGGCTGTATGGAGCAGTATGTAAATATAGACAGAATATTAGAAATCAGCTCTAAGGCCTTAGACATGGAAGAAATATTAAAGCCTGAAAAGGCTGTTTTCATAGAAAAGGAACATGTAAATATTGGGGTGGCCATGGATTTGGCCTTTTGCTTTTACTATCAGGAAAACCTGGATTTTTTAGAAAGCCTGGGAGCCAGGCTGCAGTTTTTCAGCCCGCTGTCAGATAAAGCTTTGCCTGAAAATGTGTGCGGCCTTTTATTAGGAGGAGGATATCCGGAGCTTTACGCTGACAGACTTTGGAAAAACACATCTATGCGCCAGGCTATTTTAAAGGCCGCCCAAAACGGGATGCCTATTAGCGGAGAGTGCGGAGGATTTCTTTATCTTCAGGAGCAGCTGGAGGGGGAGGACGGCCGCATATATCCTATGACAGGAGTGCTTCCCGGAACCTCTGTAAGGAAAGAAAAATTAGGCAGGTTTGGGTATATAGAGCTGACGGCCAAAAGAAACGCAGGCTGGGTCAAGGAAGGGGATCAAATAAAAGGACATGAATTTCACTACTGGGATTCTGACTGCTGCGGAGATGTATTTCACAGTAAGAAACCAGTAGGAGACAGACAGTGGGATTGTATTCAGTCCAGGTACTGCGTAGTGGCAGGCTTTCCCCACCTGTATTATCCCTCCAACCCTTCCTACGGAAAGGGCTTTGTAGATGCCTGCAGACGGTGGAAGGAGAGTCAAAATAAATGAATCTGGAAGAAATCATATGCCAAATACAGGAAACAGATAAAAGGGCGGGGGAAATAGCCAGAAAAAGGTGGAATTCTATTGCAAAGCCTCTCCACAGCTTAGGATTATTGGAGGAAATAACAGTCCAGATGGCCGCTGTAAAAAGGACGGCAGATATTCGGCCTGGAAAAAAAGCGTTAGTGGTAATGTGCGGGGACAACGGAATTGTGGAGGAAGGCGTCACCCAGACAGGCCAGGAGGTAACGGCTGTAGTTACGGAAAACTTTACAAAGGGGGATACCTGCTCCTGCATTATGGCAGAGCTGGCAGGAGCAGACGTTTTTCCCGTAGATATTGGGGTAGCGAAAAGCTTAGACTACTGCGGAAGCAAATACCCTTTGATTTCCAGAAATATTGCCAGGGGAACGAAAAATTTTCTAAAAGAGCCGGCTATGACGAAAGAGGAGGCCATAAAGGCAATCACAGTAGGATTTGAAATAGTAAAAGATCTGAAAAATAAAGGGTATGAGGTAATTGCCACAGGAGAAATGGGAATCGGCAATACTACTACCAGCAGCGCAGTAGCTTCCCTGCTTTTAGATAAAGATCCCAGGCTGCTTACGGGAAAAGGGGCCGGCCTTTCAAAGGAAGGGCTGGAAAGGAAAATTCAGGTGATTGCTCAGGGAATTGCCGAGAGAAAGCCAGATAAAAATAATGTTTTAGACGTTTTGTCTAAAGTGGGAGGACTAGATATTGCCGGGCTTTTAGGAGTATATTTGGGAGGAGCCGCCTTTCTCATTCCTGTAATTGTGGACGGGCTGATTTCAGCAACGGCAGCCTTGTGCGCCGTAAAGCTTTGCCCGGCAGTGAAAGAATACATGATCGCTTCCCATTTGTCAGAGGAGCCGGCGGGAAAAATGCTTTTAGAAGCATTAGGGTTGGAGCCTGCAATACAGGCTAAAATGTGTTTAGGAGAGGGGAGCGGGGCTTTGGCTCTTCTGCCGTTGTTGGACATGGGACTGGCAGTATACAACAGAATGAGCACATTTGAGGAAATTAAAATCCAAGAATATAAAGAGCTTTCCTAAGGAGAGAAAACATGTTAATCACAGTCACAGGAGGAAGCGGAAGCGGAAAGTCAGCTTACGCAGAAAAAAGAATACTGGATTTAGGGGAAAGAGAAAGGTTTTACATTGCCACTATGATTCCGTGGGATAAGGAGTGCAGGGAAAGAATCAGACGCCACAGGAAAATGAGACAGGAAAAAGGCTTTACTACCATTGAGCAGTACAAGGATTTGGAACAGCTAAAACTGCCTGAAAAAAAAGCGGGAAATAAGCGGGCCGTTTTGTTAGAGTGTATGTCTAATTTAACTGCAAACCAGATGTATGGAGGCGGGGAAAAACAGGACTGGGAGCAGAAAATTTTATTTGGCGTCGCCAGTCTTTATAATCAGACAGATGATTTGATTATTGTGACAAACGAAGTATTTTCCGACGGACTAAAGTATCATAAGGATACAGAAGCTTATATTAAGACTTTGGGGCAGATCAACTGCAGGCTGGCTTCCATATCCCAGGAGGTAACAGAGGTAGTTTACGGAATCCCCGTATATTTAAAGGGAGGCGGAAGGTGAAAGGATTAAGCAGCTTGATCATTGCGTTTTCTATGTATTCCAGAATCCCTATGCCTGAGACAGAGTGGACAAAGGATAAAATGGAATACGCCATGGGATGTTTTCCCTTTGTGGGAGCAGTAATCGGAGGGCTTTATATTATTTATGCCTATTTTGCAGAGAGGCTTCATTTATCTGATTTTTCATATGCATGTTTTGGCACGGTTTTGCCTGTGCTTGTAACAGGCGGGATTCATATGGACGGATTTGCTGATACAGTAGACGCCCTTTCCTCCTGCCAGACAAAGGAGAGAAAGCTGGAAATTTTAAAGGACCCTCACACAGGAGCCTTTGCAGTCATTGGCTGCTGCCTATATTTTCTTTTGTATGCCGGAGTTTTTTGCGAAATTCCCAGAGAAAATCTTATGTCCATAGGGGCGGTGCCTGTAATCAGCAGAGCTGCCAGCGGATTTTCAGTTATATGGTTTCCAAAGGCCAAGAAAAGCGGGCTGGCGGCAATGTTTGCAGAAAAATCCAGGAAAGGTCCTGTTACAGTTATGCTGGCGGCAATTACATTGGCCGGGTTTGTTTACTTAGGCCTCGTGGGAGGATTTGGCTGTGTTCTGGCCTGCAGTATGGGAGCAGGATTTAGTATGATCTATTATTATAAAATGATGAAAAAACAATTTGGAGGAATCACAGGAGATTTGGCCGGATTTTTTCTCCAGATTTCAGAGTTGGTTATGATGGCGGCGTTGATGGCAGTGTGGAAAATGAGGTGATAAATGATGATATTTATTGTAGGAGGAGCCTGGCAGGGAAAAAGAAAATTTGCAGAAAGCCTTCTTTTAGAAACAACAGGGGAAATTGTAGATCACTTTCACCTTTATGTAAAAGAACAGGTTCATCTTATTTTTAATAAAGAAAACAGGGAAAGCCTGCTGGAACAGGTAAAAGTTCAGATCAGCTGTAAGATAGAGAATATTACAAGAAATAATCCGCCGGCAATCGTCATTATGGATGAAATCGGCTGCGGCATTGTGCCTGTACAGCCGGAGGACAGGATTTACAGAGACTTAGCCGGATATGCAGGGCAGCTGCTGGCAGAAAAAGCAGAAATAGTGTACCGGGTTACAGCAGGCATCGGAGTAAAAATAAAAGACGCAAAAGGGGAAAATACATGAAACCATTAACAGCCGGATTTATTTTAGATATGATGCTGGGCGATCCTCATTCATGGCCTCATCCTGTAAAAGCTATGGGAAAAACCATAGAAAAAACGGAGGAAACATTAAGAGGCAGGTTCCCGGCCACAGAGAATGGAGAAAAGGCGGCGGGAGCTGTGATGGCTGCCGCTGTGCCTTTCTTTTGGTGGGCCGTTTCATATGGAATTTTAAAGGCAGTAAAAAAAAGGAATAAAAAAGCTGGGTGGCTTTTAGAAAGTATAATGTGTTATCAGCTGCTGGCTGCAAAATCTTTAAAAGATGAAAGCATGAAGGTGTATGATGCTTTAAAGCATCAGGGACTTTCAGAGGGCAGACAGGCTGTATCTATGATTGTAGGCAGGGATACAGAAAATCTGACAGAGGAAGGCGTTATTAAGGCGGCGGTGGAAACTGTGGCGGAAAATACTTCTGACGGAGTCATAGGGCCTATGATGTTTATGGCTTTAGGAGGGGCGCCTTTAGGATTTTTCTATAAAGCAGTGAATACTATGGACTCTATGGTAGGATATAGAAATGAAAAGTATGAGTTTTTCGGAAAAGGGGCGGCCAGGCTGGACGACGTTATGAATTATATTCCCTCCAGGCTTTCCGCTCTGTCTATGATTCTGGCCAGCTTTTTATTAAGATTCAGAGGAAAAGACAGCTTTCGCATATGGGTCAGAGACAGGAGAAAGCATAAAAGCCCTAATTCTGCCCAGACAGAATCTGTGTGCGCCGGAGCTTTAGGCGTGGAGCTGGCAGGAGACGGAGTTTATTTTGGAAAGGTAGTAAAAAAACAAGTTATAGGGGACAACATAAGAAAAATACAGTTAGAAGATATTAAAAGAGCAAATAAGCTTATGTACGCCACAGCCTTTATATTTTTAGGGGCAGCAGGGTTATGGAGCAAATGTTTCGGGAACAGAACCGGGAAAAGGATTTAGGAGGAAAAGGCTGTGAAGGAATATGTTCACGGAGGAGATATTTACAGTCAGGAAATTGAATTAGATTTTTCCGCAAATATTAATCCCTTTGGGCTGCCTGAGGGAGTGAAAAAAAGAATAATAGAGAAAATAAATACCTTTTCCAGGTATCCGGACAGTCAAAGCCGGGTTTTAAGAGAAAGGCTGGGGGAGATCTGGAAAGTAAACCCTAAGTCAGTGATCTGCGGAAACGGAGCGGCAGATCTTGTATTTCAGCTTGCCGCGGCTTTAAAGCCTGAAAATGCCCTTTTGGCAGCTCCTTCCTTTGCTGAATATGAGCAGGCTTTAAAAGCCCAGGGCTGCAAAATACAGTACTTAAAGCTGGAGGAAAAGGAGGAGTTTCATTTAAACTGGAGGCAGTGGGCTTCTAAACTGGAGAAGGGCTGCCAAATTGCCTTTTTGTGCAATCCTAATAATCCTACAGGCTTAACAGTGCCTGCAGAACAGATAAAAGAGATGGCGAGAATCTGCAGGGAAAGAAAAATTTTGTTGGTAGTAGACGAGTGCTTTAACGGCTTTTTAGATGATCCAAAGAAAAATTCTGTAATTTCCCTTACAGAAAATAATCCCTGGATTTTTGTGCTGAGAGCCTTCACTAAAATTTACGGAATGGCGGGAATCCGCCTGGGCTACGGCATATGCGCCAATCATAAGCTGCTGGATCAAATGGAGGCAATAAGGCAGCCCTGGAGCGTATCCGGGGTGGCTGAGGAGGCGGGGCTTGCAGCTTTAGAAGAAAAGGAATACATAGAAGCCTCCAGAAAGCTGATAAAAGAGGAAAGAGAGTTTTTAAAAATAAGGCTGAAAGCCTTGGGCTGGAAGGTGTGGGATTCACAGGCCAATTATTTGTTTTTTCAGGTGCCGGAGGATCAGGATGAATTAGGAAAAAAATTAAAGGAAAAAAAAGTTTTAATCCGCAGCTGCAGCAATTATTATGGTTTGGGACCAGGGTATTACAGAATCTGTGTGAAAACCAGAAGGGAAAATGAACAGCTTTTAAAGGCCGTAGAGGAGATATTATGAAGGGCAAAAAAGGACTGGGTATTTTAATTGCGGCAGGTATTTTAATACTTGCTGGATATATTGTGGCAGGGGGAGGCAGACAGCCGGCCAATCCCGGGGTTTCCCTGCAGGAAAAGGAAGGGGAGAGCCTGAGGGTAGGCGTTTGTCTCTACGATTCAGAAGATCAGTTTTTAAAGCTTTACAAAGAGGAGCTGAAAAAGGTTCTTACAGAGGAATATGGAGCTGAAATGATTTTTAAGGATTGTCAGGGGGACGGTCAGGTTCAAAAGGAGCAGATTACAGATCTGGCGGAAAATCAAATAGATGTGCTGATAATTAACCCGGCAGAGCCTTACAGAGCCAAAGACCTGGCGGATATATGTACAGCTTACAGCCTTCCCGCCGTATTTATTAACAGGGAGCCTCCAGAGGAGGAAATTCTCAGGTGGGAGGAAGAAAAGCTTCCAATGGCTTATGTAGGAACAGATCAGATGCAGGCAGGCATATATCAGGGAGAAATCATTCTGGAGACAGAAAATAAAGGGGATTTGAACGGGGACGGAATCGTTTCCTATGCTTTGCTTATGGGAGATCAGGAAAGCAGATATAGAAGCAAGGGAGCTGCAGAGGCGCTGATACAGGGCGGAATGAAGGGAGAGAGAATATTTGCAGCTTATGGAGACTGGAATCAGGAAAAAGGGAGAAAGCTGACATTAGACGCCATAAATATATGCGGGGATAAATTGGAAGTAATTTTCTGCGGCAATGACGCCATGGCAAACGGAGCCAGGGAGGCTGTAATAGAACAGGGAAAAATACCTGGGCAGGACATTTATATTGTAGGCGTGGACGGCCTGGAGGACACTGTAGGCTATATCCGGGAAGGCACTATTACAGGCACAGTGTTAAATGATTATAAAACCCAGGCACAGACGGCAGCTAAGGCGGCAATTGGCCTGAAAAAGGGAGAAAAAACAGCAACAGAGTACAGAATTGACCATGTGAAAATCACCATGGGCAGATAAATTACTCCTCAGTTAAGGTCATGGAGCTGAAATACCAGTTAATTTCCGCCCCTACAAATAAAATACAAATACACATATACAGCCACAGCATAAGAAGGACAATGGCTGTCAAACTTCCGTAGGAATAAGAAAAATTGCTGAAGTGGCTGAAGTAAATAGAAAATCCGTAGGAAAATAAAATCCAGCAAACAGTAGAAAAAACAGCTCCCGGAATCTGCTGTTTCATGGACAGCTTCCTGCTGGGCACAATGGCGTAAAGGCTTGTAAAGGACACCACCAGAATGCCAATGGCAAGGAGAGTTCTAAGGCTGAGGATATTTTTTGTCAGCTCCCCCAAAAGAGGAAATTGGCGGATCATAAAATTTTGTATGGCAGTGCCGAACACCAAAAGCAGGAGGGAAGCTATGCACATGACCATAAATACCAGGGTGTAGCCGGTGCAGATTAAGCGGGTGAGAAAATAGTTTCTGAAGCCTCTGGATTTCCAGACTCTGTTAAGCCCCCGCTCCATGCTCAGCATACCTTTGGAGGCTGACCAAAGGGCGGTAATTATGGTAATCCACAAAATAGTTTCAGGGGAATAAATATTTAAGTCAGATATGGCGTTTTCAATAAAAGGTCTGGACTTATCAATATCGGGAATAATAGACATGAGAATTGCAATTACCATGTCCCCGGACAAGTTGGGAATAAACTGGAGCAAAGTCATAAGCACCATAATAAATGGAAAAAAGGAAAGCACAATAAAAAAAGAGGCCTGAGCTGCATACACAGTCATCTCATCTCTTACAAACTTATTTTTTATTTTTATAATATGAAATAAAAGCTCAGCCATTGCACTGGTTCCTTTCCCGTCTTTTTACCAGCATATTACCATGGAGGAAAAAAAATAGCAAGAATAGTTGTTGTACAAGTGAATTTTTGGTAGAATAACCAGAAAGTATACATGATATACATAGAATCCATTATAGCAGAGGAGCAGAAATGAAAGGATTATTAAAGTATCTGGACAAATACAAAACAGAAAGTATATTAGGGCCTCTTTTTAAGATGCTGGAGGCAACCTTTGAGCTTTTCATTCCCCTGGTAGTTGCCAAAATGATTGACGTGGGAATTAAAAACCAGGACGGAGGCTATATACTGAAAATGGGTGGGCTGCTGGTGCTTTTAGGAGTAGTAGGACTGGCAGCCTCTTTAACGGCCCAGTATTTCAGCGCCAAGGCGGCGGTAGGATTTTCCACAGCCCTGCGAAACGACTTGTTCGCCCATATAAACAGCTTGTCCTATTCAGAAATTGACCGCTTAGGCACGTCTACTTTAATCACCAGAATGACAAGCGATATTAACCAGGTGCAGACAGGATTAAACTTATTTTTAAGACTTTTTCTAAGATCTCCGTTTATTGTATTTGGCGCCATGATTATGGCCTTTACAGTAGATGTAAAATCAGCCGTTACCTTTGTAGTGGTGATTCCCGTTCTGTCAGTAGTTGTGTTCGGCATTATGTTGATCAGTATGCCTTTATACAAAAAGGTGCAGAGGCAGCTGGACCAGGTGCTTTTGACTACAAAGGAAAACCTGGAAGGCGTAAGAGTGATCAGGGCCTTTAACAGACAAAAGGATGAGATTAAAAAGTTTGACGGGGAAAATGATCTGTTAGTAAGGCTCCAGGTTTTTGTAGGAAAAATTTCTGCTCTTATGAATCCCTTAACATACGTAATTATTAACGGCGCTATTTTAGTGCTGATCTGGGTAGCCGGAAATCAGGTTTATTCCGGAGCTATCACCCAGGGGGAAACTGTGGCATTGTGGAATTACATGTCCCAGATTTTAGTGGAATTAATTAAGCTGGCCAATTTAATTATTAACATTTCTAAAGCCCTTGCCTGCGCCAACAGAGTGCAGAAGGTATTTGAGGAGAAAAGCAGTATTACAGACGGGACGAAGGAAGGGCAGGCGGCCCGGGATAAAAATAAGGTGGTATTTGACAAAATCCGCTTTTTCTACGGCGGGTCTAAAGAGCCGTCTTTAGACAATATTTCCCTTTCAGTAGAAAAAGGCCAGACAGTAGGAATTATTGGGGGCACAGGCTCCGGAAAATCCTCCCTGGTAAACTTAATTCCCAGATTTTATGACGTCCAGGACGGCGCTGTGCTGGTGGACGGGAAAAATGTAAAGGATTACAGTTTAAAAGAGCTGAGAGATAAAATAGGCGTTGTGCCTCAGCGGTCAGTACTGTTTGCAGGAAGTTTAAGGGACAATATGAAGTGGGGCAGAATGGACGCTGACGACGAGGAAATCTATAAAGCTTTAGACATGGCTCAGGCCAGGGAATTTGTGGAAAGCAAGGGAAGGGGCCTGGATTTTATGATTGCCCAGGAAGGAAAAAATCTGTCCGGAGGACAGAAGCAAAGGCTGGCAATAGCCAGGGCCCTGGTGCGCAGTCCGGAAATCCTGATTATGGACGACAGCGCCTCTGCCTTAGATTTTGCCACAGATGCAAGGCTGAGAAAAGCAATTAAAGAGGGGACAAAGGATATGACTGTATTTATTGTTTCCCAGAGAGCTGCCACTATTAGAAATGCAGATGTGATTGTAGTGCTGGACGATGGCCAGATGGCCGGCTGCGGCACTCACAAAGAGCTGTTGGAATCCTGTGAGGTTTACAAGGAAATTTGCTTATCACAGCTGTCAAAGGAGGAGGTGCAGTAATGGGAAAAATAAATTCAGACCAGCAGAAGGAGACAATTAAGCGGATTCTCACCTATATCAGCCAGTATAAAATATGGGTAATCCTGTCTTTATTTTTGGCTTTTGTAACAGTGGCCACCACCTTATATGCGCCTATTTTAGTGGGCCAGGGAATCGACCTGATTATAGGCCAGGGAGACGTAGATTTTAAAGGTCTTCTGGAAATTTTAAAAAAGATCGGCGTAGTGATTGTAATTACCTCAGTCTCTCAGTGGCTGATGAACCATATTAATAATAAAATCACATACAGAGTGGTAAAGGACATTAGAACAAAGGCCTTTAACCATTTAGAGGTGCTGCCATTAAAGTACGTGGATTCCCACCAGCACGGCGATATTCTCAGCCGGATTATTGCGGATATTGATCAGTTCTCAGAAGGACTGCTTATGGGATTTACCCAGCTGTTTACAGGGGTGATGACAATCTTAGGCACTCTTTGTTTTATGCTTTCCGTAAACTGGGTGATTACAGTTGTAGTAGTAGTGCTGACCCCTGTTTCTTTATTTGTGGCAAACTTTATAGCTAAAAGAACCTTTACTATGTTTCAGCTGCAGTCTAAAACAAGGGGAGAGCTTACTGCGTTAGTAGACGAAATGCTGGGGAATCAAAAGGTAGTTCAGGCCTTTGGACATGAAGAAGAAGCTCAGAAGCAGTTTGAGGAAATTAACGGCCGCCTTGGAAAATACAGTTTGAGAGCTATTTTCTTCTCATCCATTACAAATCCGGCTACCAGGTTTGTAAATGGTTTAGTGTACGCTGCAGTGGGGGCGGCAGGAGCCTTTGCCGCCATGAAGGGAATGATATCAATTGGTCAGCTGTCTGCATTTTTAAGCTATGCAAACCAGTACACAAAGCCTTTTAACGAAATCTCAGGCGTGGTGACAGAGCTGCAGAATGCTTTAGCCTCTGCTTCCAGAGTATTTGAGCTGATGGACCAGGAGACTATTTTAAAGGACGCAGAAGGAGCGTATAAGCTGGAGAATGTAAAGGGGCAGATCCGGCTGGAAAATGTATATTTTTCCTATCAGCCTGATGTGAAGCTGATTGAAAATCTGAATCTGGATGTAAAACCAGGCCAGAGAATTGCCATTGTAGGCCCTACAGGCTGCGGAAAAAGTACAGTTATTAACCTGCTGATGCGTTTTTACGACGTAAATTCAGGCAGTATTCAGGTAGACGGAAAAGATATCCGCCAGGTTACAAGAGAAAGCCTTAGAACTAATTACGGTATGGTGCTTCAGGAAACATGGCTGAAAACCGGCACAATCAGGGAAAATATTGCCTATGGAAAGCCGGACGCCACAGAGGAGGAGATTATTGCAGCGGCAAAGCAGTCCCACGCCCACAGCTTTATTAAAAGGCTGCCGGAAGGATACGACACAGTAATTACTGAGGACGGGGGAAACTTATCCCAGGGACAAAAACAGCTTCTTTGTATTACCAGGGTAATGCTGTGCCTGCCGCCGATGTTGATTTTAGACGAAGCCACCTCCTCCATAGATACCATGACAGAGGTGCGCATTCAGAAGGCCTTTGCCAAAATGATGGAGGGGCGCACCAGCTTTATTGTGGCGCACCGTTTATCTACTATTAAGGAGGCCGACTTGATTTTAGTAATGAAGGACGGACATATTATAGAGCAGGGCAATCACGAAAATCTTTTGAAAAAGCAGGGCTTTTATGCAGATCTTTACAACAGCCAGTTTTCTGTATTTTAATGTGTGTATAAAAATGTATAGAAATATTTAATATACTATGAAAGAACCTGCATATGCCATAAAAATGGCTTTTTAGAAGGAGGAGAATAATATGCGAAAAAAATGGTTGCCCCTTGTTTGGGCGACAGTTCTGGCGGTTTCAGTAACTGCATGTAAAGGCAGCGAAAAACAGGCGGAGGAAAGTATTACAGGTACAGAGCAGACAGAGGCTGCGATGGAGGAAGAGTCAGGAGATTTAAAGCCGGGAGATGAGATTTCCGGTTTTACCTTAAAAGAAGTAGGCAGCTATGATGCTATAGGTGGGGAAACCTTTTATTTTCAGCATGAGAAAAGCGGAGCAG
This sequence comes from Lachnoclostridium edouardi, assembly GCF_900240245.1. GTDB lineage: Bacteria > Bacillota > Clostridia > Lachnospirales > Lachnospiraceae > Lachnoclostridium_A > Lachnoclostridium_A edouardi. Next base: position 3,173,817 of record NZ_OESQ01000001.1, read on the forward strand.
AGCTTTTTTATGTAAAAAACGACGATCCTAATTTAGGATTTGCCATTACCTACAGAACGCCCCACGTAGATGAGACAGATACAAACCATGTGTTTGAACATGCAGTAATTGCGTCCTCTGAAAAATATCCAAGTAAAAATATTTTCTTCGATATGGCTGGAAAAACTTACAATACCTTTATTAATGCATTTACCTACATTCCTTTTACCAGCTATCCGGTAAGCAGTCAAAGCCAGGAGCAGCTGGAAAAAATGGCGGATGTTTATTTAAGCTGTATGGTAGCTCCCGGACTTTTGGAGGATGAAAGGTTTTTCCAGAGAGAAGCGGTGCGCTATGAGCTGAGAGATCTAAATGATCCTATTACAATTAAGGGCACTGTTTACAGCGAAGATTTTGGAATGATAACTGAAACAGGAAATGAGGCTTTTAGAAACGTGCTTCAGGCTTTATATCCTGGAGAAACCGCTGCAAATGTAAACGGCAGAGCCCACATGAATTACCAGGGTCTCACATACGAGCATACAGTGGAAACATACGACAGGTGCTACAGCTTTGACAACTCTTTAATTCTGCTTTATGGGGACATGGATTATGAAAAATTCCTGGAATTTTTAGACAAAGAGTATTTGGCAGAAGCAGAAAAGGGCAACAAGGATTTAAGTCAGTATAAGGACGGAAAAACAGAGCCGGGATATGTAGAGGAAACGGTTTACAGCCCTGCTTATGAGGGGGACTCTACAGAAAACGCGTCCATTATTTATTATGCTGCGGACCTTTCTGAGGATTCCTGGGAACAGCTTTGTCAATATCAAATTATAGGACAGATTCTTTCCAGCGACAGCTCCATTCTTAATGAAAATTTAAGAGAAGCTGGAATTTCAGATCCGGCTTTTGCGGAAATGGTGTTTGACGTAGAAAAGCCTATGTTTGTTTTTGGCTTAGTAAATACAGATGAAGATAAAGCCCAGACATTTAAAGAAGTAGTAGATAAAACAATAACAGAGATTAGTCAGTCAGGCATTGATGAAGAATTGGTGGATACAATTTTAAAGACTAAGGAAATTGACGATTATACAGCTATGGAAAATACAGAGGTCTTTACTGATCAGGTGCTTCCTATGGTTTCTACAAAATGGGCGGTAGAGGGAACAACAGATTTTCTGGAAGACAGCCAAAATGCATTTCAGAATATGAAAGAAGATAAAGACCAGGCGCTTATAAAGGAATTTGGGGAGCGATTCCTGAATGCAGAGAGAAAGGCTATGATTACTACGGTTCCTAAGCCTGGCTTGGCAGAAGAGATTGAGAAAGAGCAGGCAGATTATCTGGCAGATATGAAGGCTTCTATGACAGAAGAGGAGCTGCAGCAGATGATCGAAGACACCTTAGCATTTGACCAGTGGAATGCTTCAGAAATGGCAAATTCAGATTTTACTATTGACGTAAAGGATCTTCCAGACCCAGAGCCGTTTGCAGAGTTTGAAGTAAAAGACTTAAACGGAATTACCAGCTATACCTCAGCATCAGACCTGGATAAAATAAGCTCCAACCAGATTTATCTGGATACCAGCAGCGTAAAACAGGAAGATCTTCACTACATTACCTTGTACACCTTGCTGGCTTCAGAGCTGGGAACTGAAAAGTATGAAAAGGCAGAAAAGGACAATTTGCTTTATCAGTATTTATACAGCCTTTCCTTTAATCCAATATATCCTGGAGAGGATGCGAAAGACAATCACCACCCCATGCTTTCTATCGGCTGGTATGGTCTGGCAGATGATTATAAGCAAAGTCTGGAGCTTTTGGTGGAGATTTTAGAAAACACAGATTTAACTGATGAGGCGGAAATTAAACGTGTGCTGGACAAATATCTGCCGGCCTTAGATCAGTCCAGAGGAGACGGATTTGCTTTGGCTCAGATTTTAGGTTTTTCCGGCTCAGATATGGAACGCAGATATACAAATTATCTGCAGGGCCAGGAGTTTTATAAATTTGCTAAAAATGTAAGAGAAAGTCTGGAGGCAGATCCGTCCTATATAGAGGAATTAAGAGAAAAAATAACGTCTGTAAGGGATCTGATTCTGCGCCGGGACAATTTGATTGTAATGAATACAGCTTCACAGGACAATCTGGATAAAATGGAAAAAGTGTCAGAAGAGATTTTAGGAGCGCTGCCGTCCTTAGAAAACGGCGCCGAGACATATGATTTCCCGGAACCGGAGAAAAATCAGGCTGTTATTGTGGAAAGCTCCAGCCAGTATACAGTAGCAGTGTCACAGCTGGAGGTGCCGGAAGAGTTTTATGGAAAATATTTCCCGTTTATCAGCGCAATCAGCGACAGATATATAGTTCCAAAGCTTAGATTCCAGGGAGGAGCCTACAGCGCGGACGCAGGCTATTCCTCTGATATGACTAAGATTGTTACCTATTCCTACAGAGACCCCAATGCCAAAGAAACCATAGATATTATAAAAGGCGAGGCTGACTATCTGGAAAGCATGGAGCTGACTCAGGAGGATCTGGACGGCTATATTTTAAGCACCTACAGCGTTATCACAGGACCTGAGGGAAATCTGGAAAAGCATATGACGGCTATGGAATACCACATGTATGGCTTTGATACGGCTGGCTTCCTTAAACAGGCGGCTCAGATCAAAGAAGCCAGTATAGAGGATAAAGACCAGGCGGCGGACGCTCTCAGAAAGCTTTTGGAAAAAGCCACCTATGTTACTACAGGAAACCAAAAGCAGATTCAGGAAGACAAGGACAGCTATGATATTGTAACAGATTACAGACAGGCAGATTAACCATAACTATTTCCTGTTAATAGGACACAATCATAGATATGAGGGTTCTGATAAAGTCAGAATCTGCAACATCATATTTAAATGTTAAAAAGGAAAAATAATCGCCGATTTTACGAAAGTAAAAATCCTCGTGAAAGGTTCCCTGGGTGCAGGACAGTTTTTCATAAGTCTGGCCGTTGTTCAGGGTTATGGTGACAGGATGTCCTACGTCATAGCCCTGAGATTGGCAGTACTCCTGGTTGATTAACACGTATTCCTCCAGGGTCATGTCTGATGCCCCATAGGTCCATGCAGAGGCGGCCACGGGGAAAGGCGATTCTATTCCGTACAGCTGAGCGTAAAAATCATATGTATTTTGGGATAAAGATTGATCTGGACAGAAGTAAGAAGTGCCTGGCAGATACATGGTATAATCTGCCCAGCTGTTAGTGATGGGGTAATATGGCTGCGAGTCCTCATCTTTAAAGCCGGATGCAGAGATTCCCTTACTTTCCCCGGCTATGGCAGGAAGGGCGGCTGCAGCCGCCAAGGCTCCTGAAGCTGCCGCGGCAGCTATTAAAAATTTAAATTTCATAAATTTCCACTCCTTTGCCGAAATTGGACAATCCATTGTAATATATGCGCGCCACAGGAATAAATATGATAAAAACGAGTTATTTACTGAATATTTTTCTCTGGCTTGCACAAACTAAAATTGTCTAAGAATCAATTTTAAGGAGGAACATGAAATGACAAAGTTAGATTGTAATGTTACAAATTGTCTTCACAATGCGGACAACTGCTGCTGTAAGGGAACAATTATGGTAGAAGGCCAGTCTGCTAAAAAGTGCTGCGACACTTGCTGCGGAAGCTTTGATGAAAACAAGGGAAATGCATTTAAGAACATTTTCAAAACTCCAGAATCTAAACTGGAAATCGAGTGTGAGGCAGTAAACTGCGTTTACAACGAAAATCGTTACTGTAGTGCAGAGCGCGTAGGAATCTCAGGCGTTAACGCAAGCAAAGCCGGAGAGACAGAATGTTCAACATTTAAAGTAAGATAATAAAAAGTCCGGCCAGCCGGATTCTTACTAAAAAGAGCTGAAGAACGATTATTTTCTGGAGTCAGAAGATAAAGGTTTTTCAGCTCTTTTTTCCATAGAAATTAAGTTAAAGAATGATAAAATAATATAATGTCCTCATATACGCCGTCTTTAGAGCGGAATCCGCCGGGGACGGTTCCCAGCCTTGTAAAGCCCAGCTTTTCATAAAGGCGGACAGCCCCTGTGTTGCCGGAAACTACCGCATTAAATTGAAGCACCCTAAATCCTAAGGAGGCAGCCTTTTCCAGACAGTGACAAACCAGCTGTTCTCCTAAATGATGTCCCCGCATGTTCCGGGAAACAGCAAAGCTGGCGTTTGATAAATGGCCGCAGCGGCCTACATTGTTGGGATGGAGAATATAAAGCCCCTCCACGCAGCCGTCTGCCTCCGCCACAGCGGTAAATGACTGGGAGCTGAAAAAATCACCGGCCTCTTTTAAAGTCATAGGATTTTCCTGGGGAAATGCGTTTCCTTCCTCCACCACCTGATTCCAAATAGCAGTCATGGCCGGCAGATCCTCCGGCAGAAATTCTCGTATAGTAATGTTCATAAATATAATCCTTTCGTTTCCTTCATATCTATAAACGGATATGTCTTCTAAGTTTGCAAATCCCCTGGGTCATAGTTCCCATAGGGCAAAATGTACACCATGTTCTCGGCCTGAAAAATACCATTACAATCAGTCCAATTAATGCAGATGTAAGCATTAAACTATAAAATCCAAATGAAAACTGAGCCACCCAGTCCGCCGCAGTACCGGCAGTATAGGTCCAGTCCCAGGGCACTCTTATGCTCCAAAACAGTTTAATGAGCTCCCTGAGATTAGCGGCTCCCGCGCCTACCAGATAAGTCTGGAAAACCATATTTCCAAACATAGCTAAGAAGAAAATCAGAAAACCGTAGCGGAATCCTTTGGACGACAGCCATCTGGGCGCTGTTTTATTAAAGGAGCACTTGCAGTCCGTTCCCAACTTAGTGAAAAGCTGTCCTCTGCCGCAAAGATTATTGCAGAAATATTTGTTGCCCCCTAAAACGGCAAGAATAACCGGTACTAAAAAATCAATCATGCCCAGCCATGCAAATAAAATATTAAAAAATCCTAATGCAAAATAAACAATCGACCAAATCCACAAATAATCGTACCAGTGTTTTTTCTTCATCCCGCCGCCCTCTCTTTCAACGTAATGCAGTCAGCAGGACAGGTATTTTTGCATTTGCCGCAGCCTATGCAGGTTTCTGCCTCCACTACAGCGTAGCAGCCATGGTCAATAGCGATGGCATTTTTGGGACAGACCTTTGTACAGGCTCCGCAGGAGGCGCACCGGTCAGAATCTACCTGAGCATATTTTTTGGAGCGAAATGGTTTTTTCTTTTCAGTTTGACTTTTTAATTCCATATCAGACACTTTTATCTTCCTTTCCTTAGGTGAAGTATTGCCCGGGAGCTTTAAAACATAAAGGCTTCTGGGACTGTCTGTTATATATTACCAGATCTTACACAGAAAGAATGTGACTTAATCACATAATGGAGATGAAATAAGTTTCTGGAGGATTGTCCGGGAAAGCTGTTAATAAACTACAACAGAATCCAGCACCTGTTTCACTGCATCCTGGGCCTCCGTATTATTTGCCGGATACTTGATGCACCACCACATTAATTTGTCTCCTACCAGCCTTAAATAATTGTCAATAATAATGCCGTCCTCAGATTCATATGCCCGTACTCTGGTAAAAGGGTAATTGCCCAGCCATAAGCCGGTTTTTACCTCATTTGTATAGTTTTGATTGTCGTAGATATCTGTCAGATTCTGCACACATTCCTTTAAGGGGATCAGGGCCGGCTGGTAGGAAAGATTAATGCAGGGATAAAGAGACATGTCCCCAAATAAGGTAACGGCAAATTCATAATCCATTCCCGTATAGGCGCTCATATATTCCAGCATGGTATCAGAATTAAAATATGTATCAGCGGGAAATGTAACGCGGAAATCCGACCAGGGGTTAGAGAAAGTCAGGCCTTCCAGAGAGCCTCTTTGATAGGAGGGGGCAGGTTCTGATTCCTCTGCGCTGGAAACAGAATCGGCAAAAGATGAAACAGCAGAAAAATTGCTTAAAATAACGGCAGTTAAAATCACAAAGAAATACTTACGGATCACAAAGAAATCCTCCTCAATTATAATATTGCTGTTTATTTTAACTCTATTTTAAAAAGAAAGCAAATATTTTTGCAGGGTTGCTGAATAAATATTGATTATCGCAGCAGAAAAGAATATACTATATGCAAAAGGAGCTGATAATATATGGCAAACATAAAACAAATTTCCGACCTTAGCAACTATGTAGAAGTGCTGTGTAAGTCCCAGGCGGCCGTTGAATTGATGAATGAGCTTGCCAAAGGGAGCAGGTCTGGCGAAGAGAAGGGCTGGCTGGCATTAGAGGCCGTGGAGGAGCATCTTAGGCTTTCCCATGAATAAACTTTATTTTGCGATTAAGGCCTGGAATTCTGATAAAAAAGCAAAAGAAAGCGCATATTTTCTCCTTGACTTTTGTGGAAGACAATGGTATAGTAACTAAGGTTGCAAAAGCAACTGAACAGGAAAGCAGGTTATCCGCCTCACCTTGGCACAAAAGTGACCCGGGTTCATAGAGATAATAGCAGAGTTTTGGATATCATATCTAAATTGTGTTATTGTGTTTAGATTTAGAGCGGCGGATAGAAGTTTTCTATCTGTCTTTTTTGTTTCATTTAGAAATTGTTTCGTAAGCAAAACTATTTCTTTTAATAACAGGAATTATTTCAGTATTTGGAGGTGCACGGCTATTAGCGAATTAATGATTAACGAACAGATCAGGGATAAGGAAATCAGACTGGTTGGTGAAAACGGGGAGCAGTTAGGAATCATGTCTGCAAAGGAAGCCTTTAAGATGGCTCAGGATGCAGAGCTGGATTTAGTAAAGATTGCCCCCATGGCAAAACCGCCTGTATGCAAGATTATTGATTATGGTAAATATTGCTACGAACAGGCAAGAAAAGAAAAAGAAGCTAAGAAGAAACAGAAGGTAATTGAGGTAAAAGAAGTCCGTTTGTCTCCTAATATTGACACAAATGACCTTAATACAAAGACCAATGCAGCCAGAAAATTCCTGGAAAAAGGAAATAAGGTAAAGGTTACCTTGCGTTTCAGAGGCCGTGAAATGGCACATATGTCAAAATCCAAATACATTCTGGACGACTTTGCTAAGGAGCTGTCAGACATTGCAGTCATTGACAAGCCCTCAAAGGTAGAAGGAAGAAGCATGGTCATGTTTTTAACTGCAAAACGTTAAAATAGACAAATTCAAGGAGGAAAATACAATGCCGAAATTAAAAACAAGCAGAGCAGCTGCTAAGCGTTTCAAAAAGACTGGAACAGGAAAGTTAGTAAGAAATAAAGCTTACAAATCTCATATCTTAACTAAGAAAACAACTAAGAGAAAAAGAAATCTTAGAAAAGATACCGTTATGGATGCTACAAACGCAAAAGTAATGAAGAGGATTTTACCATATCTGTAAGTTTAAGATTGAGAAGGAGGAAAATAACCGATGGCAAGAATTAAAGGCGGCTTGAACGCAAAGAAAAAACACAATAGAGTATTAAAACTGGCTAAAGGCTATAGAGGAGCCCGTTCCAAACAGTACAGAATCGCAAAACAGTCTGTAATGAGAGCTCTCACAAGCGCATACGCAGGACGTAAAGAGAGAAAGAGACAGTTCAGACAGCTGTGGATCGCTCGTATTAACGCAGCAGCTCGTATTAACGGATTATCCTACAGCAAATTTATGTTTGGCTTAAAGCAGGCCGGAGTAGATCTGAACAGAAAAATCCTTTCTGAGATGGCTATTAATGATGCAGAAGGATTTGCTAAATTAGCAGAACTGGCTAAATCTAAATTAGCTTAATAATTACATGAGAAGAGGCGTTCCCCAAAAGGGAGCGCCTTTTTTGTATGTCAGCATTCTGGGGGAGGAAAGTTCATATGTCTCATGGCGTCCTCCTTAGCCAGCTGAATAAAAGCCTGCTGAGCCTGGTTTAAACGGTAATTTTTTTGATAAGCAGCCCCGAACTGAAAGCGGGGATGTCCAGGCAGATAAAACCATGCAATGTCCTTAAAATTGCGAATTCTGGATTGAGGGATAATGGCATTGCAGATGCCCTGGCTGGCCAGCTGCTCTAAAAAATTATTAAAAGAAGATTCAATAATAATATTAGGCGCGATGCCCGCCTTTTGAAAAATCGGATCAATTAAATCCCTGCGCATTGTAGACCGGCTTAAAGCAAATGCAAAGTCATCACTTCGCACCAAGTTCAGGTCAAAGGTGCAGGTGGGATAGGGAGGCGGATTGTCCCCGTATAAGGACTTTACCACCGGATGATTCACAGGAAGTCCAAGGAGAAGATTTTCCTCGCTGAGGGGAATATATTCCACGCTCTGCAGTTTTGTACAGTCTCCGGTTAAAATAAACGCAATATCCAACTGACGGGATTCTAAGCGCTCCAACATATCCGGCACTAAAAGCTGAACGCAGCGCATCTGTACTCCAGGATATATTTTATTAAAAGAAGGATAAATACGGGCAAACATGTCGCTGCCGTGTTCAAATGACAGACCGATTTGATATGTACCTACTAAATGGCCGGACAGATCCTGCAGCTGGGCATAGGTGATTTGGCGCATATTTAACATTTGTTTGGCTGTATCCAGATAAATACGGCCGGCCTTTGTGGGGATCATCTGACGCCGTCCACGAGTAAAAAGCAAAAGATTCAATTCCTTTTCTAATTTCAGAAGCTGCTGATTTAAAGCAGAGGGCGTGACAAAAAGCCTGGAGGCAGCTTCTGTAACATTCCCATACTGTTCAATAGCAACAATATATTCTAATTGCTTCAGATCCAAAGTTATTTTCCCCTTTCTCTCTTAAAATTGTGCATATTGCATTAAAACGTTATGAAAAATAGGAAATTAAAGCTTAAAAATTGTTACTGTTAAATTTTCTTACAGAATACTAAAAAACAACTAACTGTACAAATTAGTATACTGAAAATATAATAAATTTCAAGAGGAGCTGCTCAAAAAAATAAGCAAAATTACAAGAGTGAAAATTTTCACAACTTATTAAGAGAAAAGAATTACTAAAAATTTCAAGTAGGAGGAATGAAAAAATGACAGTAATTAAATGGCTGGACAAAAATCTGGAGTATGTCTGTCTGGCAGGGCTGTTGATTATTATGACGATTCTGTCCTTTGTAAACGTAATTATGCGTTACTGCTTCCACAGTGCTTTAAGCTGGTCCGACGAGGTGTGCTGCTACTGTCTGGCCCTCAGCGCCTTCTTATGTCTGCCATGTTCTATAAGAAGCCGCAGCGCCATTGCAGTGGACACAGTGGTTACTATGCTGCCTGAGAGCGTAAAAAAAGGTTTATCTTATGTATGCAATATACTGATGATCCTTTTTCTGGCAGTCTGTGTAAAAGGCGGTATAGAAATTGCGGCAAAGGCTGCCCAGGTACAGCAAAAAAGCCCGGCCCTGCGCATTGAAGTGTCCTATTTATATTATTTTATGACATTTTGTTTTGTACTTTCTATTCTTCGCTGTGTACAAATTATAGTTATGGATACAAAAAATATTAAGGAAGGAGAAAATTAAAATGGCCATAGGATTATTTTTTGTTTTGCTGGCAGTGCTGTTAGTAATTGCCTTCCCTGTAGGCGGCGTATTTGGCCTTATGTCTGTGCTGCCAGGAGCCATAGGAGATCTGAACTTTGGTGCAGCAGATGTAGTGCGTTCCATGTTTTCAGGTATGAACAGCTTCACCCTTCTGGCAGTGCCTTTGTTTATGGTTTCTGGCATGATTATGGCAGAAGGAGGACTTTCTAAAAGATTATTTGAGTTTTTCGGGTACTTTATCGGCAATAAAAGAGCTGGATTTCCCTGCGCCGTAGTTGCCACATGTATGTTTTACGCAGCAATTTCAGGATCTTCCCCTGCGACAGTATCAGCTGTAGGAGCCATGACCATTCCCTTCTTAGTAGAAATGGGATATGACATTGTATTCGCCACCTCTATTGTAACAGTGGCCGGTGGATTAGGAGTAATTATTCCTCCAAGTATTTCCTATATTGTGTATGCGGCGGCAGCCTCTGCCTCTCCCTCTGATTTATTTATTGCAGGTATTATTCCAGGACTTTTAATCGGCGGGGCTTTAATGGTATATTGCCACATTTACTGCGCAAAGTATGGGGAAGATAAAGAAAAATTAATGGCCAGCTATAATGGGCTGAGGGAAAAAGGATTTCTGCCTTTGCTAAAGGAAAGCTTTTGGGCCCTTCTGACGCCGGTAATTATTTTAGGATGTATTTATTCCGGCATTTGTTCTCCAACAGAAGCAGCTGTTATTTCTGTAATTTACGGATTATTTGTGTGCGTGTTTGTTTATAAAACTATTAAAATGAAGGATCTGGGAAAGGTGTTTGTAGCCGGAGCAAAAACATATGTAAATATTCTTTTTGTTATTGCGGCAGCCACAGCCTTTGCCAGAGCAATGACCTTACTTCGCTATCCTCAGACAATTTCTGAAGCAGTACTAAGCGTTACAGACAATAAAATTGTGATTCTGCTGCTGATGAACATTATAATGCTGGTGTGCGGCATGATTATTGACAATATTCCAAACATTATGATTCTGACTCCAATTCTGGTGCCTATTGCAAAAGCAGTTGGAGTAGACCCAGTACACTTTGGAATTATTATGACATGTAACCTGGCGATCGGTATGGTAACTCCGCCTATGGGCATCAATTTGTTTGTAGCCTCAGGAATGACAAAGATTCCAATGTTGAAGCTGGCAAAGGCAACAATTCCGTTTTTAATCGCATTCTTGCTTTGCCTGATGCTGATTACATTTATCCCTCAGCTGAGCTTATGGCTGCCGGCTGTATTAAAATAAAAAATAGTAATGCTCGTAAAATACCTCGCAAACTGTTTTTCATGTATCGCACGTAAGTGCCTAAAATACAGGCACTAAGTGCTCGTAACAATAAAAAATAGTTGAGCGCAAAGCGCGAAACTATTTGCTACCCAAAGTTCGCGGTAGCGAAGTTTGGGGTTCCCGTAGTTTTTATGGAACGAGGAACGAGTGAAATAAAAAAATATAATAAATTAGGAAAGGAAAAACATTATGAAAAAAATAATTTCAACAGTAATGGCTTTATCATTGGCATTATCTTTAGCAGGCTGCGGCGGAGGCTCTTCCTCTGATTCTCAGACTGATACTAAAGCTCAGGCAGAGGGAGAAACAGTAGCTGCCACAGGAGAAGATTACGGAGAGTACAAATGGACTGCAGCCATGACAGTGGCGGAGACAACTACAAATTATAAAATGATGGAAAAATTTGCTCAGCTGTTAAATGAAAAAAGCGGCGGCACTATTACTATAGATATTTACCCAGGAGGACAGTTAGGCAATACTACAGAATTTACAGAGGCAGTAGTAGGCGGTTCTATTGAAATTGGAACAGGTATGACTACAGATTTAGTAGACTTTGTACCGGAAATGGGATTATTTGATATGCCTAACCTGTTTAAGGACATTGACCAGATGCGCAGCCTTCTTACAAGCGATTATGTGGAGACAATGAACGATTACTGTGAGGCGGCGGGAGTTCATATGCTGGGCTTCTCTGACGCAGGCTTCCGCCAGCTGACTACCAACAAAAAAGTAGAAACCTTAGATGATTTAAAGGGCCAGAAGGTGCGTACTATGACAAATCAGTATCATATTGCTTACTGGAACGCACTGGGAGCTTCAGCTACACCTATGCAGTTTACAGAAGTATTTATGGCTCTTCAGCAGAATACAATTGACGGAGAAGAAAATCCTTATATGAATATTGTGGGAAATAATATTCAGGAAGTGCAGAAGTACGTAGTAGAAACAAACCATTTAGGTCATATTATTACATTCTTTATGAACAATGATCTTTATCAAAGTCTGCCAGACAATACAAAGGCTCTTGTAGATGAATGTGCGGCTGAGGCAGTAGCTTATGCGGCCCAGGTTTCTGATGAAAGTATAGAGGCTGATAAGCAGACATGTATTGACGCAGGATGTGAAATAATTACTCTTTCAGATGAAGATTATGCAAAGCTTCAAAGTGAAGGACAGGTTGTATACGATATGGTCCGCTCTGATCTGGGAGACGAAAAGGTTGATACGCTTCTGGATGCTGTAGCAGCATTAAATTAAAAAGGAGTGTGCGCCCGTTGGATTTTTTAATTAAAAACGGCACAGTTTACGATCCGGCACATCATAAACTGTATCAGGGAGATGTTGCCCTGCATAAAGGAAAGATTGTAAAGCCAGAAGATTCCATAGAGTACCGCCAGGTAATTGACGCCTCCGGCTGTATTGTGACAACAGGGCTGATTGATTTCCACGTTCATTATATGCTGTACGGCACAGAAAACGGGGTAAACCCGGACGCCAATTCCTTTTGCTGTGGAATCACCACGGCAGTAGACGGTGGAACCTGTGGAGCAGGAGGATATGAGCTGTTTCATAAAAGCATTGTTTCCATGAGCCAGGTTCGCATTGTAAGCGATTTATTAGTGGCCTCAGGGGGACAGTCTAACGACAGATATCCGGAAAACTTAGATCCTAAATTCTTTGATGAAGAAAAGATCTTGCAGCTTTTTGAACAATATCCTCAGCTGGTAGGATTAAAAACCAGAATCTCTTCTAATATTATTGAGGCGGGCTTGGCGGAGAAATCTCTTGCCCGCACAGTAGAAATAGGGGAAAAGGCCGGTGTGCCGGTGATTGTTCACGTAACAAATTGCAGTATTCCGCTGGACCGTTTAGCTTCTCTTTTAAGGCCCGGAGATGTAATCTGCCACATATACCATAATATAGGAAAACATACTTGTCTGGATGAGGACGGCAGAGTGCTGGAAGGGCTGTGGGAGGCGAAAAAGAGAGGCGTACTTTTTGACGCCTGCAACGGCCGGTCTAATTATGATTTGGAAGTATGTCAAAAAGCAATTGCCCAGGGGTTTGTGCCGGATATTATCAGCAGCGACGTAAATGCCGCCAGCTGGTTTCTCCAGCCCCTTCACTCTCTGCCCAGAATCCTGTCTAAGTATCTGGACTTTGGAATGAGCATAGAGCAGGTGCTGGACGCCGCCACAATAGTTCCCGCCCGCCGTATAGGGCGGCCGGAATTAGGAAGCATGGCAGAGGGTACAGAAGGAGATATCTGTATTTTTAAACTGAAAAAAAAGCCGGTTTCTTACAGTGATATAAATGGCAATACATATGAAGGAACGCAGGTACTTGTGCCTGCAATAACATTTAAAGCAGGCCGGTGCGTATACTGCCAGGCAGATTTCTGTTAAAAAACAGTAATGCACGTGAAAGATCTTGGAAACTATGGTGCAAGCCAGGTAAAAGTGTACAAAAGGGAAGGCCTGCTTAGTAGTAAATAATGCTGAAAATAAAACTTTGACTTTTCACCCCTTTGAGAAATAGCCAAAAAACTGATATAATTATAATAAGGAAGAAAAAGAAACAAAAGGCTGTTAGAAAAGGAGGACAATGCCATGGAACAGTGGAAAGCAGGAGAGTATGTAGTCAGCGAAAATAGTGGAGTCTGCAAGGTGTTGGAGGTGGGTCCCCTGGACCTTAACAGCTCTCTGGTAGAGAAAAAACGGGAGTATTATACCATGGAGCCAGTCTCTAATAGATCTGGAAGAATTTATGTGCCTGTTGGCAGTACAAAATCCAGGATTCGCAAAGTAATGAACCGGGAAGCCGCTTTAAAACTAATTGATTCTATGAAGGACATTGATTTAGTTTGGGTGGACAACGAGCGGACCAGGGAACAGGAATACAAAAACACAATAAAAGACTTTTCAGGCGAGGGCTGGATACGCATTATGAAAACCATGTATCAGAGAAAGCAGATCAGGGGAACCCAGGGAAAACGCCTTACTTCAATAGATGAAAAATATTGGAAAATAGCAGAAAAGCATTTATTTGAGGAACTGTCAATCGCTCTCCAGATTCCATATGAAAAGGTAGGAGAATTTATTGAAAGCAGAATTAAGGAACCAGTGAAATAAAACACAGGCACTAAGTGCTCATAACAAAACACAGGCCATTGCAAAATAGATGAGAAATGATCTATTTTGCAATGGCTTTTTATTGATTGTTAGGGCAAAGCCCTGTTTACCATTGTGGAGTTTTTCGTTGATCCGAAAAACGGAACTTTGGAAAACAAATAAACCACCTGCTATGCAGGTGAGTTAGAATTGCTTCAGCTTATAGCAAAAAACCTCCAGTGTTATAATTAATGTAAGGTTCGCCAACCGCATTAATAAACAAAGGAGGTATCCATATGGATAGTAACAGTTTATCACATACAAAATGGAATTGTAAGTATCATATTGTATTTGCACCAAAATATAGGAGAAAAATAGCATACGGAAAAATAAAACAGGATATAGCAAATATTTTAAGTATGTTATGCAAAAGAAAAGGTGTAAAAATTGTAGAAGCAGAGATATGTCCAGATCATGTACATAGGCTAGTAGAAATTCCGCCAAGCATTAGTGTATCGTATTTTGTAGGGTATTTGAAAGGAAAAAGTACACTTATGATATTTGAAAGACATACAAATTTGAAATATAAATATGGAAATAGACATTTTTGGTGTCGAGGATATTATGTAGATACGGTAGGGAAAAATGCAAAGAAAATACAGGAATATATAGCAAATCAGTTACAAGAAGATTTGGAATATGATCAGATGACACTGAAAGAGTATATTGACCCGTTTACGGGTGAGCCAGTAAAAGCAAACAAATAAAATAAGCCCTTTAGGGCTTAGTAGGTAAATGATGTTGCGCTTGGCGAACCTATTTCGGAGAGTCTTNAATATGATCAGATGACACTGAAAGAGTATATTGACCCGTTTACGGGTGAGCCAGTAAAAGCAAACAAATAAAATAAGCCCTTTAGGGCTTAGTAGGTAAATGATGTTGCGCTTGGCGAACCTATTTCGGTGAGTCTTTAGACTCCAGTGCCGGTAACAGACCCTTATAGGGTCAAAGCAAGCCACCGGCTTAGCCGGTGGTCTTGACTTTACAAAAAATATCGCATAAAAAATGATGTAGATGTTTGTGAAAAGTATAAGAAATATACATATATGCCAGATATAATATTGACATACTGTTATAATAGTTATAATATATAGCTAAAAGAAAGGAGATATCCATGGAAGAAGCAAGCTTTCAGACAGCATCTGATATCGCTTACAAAATTATTTCAAGAAAGATTCTGGATGGAGAATTTCCGCCGGGTATGAAGCTGTCCAGGAGGAAGATGGCGGAGGCTACAGGGGTCAGCGTTATCCCGGTTATTGAAGCGTTAAAGAAGTTAGAGGACGACCGTCTGGTGGAGTCTAAGCCTCAGTGGGGATCATTTGTCACTGTGCCTACGTTAGAAAAGGTTCGTCAAAGCTATCAGCTGAGAGAAGCCATTGAATGCCAGTCCGCCAGATACTTAGCAGAACATATGACGGCAGAGCAGGAGGCAGTGCTTTATGCTTTGGCAGAAGAATTAGATACAGTGCCATACACCCAGGCTACTGCTTTAAATACCAGCGACACCCATCTTGCTTTTCATATGAGGTTTACGGAATTTACAGGCAATCCGCTTTTGAAGGACGCTTTGAGAAAGATTAATCTGTTTTGGATTCTTTGCAAGGGGACAGGAACTAAGGCTCCAAAGTGTCAATATCCTAGATACTGGCACAGACTGTTGATGGATGAGATAAAAAAAGGGGATGCCCAGGCAGCGGCGGAGGCCATGAGAATCCATGTCAATGATTCCCTGATTGCCATAGAAGCCAGCTGGAGCGACGGAACATAACGACAAACCGGTAAAAAAGCCTTAATACAGGAGTTCGTTTTATGCGAACTCTATTTTAACAAACTAACTGTTATAACAGTTAGCACACTAGAAAGGAAAATGAAATTGTAAACAAAATAAATAAGATTTTATAAAAAAGGAGAAGGAAAAAATGAAAAAAATGATGAAAAAAGCAGGAGCAGCAGTTTTGGCCCTTACAATGGCCGCAGCATGTATGGCAGGGTGCAGCAGCAAAGAGGAAACTTATCCCAGCGATGCGATTCAGATGATTGTGCCGGTAAAGGCAGGGGGAGATACGGATGCCAACGCCAGGCTTTTAGCTCAGTATATGGAAAAAGAGCTGAACGTGTCCATGCCTATTGTAAATGTGGCAGGCTCTTCAGGAACTATTGGCATGGAGCAGGTAAAAAGCGCGGACCCTGACGGATATACTTGTCTGTTTTTTCACACTGAGGCTATGCTTCCTGAGATTTCCGATTTAATTGATTATCAGTTAGATGCATTTAAAATGGCAGGCGTTTGCCTTCAGGCCAACACTACACTTTTAGTTACCCACAATGACTCAGGCTTTTCCAGCCTTTCAGAGTTTTTGGAGCAGGCAAAAGCTAATCCTGGAAAGATTGAATTTGGCATGGCGGTAGGCGGTTATCCCCAGTTAATTGGTCTGGCTTTGGAAAAAGAGGCGGGAATTGATTTAAACCTGGTGGATATCGGCGGAAACGCAGATAAAATAGCGGCCTTAGCCGGACACAATACAGATATTATTAACGTGGAATATGCCCTTGTAAAAGACTATTTGGAAACAGGAGAATTTGTGCCGCTGGCTCTTCTCTCTGAAGAACGGAATCCTTTGTTTGACAGCATTCCAACAGCCAAAGAACAGGGACTTAATATGGAATTTGGAAAGTTCTTCTTTGCAGCTTTCCCAGAAGAAACTCCCGACGAGATTGTAAACACATTCAGCGACGCTATGAAGAAGGCAGTGGAGAATCCGGATTTTGTAAAGGCGGCCCAGGATTCCTATGCACTTACACCGGTTTATATGAATCCGGAGAAAGCGGCAGAATATGCTCAGGGCGTATATGAAAAGCTGAATTCCTATAAAGATTTATTTGTAGCAAATTAGAAGAGGGGTAGAAGGAGGCTATATGGGCAAGTATAAGGATCTTATTAGCGGAGTATGCGGAATGATCTTATCAGCCGTATTTTTTATGTTAAGCGTGCAGATTGGTTTGAAGGAAAAGGATGCCATAGGAGCCAGTTTCCTTCCTAAAATTGTAACTGTTATGATGTTCGTCATGTTTGCTATTGTTACATATCGGGGAACGAGGGATGCAAAGGTAGGGAAAGAAGAAAAGAAACTGGATTATGTGCCGAACTTTAAGGGCGTAGCTCTGATGTTCATAGCCATGCTGGTATATGCATACTTGTTAAAACCAGTCGGTTTTATTATTACCAGTATTTTATTTCTTATGGCGGCTATCTGCCTGATGACGAAAAAAGAAGAATTAAAACCGGTGAAATACACGGTTATTGCCATAATTGTTGTAATATTTATCTACTTTATTTTTATGGAAGTCTTTGGAATCCGTATTCCAAAAGGAATTTTATAGGAGGTGTCTGCAATGTCATCTGATATTGTTGCTGGTGTTTTATCCATCTGTGACGTGAAAATTATGCTCCTTATGCTTCTTGGAGTATTTATGGGAATTATTATTGGAGCAATCCCGGGCCTGTCTGTAACCATGGGAGTAGCCTTATTTCTTCCTATTACCTTTGGCATGGAGCCGGTGGCTGGCTTATCCCTTCTGGTGGCTTTATATATCGGCGGTACCTCTGGCGGATTGATTTCCGCTATTCTCCTCAGGATCCCGGGCACGGCCTCGTCTGTGGCCACATGCTTTGACGGACATCCTATGGCGGAAAAAGGAGAGGCGACGAAAGCTCTTGGGGTAGGCATTGTATTTTCCTTCCTGGGAGGCTTTGTAAGCTACATTATTCTTATGCTTCTGGCGCCGGCCATTGCGAAAATTGCGCTGCAGTTTGGTCCTTACGAATATTTTTCTATTGGAATTTTTTCAATGACCATGATAGCCAGCCTGGCGTCAGGGTCTTTAGTAAAGGGGATTATTTCTTCCCTGCTTGGGGTTATGATTTCCTTTGTGGGAATCGCTCCAATCACCAGCTTTACCCGTTTTACCTTTGGGGAATCAGAATTAAACGCAGGCTTTACCATTCTTCCAGTGCTGATCGGTCTTTTTGCCGTGGCCCAGGTGCTGACCTCTGTGGAGGAAAAGTTTAAAAAAGAGGATATGACCGTACAGTCCTGTAAGATTAAGGGTTTTGGCTTTACGAGAGAGGATATTAAGGGACAGGGCTGGAACTTTTGGGTTTCCATGCTGATTGGAACTGGCATCGGAATACTGCCGGGAATGGGCGGCAGCATCTGCAACATTATTTCTTATTCTGTAGTAAAAAATCATTCTAAATACCCGGAGAAATTCGGAACAGGGATTGTGGATGGAATTGTGGCCTCAGAGACTTCCAATAACGCCAGTACAGGAGGCGCGCTGGTGCCGCTTTTAACCTTGGGGCTTCCGGGGGATAATACTACGGCTTTGATTCTGGCAGGATTTATGATTCACGGAATCACCCCGGGACCGCTTTTGTTCCGCTCAGAGGCGAAGCTGGTATATGGCATTTTTGCCGCTCTGATTGTGTCTAATATTATGATGCTGATTGTAGAGTATATGGGAATCCGTGTGTTTACCAGACTTCTCACTGTGCCGAAAAACCTTCTTCTGCCAATTGTTATTGTATTCTGCGTTGTAGGCGCTTTTGGCTCCAACAATCGTGTGTTCGACGTATTTGTAATGATGTTTTTCGGTTTGATTGGATATGGAATGAAAAAGCTAAATTATCCGCAGGCTCCTATTATCCTGGGATTCATTCTGGGGCCAATAGTGGAAACTAATCTTAGGAGAGGCCTTATGAAAAGCCAAGGAGACTTTATGCCGTTTCTCACTTCCCCTATTTCTTGTTTGTTCCTGATTATTGCGGCGGTAATGTTGGCATTGACCATTAGGAAAGAGATTGTAAAATTGAAAAGGGCAGGCGCGGCGGCATAAGGCGGCGTTTTGCGGAAATAAATAAAAAGAGGTAAAGTAAGATGATGACAGAAAATAAGTTAAGGTATATGTTGGATCACGGTATGTCTACAGTAGCTACCAGGCTGCAGTCCTCCTGGCCTACAGTAACGGAGACCGTGGGAATTACAGGAGAGTATGATTATGTGGAATTTCTGGCGGAATACGCCCCATACGGACAGTATGATTTTGAAAATATTGCCCGGGCGGCGGAGGTACACGGAATGGGCACCATGATTAAGGTGGATTACCAAAACCGCTATTATGTGGCTCAGAAAGCTGTAGCATCAGGCTTTCAGGCTGTTCTCTTTACAGACCACAGGACGGCGGAGGACGTGGAAAAGACGATTCATATGATTACGCCTGAGTGCCCGGAATTTGAGGGAGGAATGGGATTTGTAAACCGCAGATGGGTGGGGAACACCTGCTCTATGAGGCAGGAGGATTATGCCAGAATGGCTTCCAGCACTGTAAAGGCATTTATGATTGAGAAAAAGGAAGCTGTGGATAACATTGATGAAATCTGTTCCGTGCCAGGACTGGATATGGTACAGTTCGGCCCTAATGACTTTGCGTTAAGCTCAGGCTTTAATATGGCCGACGATATGGAAAGAGTGAGAGAAGCGGAGAGAAAGGTGTTTGAAGCTGCGAAAAAACACGGCGTCCACGCCAGAGCCGAGATGAACTCAGCGGCTGATATGGAGTATTATCTGGGACTGGGAATCCGCCATTTTAATATGGGAATGGAACTGCGTATTTTGAGAAATTATTTAAAACAGCAGGGAGAAGAAATGAATCAGATACTTAGAAAAGCCGGATTAAAATAAGAAAATATCTGCCGGGGCTTAGGTGCCTTGGCAGATATTTTTCTGGAAATAAAAAAAGAATGCAGAAGAAGAGACTCGAACTCTCACGGTATCGCTACCACACGGACCTGAACCGTGCGCGTCTGCCAATTCCGCCACTTCTGCATATCTAATATGTCTTAAAGACATGTGTCATTATATGGCAAAATTGTGTCATTGTCAACTGTATTTTTCAAAAAATTTAAAGAATTAAAAAAACAAAAAAACTTATAAAAAGGGCTTGCCATCTTTTGGGAACTGTGCTATACTACATTCCGTTGGCAAGCGGGAGTGCTGGAATTGGCAGACAGGCAAGACTAAGGATCTTGTGGGTGTATGCTCGTGTGGGTTCAAGTCCCATCTCCCGCATTGGTACAAAGGCGTATTCCTATGAGGAATACGCCTATTTTTATCATATAGGAAAGTTCACAGCGCTTTCCTAAAAATTAAAGGAGAGAAAACATATGACAATCAGAATTGGTATATTAGGATACGGCAATCTGGGCAGAGGCGTAGAATGTGCAGTAAAGCAAAATCCAGATATGGAGTTAAAAGCAGTTTTTACAAGACGGAATCCGGAGACAGTAAAAATTCTTTCTGACACTGCAAAGGTATATCATATAGATGAAGCGGAGAAAATGACAGATGAGATCGACGTTATGATTCTCTGTGGAGGAAGCGCCACAGATCTGCCTGAACAGACTCCTAAATATGCTGCAATGTTTCATGTAGTAGACAGTTTTGACACTCACGCCAGAATTCCGGAGCATTTTGCAGAAGTAAATAAGGCTGCCGCTGAAGCCGGAAAGGTTGCAATAATTTCTGTAGGATGGGACCCGGGAATGTTTTCCTTAAACCGTCTTTATGGCGAGGCTGTTCTCCCTGCAGGAAGCAATTATACATTCTGGGGCAAGGGCGTAAGCCAGGGACACTCTGACGCTATCCGGCGTGTGGAGGGAGTAAAGGACGCCAGACAGTATACAATTCCTGTGGAGGCTGCCTTAGAGGCGGTGAGAAACGGCAGCAACCCTGATTTAACCACAAGGGAAAAACATATCAGAGAGTGTTTTGTAGTGGCAGAAGAGGGCGCTGACTTAAAGAGAATTGAAGACCAGATCAAAACCATGCCTAATTATTTTGCAGAGTACGATACAACAGTTCACTTTATCAGTGAGGAGGAGCTTTTGAGAGATCACAGCGGAATCCCTCACGGCGGTTTTGTGATCCGCAGCGGAAAAACAGGCTGGGAAAATGAAAATACACATGTAATAGAATACCGTTTAAAACTGGACTCTAATCCGGAGTTTACATCCAGCATACTCACTGCTTATGCAAGAGCTGCCTACAGGATGAGCTTAGAGGGACAAAAGGGCTGTAAAACAGTATTCGATATAGCCCCGGCTTATTTATCTCCAAAAACAGGAGAAGAGCTGAGAAAGGCTATGCTGTAAGATACTATTCAGGAGGAGCTTATGCTGAAGTTAGAACATGTTTCCTTTGAGGTAAAGGAAGACAGGGGAGAAAAAGGGATTATAAAGGATTTAAGCCTGACCTTAGACGACGGAAAGTTTATTGTTATTACAGGTCCTAACGGAGGGGGAAAATCTACTTTGGCAAAATTAATTGCCGGTATTGAAAAGCCTACCTCAGGCAAAATATTTTTTGATGAAAAAGATATTACAGAAATGAGCATCACAGACAGAGCCAATATGGGCATCAGCTTTGCTTTTCAGCAGCCTGTAAGATTTAAGGGCGTTCAGGTTCTGGATTTAATCCGCCTGGCCGCCAGACAGGAGCTGTCTGCAGCAGAGGCCTGTAAATACTTGTCAGAGGTAGGACTTTGCGCCAAGGATTATATTAACAGGGAAGTAAACGCAAGTTTTTCCGGCGGCGAGCTGAAAAGAATCGAGATTGCAACAGTACTGGCCAGAGGAACAAAGCTTTCTGTGTTTGACGAGCCTGAAGCAGGCATAGACTTGTGGAGCTTTCAAAATTTAATTCAGGTGTTTGAGCGGATGAGAAAGGCCATTAACGGCTCAATTTTAATCATTTCTCACCAGGAGAGAATTCTTAATATTGCAGATGAAATCGTAGTAATCGCAGACGGAAAAATTACAAAGCAGGGCCCCAGGGAAGAAATTCTGCCTGAGCTTTTAGGCACTGCGGCTGCAGTGGCCGGATGCGACGTATTATCAGGGAGGTGAGTGAGATGGATGAAATTCAGAAAACACTTCTGGAAGAAGTGGCGGACCTCCATCAGATTCCTGCCGGCGCTTATAATATAAGGGCCAACGGCCAGGTGGCAGGCAGAAGTTCCACAGCGAATATTGAAATTGTAAGCAAGGAAGACGGCACTGGAATTGATATTAAAATTAAGGCCGGCACAAAAAATGAAAGTGTTCATATTCCTGTAGTAATGACTCAAAGCGGGTTGACAGAGCAGGTATATAACGACTTTTACATCGGGGATGACGCGGACGTAGTAATTATTGCCGGCTGCGGCATTCACAACGGAGGAGATTCCAACTCCAGACACGACGGCATCCACCGCTTTTTTGTAGGGAAAAACGCGAAAATTAAGTATGTGGAAAAGCATTATGGCAGCGGCGACGGAAGAGGGCAGAGGATTATGAATCCTAAGACTGAGGTTACTATGGAAGCCGGAAGCTATATGGAAATGGAAATGGTGCAGATTAAGGGAGTGGATTCTACAAAAAGACTGACTGTTGCAGACTTGGGAGAAAGGGCTAAAATGGTTGTAAGGGAAAGACTTTTAACCCACGGCACTCAGGATGCAGTCAGCGAGTTTGAGGTGAATTTAAATGGCGCAGATTCCAGCGCCAACATTATTTCCCGGTCTGTTGCTAAAGAGGAGTCGTCCCAGGTATTTATTTCCAAGCTTCACGGAAACGCCAAATGCGCAGGACATTCAGAGTGTGATTCCATTATTATGGACGACGCTAAAATCAGCGCTATTCCTGAAATTACAGCCAACAACCCGGATGCAGCCCTGATCCATGAGGCTGCCATTGGAAAAATTGCAGGGGAGCAGATTACTAAGCTGATGACCTTAGGCCTTACAGAGGCAGAGGCGGAAGCTCAGATTGTCAATGGATTCTTAAAGTAAAATCAGAGAATTTTCAGCATATCCCAGGCTGGTGCAAAGGTAAATCACTTTTGCGCCGGCCTTTTTGTATTAAGAAAAGACTGGCTGCTCATATAATTAAGGTAAAAGTATAAAATTTCCGGGGAAAATTTGAATAATCAAAAGCTGGAGAACCTGTTAAATTTAGCCTTAGAAGCGACAGAAGAGGAGAGAGAAAAGTCCAGGCAGCTGGAGGTAGGATATGATCCAGAAGAGAAAAAATGGGAGCTGATTGTAAGGCACACAGGCAGCTTAATGTTTTTGGAGGAACAGGGAATTAAAGTAGAAGAATTAACAGGAGGATATGGGATTTTAACAGTGCCGGAAAATATGATCCCTTTTTTAGTTTCCATCCCTGAAATCGAATATATAGAAAAGCCGAAACGGCTGTTTTTTTTCATTGCCCAGGCAAAGGATTCCTCCTGTATTTCTTATGTACAGACAGATGTGCAGGCGGGAGGGCTGGGGCTTTCAGGGAAAGGAACCGTGGTGGCTGTTATTGACTCAGGAATTGATTATTTTCACCAGGACTTTAGAAATCCAGACGGAACTACCAGGATTTTAGAACTGTGGGATCAGGGGCAGAACAGAATTTACACAGAAGAGGAGATTAACCAGGCCTTGGCTGCAGGAACCAGGGAGCAGGGGGAAATGATTGTGCCCTCCAGGGATTTAAGCGGCCACGGGACGGCGGTAGCCGGAATCGCCGCAGGAAACGGCAGGGAGCAGGGCGGCAGATACAGAGGAGTTGCATACGAAAGCCGGATTTTAGTGGTAAAGCTGGGCAGAAGTAATGAAGGAGAATTTCCCTGGACCACAGAGCTTATGCGGGCGATAAATTATGTAGTTGTAAAGGCGGCGGAAAACAGTTGGCCATTATGTGTAAATATTAGTTTTGGCAATACATATGGCTCCCATGAACCTTATAATTAAGGGAAAACATAAGAAAACACTGATATTTCCTGTGTTTTCAGGAGATTCAGTGCTTTACTCAGACTCATGATCGGTTGTCATTCTGGTCTTATAATACTCTGTCAGGATCATATTGATCTGCTGGGAACGTGTACGAAAGTTCTCTTTCGCATCCTTATCAATCTCAGTGACCAGTTCTTTGGAGAGGGTAGTATAGACCTGAACATTATTGGAACTGATAGCCATGTGGCACCTCCGATTCGATTTTAATAGAATTATTCTATCATACTTCTTCGGGTGGGGCAATGTGAACCGAAAAAAGCGACTATTTATTGATAGGCTGACACAGTCAGTAAAGAAAAATCTGCGAATAAAGAATGATAAGAAAGGTAGAACAGACAAATGAAGAAAACAATTTTTGAAGAAATGGGCGGTACTTATAGCAGAAATGGGGATTATCTTATTCCTAATCTTACCTTACCAGAGGAAGAAGAACAAAGATTTATCGGTGTATGGGGACAAAAACATTTGCAATATTTGAAAGAGTACCGCAAAATGGTATATTTGAAGATGCTTACAAGCGGCAGGCTGAATGGTTATTTAGCGGATATAGAGAAACAGGCACAGGAACGCTTTGAAAGGATTGTAGAGCAGATGAAAAAGGCGCAAGGCATTACAGAACAGCTAAAGGTGGAAAATGCCTTGGAATGGATAGGAAGAATGAACAATATACAAGTATGTGCGAGGGAGATTGTGGATAAAGAGATAATTTATCAAGAATGAAATGTAAGATAAATAGTGTATAAAATGTAGCAGGGCATCATAAGATAAAATTGTAATTGCATTTTCCACATAGTTCGTGTAAAATGTAATTAGAAAAGCTGTGCATCAGCGGTGGGTTGACACCTAAAATCTGATACGTTTTCCGAACGAAGGTGTCGGAGGTTGGCAGGCAACGGAAAAACCTGATATTTTCCAGACGAAGGTGCTGGAGGTTGGCAGACAACGGAAAAATCAACCATGAGAAGGGAATGTTTAGTGCTGCGGCGTGAACATTCCCTTCTCTAAATTTTATGGGATAAGGATTAAGTTATGGACAAAAGACGTGCAATTCAGATTATGACAAAAGCAGCACAACTATATAAAGAACATCTTGAGGATCAGAAGGTTTTGTTCCTATATGGCTTACCGAAAGAGGTGAATAAGCAATTACAGGAAAGTAATAAGATTTTGTCATCTCTACAGGGATATGAAGTTGTTTTCCACAGATACAATTTTTTACATTTGACAGGAGTTCGGTTGAATAAAAAAGAGACAGCTTCCGCAATTCATTTTTACCAGAAATGCCTGGATAAGCGATTAACGGAAAATGATTTTGTTTTTGCAAAAGATGGCTCAACGGGGCAAAAATTGGATATATTGGAACGTATGATGCTTATTAAGAAAAACGTAACAATGATAGGAGAATTTACAGATCGAGGACCGAAATTATATACAGAAAAAGCTGCCGGGAATATCTGTGGTTGTATTGGCTTCGTAAAAGATAAAAATACGAAATTAAATGTACCGAACACATTGCTGAAAAAGGATATCAGAGATGTAACAGCACAGCCTACATATAAGGTGTTTGCTGTCATATCAAAACATTATACAGACGAGAAATATACAAATCTTGTGAAAATGGATAAATGTATTGATTTGAAAGAGTGTTGTTTCTCAGAAACAATAGAAAATATGATAGATAGAGAAAATTTATAATGAAATAGAAAGAAACCATGCTACTGCTTTTTGTAACAGTATCATGGTTTTATTGTTTGTCGCCTATATTTCAAGTTGACCGTTACTTTACAAAATTGGCAATGTTATAATTATCATTGATTTTAGAAGAGGGGAGAGTCAATGGAAATCAGTAGAACTGGTTTTGCAAGCATAGCGTTTGGATATCCAAACGCACTTTGGGAGCCCCCCAAAACCCCATTTTGTTGGCTTTACAAAGTGAGAATTTTTTGCTCAAGATAAAAAGAGAGTGCGTAAGCAGAAAGAAATCAAATTATGCTTACGCACTTTGTGCCTCACTTTTGCTCGGTGGTTAGCAGTTTGTGAATTATTGGGATGAAGCAATATAACTGTTTTGAGAAAACGGGATATTTTTTATATTAGTAGTTTAAACATTATAGTTCTGTGTTGTGCGATTTTTGCCTGGATTGAACAGGATGTTTTTTTTGCAATTCCTGTTTCCTCTGATATTCAAGTTCCCAGGTACGATGAGAGAAGCTATAGGGATCTTCCATATTGAGATCATCCACCTCATGGGCTGCGATATCACGATAGTGATAGTCATAAGTTTTACCAAAAGTATCTTTGAGCTGTTCAATCAGTTTCTCTCGGAAAGTAGGTCGGATCTGGATTCTGGTATCCAGTAATTCTGTGTATTGCTCCGGTTTAGACAGGGATTTTTCCTCTTGGAAAGCTACAGCATCTTTTTCAAGCTGCCCTTTGAGAGTCATATCCTGAGAATCAAGAATATCCAGATTCTTATCCATCTGGTCGTATTTTCTGGAAAGACTCGCCATATCTTTCTCTGTGGAGCATTCAGCCTGAAACAGCAGCTGTTCTTTGGCAGATTTCAGTTCCTCAATTTCTTCTGTTATGGTTGTAAGCTGCTGATTTAACTTGATATGCTGCAAAGGATTCAGAATACTGGTTTTATTTTTTTGCACATGTAGTTCTTTCTTTTCAGTAACTTTTGCTTTGAGTTTTTTCTTAATGGTATCATATTGATTCAGGATAGGACGAAAGTGCTGCATCCAGTCATGGATCACTTCTTTTTGCATCTCATTATGAAGTAAATGATATTGTGTAAAAATCATATGATTGCGGATTTCTTCCAATGTTTCTGCAATTACCGGAATAGACTTTTCTACAGCTTGCGCCAATTTTTTTATCTGTGCTTTTAATTCCCGTAGTATTCTGTTATCCGCACGAATCTGACGGTTGATTTCACACCGGTCAGCTATCATGCCTTTCTTTTCCATATTCTGGGCAATGTAGCCTTCGTGGATGGTTGGCTGTTCAGTGATTCCCTGAGCTGCAAAACTGCGGTGATCAATGGCGGCATTTATCTGATTAAGGGCAAGCATTTTATTTACGGCATTTGCCCAGTTTGCTCTCCAGAGGCAGAGCTGTTCCTCACTGTTCCATTGTTCGGAAATCGGGTTTTGTCTGCCATACCGGGTGCTTTTTGGATGTTTGTCGATACGTTCATAACCTTTCTCCTGTGCTGCCGAGGGAGTTAGATATACTTTCTTTTTCCCTGCTTTATAACGATACTGTTTCTCCCAGCCCTCTTTCTGAGCATCCTTAAATTCAGAAGCAGTAAATCCCTTTTCTTCCCCGTCTTTTACACAAAGGTATTCTTTTTCTGTTTTGTATTGCCATGTTCCGTTTTCGTTTAATGGACGGACAGTAAGTAGAATGTGTGCATGGGGATTGTGACCATCTGTATCGTGAATGGCGAAATCGGCACACATTCCCATATCTACAAAATTTTTTTGAATAAAATTCTGAAGAAGAGAAATATTGCTGCTTTTATCTAGCTCAACGGGGAGTGCGACAACAAATTCTCTTGCCAGTCGGCTGTCTTTTGTTTTCTCGGCAGTTTCTACAGCATTCCAGAGCTGCTCCCGGTTTTTCCATTCAGGCGGAGCCATAGGGGGAAGCATTACTTCCTGATAGATCAGTCCATGTTTTCGGGTGTAGTCATGCTGGATGCCATCATAATCATTATACATCCGACTACAGCTCATATAAGCAGATGCAGCGACAGCAGACCGCCCGGAACCACGGCTGACGACCTTGGCTTGCATATGATAAATTGCCATATCTGACACCTCCTTTCGATGTTGCCTGCAACAGCGGATAAGCCCTCGGCAGAGCGCACGAGCCCCGCAGGGGATACCACTGCCCGATTTATCGGGTGGTGAGTAAGTGCGCCCTTCGGGATTAGAATTTGTGTGTTTATAGTCCTCTTAGCCGGATTATAAGCTCCCGCTTTAGGGTATCTAAATCCATTTCTTTAATATGTGGAGCAATGCTTTCCAGAATCGCTCCTTCTTGAATCAATCTGCGTGTTCTGGAATTACGCTCTTTTTTGCGGTTTCTTGCTTCAGCTTCTTCAAGACGGTGTTTTGCTTGTAAAAGTGCTTTTTCTTCTGGTGTCATAATTCTTTTATTTGCCATATCTGGCACCTCCTTTTCATGCCCGTATCCGGGCGGTTTTGGTTTTAAAATTTTGTGGTTTGGTACTATAGTTTTAGATAACTGACAGCAGCATGCCTCTGATGTTAAATAAGGAAAGGAAGTAGTACCACTATCAGTGAAAAATAATTATCGTGTTATACTTCTTTGATTCCATTCTGGTTTGGAGCATGATTATCTAACAGGATTTTTTTCGCTTGCTTTAAATTAGCTGTTGCATTATCCTGACGGATATTCCGATTATTGATACGGATAGGAACACATCTCTCCAGAATACGGTCATAAATTCGTTTGTGTGCGATATCAGCGGCGTTATTCAGCTCTGATAAAGTGAGATTGGTCGTTATGATTAGGGGTTTTTTACTGCGGTAACGACTGTCAATCACATTGAATACCTGTTCCAGTGCAAAGTCAGAGTTTCGCTCAATTCCGAGGTCGTCAATAATCAGAAGACTGTAGCGGTTTAAGCTGTTGATGAACTGGTTTCTGTCTTCAAAATGCATCCCGGTAAGTGTATTCAGAATCCGGGAAAAGTTGGTCATCAATACAGGGACGCCTTTTTCCAGAAGGGCATTGGCAATGCAGCCTGCAAAGAAAGATTTTCCGGTACCGACATCGCCCCAGATGAGAAGTCCGGAAGCGTTTGCTTTCATCTCTTCCCAGTTACTTACATAATTGTGTGCCAGTTTCATTTCCGGATTGATGCCGTTATCTTTGGCAAAGGTGTAGTCATAGAGTGCTTTGTCCTGTAAGCCGCTGGTTTTGAGATGCTCTATTTCCATTTGCTTTTCATGAAGTTTTCTCTGGGCTTCTTCCTGCTCAAAGATTTCCTGCTGGCATTTACAGCGGATGGAAGGAATAAGAACCTTTCCCTGTAATTCATACCTGCATTGCCTTGGCGTATTGCATTTGGAACAGTAGATCAGGTGGTCTGTTTCGTTAAAATATTCATCAGACTGAAGCTCTCTGTTTGGTGTTATAGCTGGTGGTTTTTCTGTAAATGTTGTCATAATGTTTCGTATTCCTCACTTTCATAATTTCGTTGCCGGGAAGCAGGATGATCCTGTCTTGCCCAACTGATGATGGTAGCTGCATGGTTTTGGTATTGTTTTCCGGTAGAAGCCATATAACCGGATAAGCGTTCCATATAATCTTGCCAGTCAGGGATTGTCTGTCGGATATCTTCCAACTCCGTCTCTGACAGAAAAACATTTTGAAATTTTCCATAAGGTGAGCGTGGCTCTTTACTCCCCCTTATTGCTAAATGGTTCTTTTTTATCTCTTTCTTATTACCAGACAGTTTTCTGTCTGTATCAGGGAAAGAATCCTGTCTGTCAATAGGACAGTTTTCTGTCTGTTTTAGGGAAAGAAATCTGTCTGTATAGTTGGTGGTTTCTTGCGGGAGTTTTACATAGATCCGATTGGGGTGTCCGGGTCCCTGTCGCTTTCGGAAGATAAGCTCCTGTTTTTCCAGTACTGCCAGAGCAGTTTTCACCGTCATTTGGCTCTTGTGGAGAATTTCTGCCAGTGCTTCAATCGTAAAGTAAACGAACACATGACCATCAATATCTGACCAGCCCTCATTTTTCTGGGAAAGTCTTGCCCGGTCGAGCAGGATCGTATAAAGCATTTTGGCAGTTTCGTTTATTTCCATGTCCAGAAGAAAACGGGGAAACATCATATAAGATGGCAGGTTAGTGTCTGCTGTCAGAAAGTCCGTCATGTGTTCACCTCCAATCAGTTATTCGCCAAGAAAATCCCAGTCTACATCACTATCTGGCAGTGAATTTTCAGGTGCTGGAAAGGACGCCCTGATTTGGGGCTCCCTTTGCACCATGCCTGCAGTCAGTCCGGAAAGAAAAAGTGGCAATGCCTGTTTCAGACTGTTTTCCACTGCATCTACAATCTGTTTCACAAAAAGTTCTTCACGTTCTCTTGTTTCCAGATAAGGATCAGTCTGTGTGCGGTAGTAGCGGTCAAAATAATCTACCAGTGCAAGAGAGATTACCTGACTGTAAGATTTAAAATTCTGTCTATCCATTGTCTGTAAATATTCCCAGGCTTTCCGCTGCTGATCTTTTTCCAGATTAAATCGCAGGTTTGTGTTGCGGATATTATTCTGCATGGCTTATCCCCTCCTTTTCAGGCTCATATAAGCCAGAGATTCGTAGCCTTTGGCGGTGGCACAGAGATCGTCAATAATGGTGACTCGTGATTTGTCATACGTACCAAAGTTACGGATCAGGCATCCACCGCCGCCAACTACATACAGGCGCATCAAGTCAGGATTATATTCATATTTGCGGAGCGTGGCAAAAAGATCTGTTACATATTCTTTAGCCACCGATGTAATACAATCCAGATATGGTGCTGAAATGTCAGTTTTTCCAAACCGCAGAACCTGTTCTACTGTTGATTCCTCAATCTTCACTCCAAATTTGTCCAGAACAGCGTTTTTTGCAGCAATCATGCACTGATTTACGCCAAGCTTTTCTGTCCAGCATCGGCTTTCCTGTGCTTTCTTATTGTTGATATACAGAATGTTCATGGTTCCGTTTCCGATATCTGCAAGGAGATTGGTCCCCTTGAAATCTCCAAGCTGGTTTACAATAGCCGGATATCCCTGTGGGTAAAGGCTGCATCCCACAAAGCGGAGATGATACTCTTTGCTGTTAAAACGGTAATGGACTTCTGGATTCTGGAGCAGATAGGAACGGAATTCTTCCCTCTGGTTTCTGATCCATGTCAGAGGAAGGCCTGCCGCCAGATGCACCTCTGCTTCCTGAATGGAAAAAACATTCAGCTCCCTTGCAATTGCCATGAGAGTCAGAAGATAATATTCTTCATCTATTGCTTTGTCGGGAATAAATTCTTTGTGTCCTTCGCCGATTCGATAGAATATATCGTTATATTCCAAAATGTTTCCGGTGAAGATCGGTTCCGTTTCATAGGCTTTGATGCCTGTTGGTGTGACTGTGTTAGCAGTCTTGATATTGCCGTAGCCATGATCTACAGCAATGATTTTTGTGTTTCTGAGTTCTCGCATAAAAACACCTCCATTTTCGTATTGATTTTTTCAGTAGGCTGTACCAAAGTGGTACTGCTTGCTGTGGGATAAGCATACGAAAAATGAAGGAAAAAGACATTGAGGGAAAATTGAGTCAGAATTGAGAAAAAAGATGCAATGTTTTGCGGTGAAGTATAATATCAAATGTTAAGTCTGTAAAAATAAGAAGTATTACGAATAATGGTTAGTTATCTTGCTTCTAAAGTATATATAAGTTAAAATATGTTTATTAAGCATGGCAGATATAGGAGGTATTACTGATGGAAATTAGAGTTCTTCGATATTTTCTGACTGTAGTAAGGGAAGAAAGTATCACAAAAGCCTCAGAAGTTTTACATATCACGCAGCCGACACTTTCACGTCAGCTTGCACAGATGGAGGAAGATATAGGTGTAAAGCTGTTTGATAGAGGGACACGGAAAATCAAATTGACAAATGAAGGAATACTTCTTCGCCGTCGTGCGGAAGAAATTTTGCAGCTTGTAGATAAGACAGAAAAGGAACTGGTGGAGCAAGAGGAACAGGTGGAAGGTAAAATTTCCATTGGGTGTGGAGAAATTGCGGCTGTACAACTTCTTCCTAAAATAATTGAGTCCTTTCGTCAGAAATATCCCCGTGTTACTTTTGACATTTTTACAGCCACAGCAGATTTGGTAAAGGAACAAATGGATAAGGGACTACTGGATATTGGTTTGCTTCTTGAGCCGATTGATATGGAAAAATATGAATTTATTCGCTTGAATATAAGGGAAAAATGGGTGGTTCTGATGAGATCGGATGCTCCACTCTCCAAGAAAGAAACGGTAACCGCAAAAGATTTGTCTGTACTGCCTTTGATTCTTCCAAGGCGTATGAATGTGCAGAGTGAGTTGGCAAGTTGGTTTGGCAACTACTATGAGAAACTGAATATTGTTTTTACCAGCAATTTAAGTACGAACAGCGCAATTATGGTGAATGGAGGCTTGGCATATTCATTGGTGATTGAAGGGGCTGTACCCTTCTGGGATCAATCAAAGGTTACATTCAGACCGCTTGATCCGCCACTTACAGCAACAAGTGTATTAGCATGGAAACGTGGTCAGCCGTTCAGCTTAGCAACCACAAAATTCATCAAACATATTCAATGCTTTTTAGGCATTGATAAGCCATAAAAACTAGGTATTTGATATCATATAAGCGAAAAATTATAATGTAGGTGTAGAGATGAAACAGGTAGTTTCAATTTCGACACCTACATTTTTTATTTAGGAGGGAGAGCCATTTCATGAAACCGGATTATGATTCCCTTATAAACGCCGGATTAAGCAAAGAAGAAATCGCAAAAATTTCAGGATGTGAAGATCAAGAAATGCAGATAAGGATGTTGCGAAAATATCGGTACAAATTGCTTGATGAGGTACATGAAAAGCAGCAGTCACTTGATGCAATCGATTATATGATCTGTAAAATAAAAAAATAACAATAAGAGGAAGTGAAAAATTAAATGGGAGTAATAATGAAAACTTTATTATCGCATCGGTCTATCCGAAAGTATCAGAACAGACCAATAGAGAAGGAAATACTGGATGAAATCTTAAAGGCAGTGCAGGCAGCCCCGAACTGGGTAAATCTCCAACACATATCCGTTATTGTCGTGCAGGAGCAGCAACGACGGAAAAAATTTGCGGAGTTGTGCGGCGGCCAGAAACATATTGCGCAGGCTCCTGTTTTTCTGGTGTTCTGCGCAGACTTTTATCGCACTTGGCTGGCTTGTAAGGAAAACGGTCAGGAGTTTGATTCCGTTGTAAGTCAGATCGACAACCTGATTGTTGGGGCAAACGAGGTAGGAATCGCTCTGGGAACTGCGGTGGTTGCCGCCGAATCCTTTGGTCTGGGCACCGTACCGATTGGGGACATCCGGCTTCATGCTTTCGAGGCGATACGGGAACTGAATCTGCCCAAATATGTTGTGCCTATGCTTGGCTTATGTGTGGGATATCCAGCGGAAGAACCTGGGCAGAAGCCCCGTCTGCCGAAGGAAGCGGTCTGCTTTGAGGAAAAATATAATTCCGACCTAACTGGACTGCTGAAGCAGTATGACGAGCAGTACGCCGTATATCTGCGGGAACGCCCCTGGAATAGCCGGGTTGGAGACTGGACAGGAATGGCTGCCGACTTTTACCGACCTCCTTACTGTCATTACCCGGAGGTACCGGAAATGCTGGTACAGCAAGGATTTTTGTCACAAAGATAAAGAGGCTGCGATTTAATGAGGAGGTTACATATGAAAAAATTTTTATCTATTCTGTTTGTTTTTTCTCTGCTTTTTATGCTGACTGCTTGCAGCAGTAGCACAGATCCATCGCAGGAGAGCAGTGGAGAAACCACAAGTCCATCTTCTCAGCAAGATAGCGTTTCAGTGTCTAATGCAGTTTTAGAATCTGAAAGCACAGAAAGCGAACAATCGGCCAATAACACTTTAATCGTCTATTTTTCACGCTGGGGCAATACAGAATATCCCTCTGATGTGGATGCCACAACTTCTGCAAGCATTGTGGTAGAGAATGATCTCCGTTATGGTACAACAGAGTATGTCGCTAATATGATAGCGGAGAAAGTGGGCGGAGATCTGCACCGGATTGAAACGGTTACTCCTTATACGGCAGATTTTGATGAATTGCGGGATGTAAACCATGATGAAATGAGTAGTAATTATTTGCCGGAGCTTAAAGAAAGCAATCTGGATATTTCCGCTTACGATACGGTATTTATTGGCTATCCCGTATGGGCAACAGATGTTCCGCAGGCAGTGCTATCTTTTTTGAAGGAGTATGATTTAAGTGGGAAAACAGTTATCCCATTTTGTACCCATGATGGCTATGGTGCAGGTAACAGTTATCAGACTATTGCAGAAGCAAGTCATGCAGCAGTTTTTTTAGAGGGTATTGCGATTGAAGCAAAAGATGTTCCAAACGCACAGGATACCGTTTCATCATGGATTGCAGATATAGGAATATCTAAATCTGAAGTACAAACAGGGACTCCTATCAAGATTACGGTTGGTGAAGTTAGTTTAGATGGAATTCTATACGATACAGAACTGGCAGAAGAAATCAAAACATATTTTCCGTTGACAATTTCCATGGTGGGTTACGGTGACAGAGAATACTATGGAGGGGTTGAGTTCTATCCAGAGCATTTGGAAGGCGGTCAGAAGAATTTTGAGAATGGTGATATTACCTATTGCGAGGCACACCATAATATGGCCATTTTCTATGCACAGACAGACGACCCGATTCTTTCGGTAGATGTTATCCCTATTGGCAGAGTCACTTCTGAGCTTTGGGTATTTAACAATCTTGACAATGAGGAAGAAGTCATCTTTTCTCTGGCAGAATAAAAAAATGATGGAGGTATTTATAATGAAAAAAGTAATCGCTATCTTACTTTCTTTGACTATGATTTTGGGACTTGCAGCTTGTGGAAATTCTGCAAGCCAGACAGAGCAACCATCTACAGAAGATACTTCCGTGGAAAGTAAAGCTGATACCAAATCTGCGGAAAGCAGTACAGATATGGAGAATACGGACAATCAAGATGTACAGGATCATAAGGTTTTGGTTGCCTACTTCTCTGCGACAGGTACCACAAAGGGCGTGGCAGAGCATATCGCAAACGGTCTGAATGCAGATATTTATGAGATTGTTCCTGAAGAACCTTACACCGATGCAGATCTTGACTACAATGATAATAACAGCCGCACTACCATTGAGATGAATGACCCGAATGCCCGTCCTGTTATCTCCGGCAGTGTGGAGAATATGGAACAATATGACACTGTATTCATCGGATACCCCATCTGGTGGGGAGAAGCGCCGAGAATTGTCAGTACTTTCGTGGAGAGCTATGATTTTTCCGGTAAAACCATCGTACCTTTCTGTACATCCGGCGGAAGTGATATGGGCTCCAGTGCAACCAGCCTGGAACAGCTCACAAACGGAGCTGCTTGGCTTGATGGACGGCGGCTAAATGGCAGCGATTCTCAGGATACCGTTATGGAATGGGCAAACAGTCTTGATCTAAACCTGGGAAAATAATTTGATAAACAAGATTTCAAGGAGATGATTGCGTGAAAAAAATAATCGTACTTATACTTTCTGTTGTACTAGTGTTTTCTCTGGCAGCCTGCTCTAATACACAGCAGAAGGATGCTCTGGATCCTGTGTCTGCCGAAGAACCCTCTCTGGTGGCAGAATCCACTCCCGCAGAAGGCACAAAAACGGAAGGCAGCAATATTCTGATTGCTTATTTTACCTATGGTGAAAATGCGGATCTTCCCGATGACGTGGACGCTTCTTCATCAGCCAGTATTCAAATCTTCAACGGTGAAGTCACAGGTAATACTGGTGTGATGGCCCATATGATTGCAGAAGCTTCCGGCGGAGAATTGTTTTCTATCCGAACAGTAGAACCTTATCCCAATAACTACAATGATACCGTTGATGTTGGAGAGACTGAAAAGAACAATGGCATTCATCCGGAATTGGCTACGCATATCGAAAATCTGGATCAGTACGATACGATTTTTGTTGGCTTCCCCAACTGGTGGTATGGTATGCCTATGGTAATGTATAGCTTTTTTGACGAGTATGACTTCAGTGGGAAAACAGTGATCCCCTTCTGCACTTCCGGTGGCAGTGCATTCTCGGATGCGGTTGATGAAATTAAAAATATGGAGCCGGATGCAACCATTCTTGACGGACTTCATATTGGCAGTTCCAGTGTAACCGATGCGGAAAGCAGAGTGAGCGAATGGGTGCAGGGACTCGGTTTATCTAAATGATACGAAAGGACAAATGACTCATGAAACTAAAAATAAAGATGGGAATTGATTTACTGATGACAGTGCTGCTACTTTGTCTGATGGCTTATCAAGTCACCGGACAGAAGCTTCATGAGTGGTTTGGAACAGGGATGCTTGTACTGTTTTTGCTACACAACATTCTGAACATCCGGTGGTATGGTAGCCTGTTCAAAGGGAAATATACCCTGCTGCGGACAATGCAGACGATCATCAATATCAGTGTCCTTATTTCTATGCTGTGTTTGGGGTTCAGTGGAATTGTGTTGTCCCGTCACATTTTTGCGGGATTACCCATTCAAGGACCGATGGCAATAGCGAGAATCATGCACCTGGCGGCATCTTATTGGGGATTTGTGCTGATGAGTATTCATTTAGGATTTCATTGGAGCATGGTTCTTGGACTGTTCCGCAGACTTTGTAACAGAAAGAAAACCCCTGCTGCATTTGTATGGCTGATGTGTTTTATAGCAATTTTTATTGCGGGGTATGGAGCGTACTGTTTCCATAAGGAAAATATTCTCTCCTATATGTTCCTTAAACAGGAGTTTGTGTTTTTTGATTTTGAACAGAGTGCAGTTTCTGTATTTGCAGGGTATATCACCATGATGGGACTATGGGTCTTTATCGGCTTTTACACAGTGAAAGGACTCAGAAAGATAACCTCACAGAGCAGAAGAAAAGAATAAATTGTAAAATCTTAGTGGAGGAAAAGGCATGAATCAGCAAACAACTCTGTTTTCAAACGAGAAGTTGATGGCTATGATTATTCCCCTGTTTTTAGAGCAGCTGTTGATAATGCTTGTAGGGATGGCGGACACACTGGTGGTCAGCTACGCAGGAGAAGCGGCAGTATCCGGTGTTTCACTGGTAAATCAGTTCAATACTATTTTTATTTATCTGTTTACAGCATTGGCATCCGGAGGGGCGGTTGTGATCAGCCAGTATATTGGTAGAAAGAAAAATGATGACGCTGGAGAATCCGCCAGCCAGCTTCTATCATTCTCTACGATTTTTTCCATACTGATCGCAGTGATAGTTCTGATTGGAAATGAAGGGATGCTTCGTCTGATGTTCGGTAAAGTGGAAGATTCTGTGATGCACTCTTGTATTACATACCTTAGGATTTCTGCATATTCCTATCCGGCATTGGCGGTTTACAATGCTGGCGCTGCCCTTTTTCGCAGTATTGGAAAAACCAGTGTGACCATGTATTTGTCGGTAATTTCCAATATCATCAATGTTATTGGAAATCTCATTGGTGTATTTGTTTTGCGTGCAGGTGTTGCAGGTGTTGCATACCCTTCACTGATCGCTCGGACATTTTCAGCCGTGATGATTACAGTACTTTGTTTTCAGAGAAAAAATGAAGTGTTCTATCGCTGCAAGTGGATTTTTCGGTGGAATGTGGATTTCATGAAACAAATTTTAAAAATCGCAATTCCAAACGGAATGGAAAATGGCGTTTTCCAGTTAGTAAAAGTGGCGTTAAGCAGCATTGTTGCACTTTTTGGAACATACCAGATTGCTGCAAATGGTGTTGCACAAAGTATCTGGTCGTTGGCTGCGCTGGCGGGAGTCGCTATGGGTCCCGTATTTATAACGGTCATTGGACAGTGTATGGGAAATGGGGATGCAGATGCTGCGGAGCATTATTTTAAGAGATTGACAAGAATCACATTGCTGATTTCATCGGCATGGAATCTTTTGATTTTTCTTCTGACTCCATTCTTTATGAAATTTTATGCTTTGCAGCCGGAGACCAAACGGCTTGTGATCTGGCTGGTTTTAATCCATAACGTGTTTAATGCAGCAGCATATCCCTTTTCCGGTGCGCTTAGTAATGGGCTGCGTGCAGCGGGTGATGTGAAATTTACCATGTATGTTTCGGTTATATCTACAATAGCAGTGCGTCTGCTTTTATCATGGCTCTTGGGAATTGTTTTGAAAATGGGCGTGATCGGGATTGCTATTGCAATGGTTTGTGACTGGAGCATTCGGGCGGTCATTTTCTTCTGGAGGCAGAAGTCCGGAAAATGGAAAACATTTCAGGTGATATAGATTCATTTATAATAAGTTCAATAACATAATTTACGGAGGAAATTACTATGAGCAAGAAAATTTTGGTAGCCTATTTTTCAGCAAGCGGTGTGACTGCAAAGGCAGCGTGGAAACTTTCGGAAGCGGCAGGCGCAGACCTGTATGAGATTAAGCCAAAGGTACCGTATAGCAGTGCCGATCTGGACTGGACAAATAAAAAAAGCCGCAGCAGTGTGGAGATGAGTGATCCGATATTCCGTCCTGAAATTGCCGGGAAGCTGGAAGGTATGGATCAGTATGATCTGGTGTTTGTTGGATTCCCTATCTGGTGGTATGTTGCACCAACGATTATTAATACTTTTTTGGAGAGTTATGATTTCTCAGGCAAAACCATCGTTCCTTTTGCTACTTCTGGCGGCAGCGGCATGGGAAACACAAATGAAAAACTTGCACCGAGCTGTCCTGGCGCTATCCTGATGAAAGGAAAAATGCTGAATGGCTTGTTGTCTCAGGAAGAATTGAAAGCATGGGTAAAAAGTCTGTGAGAAGGTGGAATGTCGGATTTTTGATGCTTGCGTCAAGCGTGAAAGATATTTCTGACGTACTTTCAAATAGCCAAATCGAAAGTAATGTGCTGGGTGTGTATCGACTATTAAAAGGAGGAACTATTTATGCAATACCGAAAACTGCCGAGGGGAACGGAACAGATCAGCGTTCTTGGAATCGGTACCAGTTCCATTCAGGCATCAAGTGAAAAAGAAATCGAAAAAATAATAACTGCCGCTATGGAAAATGGAATTAACTATTTTGATATGGCTTCGTCGGAAGCAAAACCCTTTGCCGCCTATGGGCGGGCTATAAAAGGGATGCGGGATAAGGCATATTTCCAGATTCATTTTGGAGCAAATTATGAAACAGGAGTGTACGGATGGACAACAGACCTGGATACCATGAAACGCTCCGTTGACTGGCAGCTGAAGGCGCTGCAAACAGATTATATTGATTTTGGATTTCTTCATTGCATTGATGAATCAGCGGATCTGCATGAAGTAGAAAAAGCCGGAGTCATTCGCTATATGGAAGAACTAAAAGAGGCTGGCGTGGTCAGGCATATCGGACTATCTTCTCATACTCCCTTTCTGGTGAACGAGGTGCTTGATATGGGGATTTTGGATATGTTGATGTTCAGTATTAATCCTGCTTATGACTATGCGGGCGGCACCGAACCCAATTATGCGAAAGACAGTTATGCAGTTGGCAGTGTGGCAGAAAGAATGAACCTGTACCGCCGCTGCGAAGCAGAGGGGGTAGGGATTTCCGTGATGAAAGCCTTTAGCGGAGGGCAGCTGTTAAAAGCGGAAACCTCGCCGTTTGGGAAAGCGCTGACGGAGTATCAGTGTATTCAGTATGCTTTGGATAAACCGGGGGTTTTAACGGTACTTCCTGGTGTTCGTAATATGGATGATCTTAAGCGGATTCTTGGATTCTTAGATGCCGCACCGGAAGAAAGAGATTATTCAGTCATTGGCTCTTTTGCACCACAGGATGCATCGGGGAAATGTGTCTATTGCAATCATTGTCAGCCTTGTCCTATGGGGCTGGATGTAGGGCTGATCAACAAATACTATGATCTATCCGTGGCGGGAGATACGCTTGCACGCAGCCATTATGAAAATCTGGAACATGGGGCGGACGAATGTATTGGCTGCGGGCATTGTAACAAACGCTGTCCGTTCCATGTAGACCAGGTAGGTCGCATGAAAAAGATCAGTGAATATTTCAGAAAATAAAGCGAGAGAAAGGCAAAACAAGGAGGCAATGACAATGGAGAACAAAAAAATAACAATGACAAACGAGTGGGATAAGATTTTCCCTAAAAGCGGGAAGGTAAATCACCGCAAGATAACTTTTCACAATCGTTACGGTATAACGCTGGCGGCGGATCTTTACGAGCCGAAAGGAGTTACCGGCAGACTGGCGGCTATCGCCGTCAGCGGACCGTTTGGGGCGGTAAAAGAACAGGCGGCAGGTCTGTATGCGCAGACCATGGCAGAAAGAGGTTTCCTGACAATTGCATTTGATCCGTCTTTCACCGGTGAAAGCGGTGGCCAGCCTCGTTATGTGGCTTCACCTGACATTAACACGGAAGATTTTCAGGCAGCAGTTGATTTCCTTTCCGTACAGGAAAATGTTGATCCGGAAAGAATCGGAATTATCGGTATCTGCGGCTGGGGCGGCATGGCTCTGAATGCGGCGGCTATTGATACCAGAATCAAGGCAACAGTCGCTTCCACTATGTACGATATGACCAGGGTGAATGCAAAGGGATATTTTGATTCCGAGGACAGTGCAGATGCACGTTATGAGAAACGCAAAGCCATGAATGCACAAAGAGTCAGCGATTACAAAAATGGAACCTATGCACTTGCCGGTGGTGTGGCAGATCCCATGCCGGAGGATGCGCCGTTTTACTTTAAGGACTATCACAATTATTATAAGACTGACCGTGGGTATCATGCACGCTCTCTGAATTCCAACGGCGGCTGGAATGTGACATCTTCCCTTTCATTTCTAAATATGCCGATTTTGCAGTACGCAGATGAAATCCGCAGTGCAGTTCTGTTAATTCATGGCGAGAAGGCACATTCCTGCTATTTCAGTAAAGATGCTTACAAGATGCTGAAAGGAGATAATAAGGAACTGCTCCTTATTCCGGATGCTGTTCATACGGATCTGTATGACAATATGGATGTCATTCCGTTTGATAAGATGGAGGACTTTTTCAAGTCAAATCTGAGATAACGGTTGTTAAGTAAAAAAGAAATAAATATATTTTGGACAAAGGAGATCATTTTATGAACACAATGATTGCATATTTTTCTTACACAGGACACACAAAGGGCATTGTCCGGCAAATCCGGGAATTAAGCGGCGGCTATCAGGTACGGATTGAATTGGCGGAGCAGGAATAGATGATAATGAATCTGGCGGGCGGGAATGTTTTTTCATCCGCCAGTATTAAGGAGGACCATAGAGAATATGGCTGTACATGAGGACAGAAAATCATTTCATCATACATTGATGGCCATGGTGATACCGATTGCGTTTCAAAATTTTATGACGGCACTGGTGAGCGCATCGGACGCTGTTATGCTTGGTTTTTTAGAGCAGGAAGCATTGGCTGCGGTGTCATTGGCCGGACAGGTGACTTTTATATTTAATATATGTGTTACGGTTTTGGTACAGGGAACAACCATGCTGGCAGCTCAATACTGGGGAAAAGGTGATCGTAATACGGTTGAAAAAATACTTGCTCTTGCAATAAGGTATATGATGATCGTGTCTGTGTTTTTTCTGACCGGCACATCAATTTTTCCGACTCAAATCATGTCTTTACTGACCAATGAGACAGGACTGGTTTATCGTGGAGCTGTATATCTACGGATTGCAGGGATATCTTATGTGCCGCTGGGATTATCCCAAATGTATCTCTGTATTATGAAAAACAGCGGAAAAACAGCTAAGAGTACGGTAATCGGATCTTCTTCCATGATATTGAATTTATGCTTTAATACGGTTTTTATTTTCGGATTACTCTGGTTCCCTGCCATGGGGATACAGGGTGCAGCCGTGGCAACTGTCCTTGCCACAGGCATCCAGTTTCTATGGACTCTGGCAGAAGCAAAAAAGCCAGACAGTATAAAAATCAGACTGTCCTATATAGCACATGCGGACAAAAAAATCAGGAAGGATTTTAACCGTTATACCATGCCTGTGATTGGAAATTATTTTTTCTGGGGCGGCGGTGTGACAATCTATTCTGTTATTATCGGGCATTTGGGGAACGATGCGGTAGCGG
This sequence comes from Lachnoclostridium edouardi, assembly GCF_900240245.1. Lineage (GTDB taxonomy): Bacteria > Bacillota > Clostridia > Lachnospirales > Lachnospiraceae > Lachnoclostridium_A > Lachnoclostridium_A edouardi. The sequence continues at coordinate 3,215,787 of NZ_OESQ01000001.1, forward strand.
CAAACTCCCTTGCGACAATTATACGGAATATACTAGGCTGTGTATCCAAAGGTGTAGGAACGGCAGGGGCTATTCTGGTGGGAAATGAACTGGGAAAAAACCAGATAGAACTGGCAAAAAGATATGCGAAGCATTCTACGCAGCTTGCCGGGCTCATCGGTGCGGTTACCTGTTTGCTTCTTCTTGCTTTACGTCCGTTGATTCTGTATTTTTCAACTTTGACGGATACGGCGACCTCTTATCTTTCAGGAATGCTGCTGATTTCAAGTTATTACGCAATTGTGTGTTCAGTAAACAGTATGGTCATCGGCGGGATCTTCTGTGCCGGAGGCAAATCAAAATTTGGATGTATCTGTGACGGGATTGTATTGTGGCTGATCATAATCCCGACGGCATCTGTCATGGCATTTTATTTTAAGCTTCCAGTGCTGACTGTATATTTTGTTCTCTGCTTGGATGAGTGCATTAAAGTGCCGGTGGTTTTCTGGTATTACCGGAAATATACATGGGCACAGAACCTGACTGGATGATTATGAAAATCTTACAGTCAAGGCTGATGCCTGTGTTGGATGCGTGCATTGTAACAAACGCTGCCCGTTCCATGTGGATCAGGCTGCAAGAGATTTTAGACTATTTTAATTCTTGAAGGGAGAGTAATTCATGACAGAAAAAGGATTTAAACAGATATTCCCATTGGGGGAAAAAAATGATGCGTATGCACAATATTTTGTTGGACAGAGTTACCTGTCCATGCTGACAACGGAAAGAGTTGGAATTGCAAATGTAACCTTTGAGCCAGGATGCCGGAATAACTGGCATATTCATCACAAAGGCGGACAGATTTTGCTCTGCACTGCCGGACGTGGATATTATCAGGAGTGGGGAAAAACGGCTCAGGAGATGAAACCCGGTGATGTCATCAATATTGCGCCGGAAGTGAAGCATTGGCATGGCGCTGCTCCTGATAGCTGGTTTTCTCATTTGGCGGTAGAAGTTCCGGCAGAAGGAAGTTCCAATGAATGGATGGAGCCGGTGAAGGAAGAAGAATACAGTAAGCTAAAATAAGGAGACAGATCATGAAAAAGGTAACAGCGGGCAGAGATGCCCTGGGTGATTTTGCACCAAAATTTGCGGAACTGAATGATGACGTGCTGTTTGGAGAAGTGTGGTCACGAGAAGATAAGCTTCCTGCAAGAGACAGAAGCATTGTCACAGTAACAGCACTTATGGCAAGCGGTGTTCTGGACAGTTCTCTTGCCTTTCATATAGGAGAAGCAAAAAAGAACGGTGTTACAAAAGAAGAAATGGCAGAAATTTTGACACACGCTGCCTTTTATGCTGGCTGGCCGAAAGCATGGGCAGCATTCCGCATGGCGAAAGAAATCTATCAGGACTAAGGAGGAAAAACATTATGTTAGGAAATTTTTCGTATTCAAATCCAACAAAACTTTACTTTGGAGAGGATTCTCTTTGTTTTTTGAACGAGGAGCTTCCCAAATATGGAAAAACCGTTCAGTTGGTTTATGGCGGTGGTTCTATTAAGAAAAATGGAATTTACAATCAGGTTATGAAATTGCTGAAAGATAACGGAAAGGTAGTCGTTGAAGATGGAGGCGTGATGCCAAATCCTACAATAGAAAAATTAAGGGAGGGGGTTCAGATTGCCAGAGAAAATCACGTGGATTTTTTGCTGGCTGTAGGCGGCGGCTCCTGCTGCGACTATGCAAAAGCGGTTTCCGTGTCTGTTCACTGTGATGAAGATCCATGGGAGAAATATTATATCCGTTTTGAGGAGCCGGATTGTGAGATTGTCCCTGTTGGCTGCGTATTGACTATGGTGGGAACCGGAAGCGAAATGAATGGAGGTGCGGTCATCACCAATCACGATCAAAAGCTGAAAATCGGTCATGTGTTTGGAGATGCTGTGATGCCGAAATTTGCAATCCTGAATCCGAAATTCACTTTCACATTGCCGAAAGAGCAGATGGTGGCCGGCATTTATGATATCTTCAATCATATCTGTGAGCAGTATTTCTCTGGGGAGGACGACAATACCAGCGATTATATCAGCGAGGCACTGATGAAATCGGTAATTCACAGTTCGAGAGTTGCCATTCAGAATCCAGAGGACTATGAGGCAAGGTCGAATATCATGTGGGCTGCAACCTGGGCGCTGAATACGCTTGTTTCCAGAGGAAAAAGCACAGACTGGATGGTTCATATGCTTGGGCAGGCAGTAGGAGCATATACGGATGCAACTCACGGAATGACGCTTTCAGCGGTGTCACTTCCTTACTATCAGTATATCATGCCTTATGGTCTTAGCAGGTTTTGCCGTTTTGCTGTGAATGTGTGGGAGGTCGATCCTGCCGAGAAATCCGATGAGCAGATTGCTAAAGAAGGAATTTTCTGCATGGAAAATTGGATGAAAGAGCTGGGACTTGCAATGAATCTCCATGAGTTGGGCGTCACAGAAGAAATGTTGCAGGGTATTGCAAACGGGACATTTATCATGGAGGGTGGATATAAGGTGCTGAATCATGATGAGGTGTTGGAGATACTGAAAAATAGCTTATAATCATTAAAGCAGAAGTGACACAGTAAGAATTACCCATGATAAAATTAAAGAACGTCTTGCGGAATTTAATGAATGGAAAACATATAGCATAAAGATGGATTTTGATAAGACTTGGAAAAAACAACGGCGGGCAATTTTGTCCGCCATAAAATTATGTTTATTTTGCTAAAAAATCTGATAGTCTTTTCCCAATAGAAAATCCAACTTGTGGATATAATTCCTGAATTTCCTGATACTTTGCTTCTATCAATTCCGGTTCGTCTGACCAGATATTCTCATAAATCTTCAGGGCTTTTTTGAAGTGTGTTCTTGCCTGTGAGATATTAGCTGTTATCAGGCATATATTTCCCATTGATTCCTGTACTTGGGCATAATCCAAACAGTGGTCTGAATTGTATTCTTTGATAATTCGTGCTAATTTCTGGAGAGAGGATATGGCACGTTCCGTTTCTTGTATTTCTGCTAATAGGGCAGCGTAATTACTAATCTGCGGAATGCTGTCATTGGTGTAAAGAAGTCCGTATTCTTCCAACAGCGAGATGCCCGTTTCCATGTGTTCTCTTGCCGCTTCCATTTGACCTTGCATCCGGTAAAGTCCTCCGAGGTTTGCATGAAGGTTGGATACAAGGTGGGCGTTATCTTTTGTGGTTTCTTTTATTTGAGAAAGCGCTTCTTTTTCTAATTGGATGGCTTTCTGCGGCTTGGCTTCCATAGTTGCCTGATAGTCCAGTAATAGTGCACGGTCAGAAGCAGTCCCATGATTATCTGTTTTTATAAGTTGTTTTAATTCTTGAATGATTTCTGCCATGCCTTTTTGATAGTGATATTTCTCCATATATGGAAAGATGTTTTCTAAAAATAATAGGTATTGAGAAATATCATCTTTTTCGATTAGCTGCATGATGTTTTCTACTGTCTGAAATAATTTCTTATAATAGCTGATTTCTACACCGTGCATTAAACATATTTTTTGAAGAGAAGCCAATAAGGTGCGACAGGTTGTAATGGAAGGTCTGTTTTCTGAAACAGCGATTTCCTGAATCAATGGATGCAGAGAAATGCTATGTCGGATATTTTCTTGAACGAAGCCTGTCTCAATCAGATCATTTACATCATTTAAAGTAGGCAGTTCCAGCCATTTTGCAAATATACGTGCAGAAATGCCGGACGAAGGAAGAAAACACATGTTACACATAATATCCTGCTGTGTCTGAGATAAAGAGTATAACGAAAACAGGGTATGGATATGGTTGTAATAAGTGGCTTTACTGCTTTGTCCGTCTTTGATTATTTTAATCTTATCTTCGTTATGAAGAGACGCTTTTTCCTCTTGAAGTTTTGTTAGTAATTGATTTGGAGTTAAAATTCCATTTTCCAGAAGTTTGGCTGCCAGTTCAATAGCGAGAGTATGGCTGTGTACAGTTTTTATAATTTTCTCTACGACTGGTCGGTGATCCTCTGCCTCTGAATAAAATATAGATGTCAACTGAAAAAGAGAGGAGATATCTTTTATTTCTTTTAGCTGAAAACTACAGTATTCGGTCAGTCGGCTTCTGGTTGTAAATAAAATCCGACAACGGTATTTTAATACCACGGACAGACAACTGTCCTGCGTGGATGTCGCATTAAAATTATCTATGATGAGCAGTGTATCTGATTTCAGAGAACGTAAGAAACGGTTATGTCTTTGAAAACGCTCCTGTTCACTAATTTCTGGTGGATCATCAATAAAGTCCATGTCTGTGATATCTTGATGCAGATCACCGGTATATTCCATGTAGAGAATATTGGTGTACTGTTTTCTGTATTGCTTTGCATAGACTTTAGCGAGTTCGCTTTTTCCAATCCCTGCAATTCCGTAAAGAAATATATGGCGGTTCTCTTCAAACATAGTGTGTAGTTCTTCCAGTTCTTCTTCTCTTCCGAGAAAATGGCGGCATGGTTTTGGGACTTCACTGTCCATAATGTAATCCAGTACAATCGGGGAAAGAGCACCTCCTGCAATTAGTTTTTGGTTTTTTGTATCACGTTTGACAAATTGACGTTCCATACCAAAAGAAAGCACTTTTGCCAAAAACAACAGTCTTGAATCGGAAGGCTTATATAGAGATGCAATTTCCTGTTTTTTTGTATCTGAAATAGTATCGTCCTGCATGAATAACGTATAAATGTCTTGTATAACCATGTTGCAGTCTGCCATTAAGGGAAGCAAGTTCCGCTGAATGGTTTCTGCCAGCTTTTTCTGATTACTGGGTTTGGCATAATAAGAAGATATTTTTGGACTGATTTTTGCCTGTCCGGTCATCCAGCGGCAAATAAGACCATTATCCATAGAAAAATCTTCATTTATCGAATCATTCATAAAATCTTCAAATAATTCGTATAAAAAATCAGGTTGGCTCATCTGATTACTTTCACTGATTTGATTCTTTAAGTATGTGCTGATAGAAGAAAAATCACAACGTTCCAATAGAAATCCCTCCTAGTTTTTAAGTTTTAATATGCTGGACTAAATTTTTCTTATTATAGCACGAACGAATGTTCTGAACAATAGGAAGTGGTGTTGTATATGAAGAAAATAAATGAAAAAGGCTCAATCTGCGGTCAATTTTCATTCAATGTGATTTATGCAGAAGAATTTTAGAATGTAATCAGGCTTTCGAAAGCCGAATTCAATTCATACAGAACTTTTGTACAATCCTGCCGGCATAGGATGTAGAGAGAACTGTATGCTGAAGGAGGCATATAGCATGAATACGTTATTTGATTCTGTAGAAGTTTTGGATACAAAAAAAGAAACTCAAAAAGAGAATGTAAGCTATGAACATGCAGGATATCAGATTCGAGTGCATTTTAATGGAGAAAAGACATTGACTCAGTGTATTCAGAATCTAACGGAACGAAAAATTGCAGGTTGATTTTCTATAGTTCTTGTTGTAAGATAAAGACAATTAAAGACAATGACTATACAAGACTAATGAAAAGAGGGATAAAATGTATCAGGCAGGAATTTATTGCCGAATTTCCATTGAAGAGCAAAACAAAGAGGGTGAATACAGCAATAGTATTCACTCTCAGATTCAGATGGCAAGAGATTATATTGCAGAGCAGAATGATATTGCGGAGAAACAAGTTTATGTAGATGACGGGGCTTCCGGAAGTAATTTTGAAAGAACTGAATTTCGGCGGATGCTGGCAGATATCGAGCTTGGTGTTATCAATATGGTGATTTTTAAGGATGTATCACGACTTGGAAGAGAACATATTGATACCAACTATTATTTGGGGAAATATTTTCCGGAGAAACAGATTCGGGTTGTTTCGATTTTGGATAATTATGATTCAGCAGTTGGAACTTATGACGAGATGATAGAAATCAAAACTTTGCTGAATGATATGTATCTGAGAGATACATCCAGAAAGATTAAGACAACGATTCAGACAAAAAGAAGCATGGGGGAATACACACCGAAGCAGCCTCCATATGGTTATGTGAAAAGTAAAAAAATCCATAATCATCTGGAAGTTGATCCTTATGCAGCTGAGGTTGTTCGAAGAATTTACAGAATGTATCAGAATGGGTTTGGGTGTACGGTAATTTGCAGGACTTTGAATGAAGATGGAATTCCTTGTCCTGCAAAATACAAAAAAGAAGTTTTAAAAACCAATTATGTATGGGATACGGGAAAAGGCGTGTGGACATCATCTGCTGTGAGTGGAATTTTAAAAAATCCGATTTATACCGGGGCGATTGTAATTCGGAAACATGAAAAACCGTCTTATAAGCTGAAATACAAAAAGGCAATTCCCTTGGAAGAAATGGAACTGGTGCTGGATACACATGAAGCAATCATTTCTAAAGAAGAGTTTGACATGGTTCAGCAAATAAGAAAGGGGCGCCGAGTTCCCTATTTTGATAAAAACAATGAACCACATAAATATGTGGGACTGCTCTTTTGCGGGAAATGTAAAACTGCCATGCGAAAACGTTATCTATCTTCTCATAATGGCTATGATGGATATATGTGCGGTTTTCATCAGAAGCAGGGACAGAATTATTGTGAGTTGAATCATATTACATTTGAAAAGTTGGATGAACTGGTTGTATTTGCAATCAACCAACAACTGAAACAGATGAAGATGGATATGAAGAATCTGGAAACTCAAATAAGACAAATGCAACCGGAACTGGAGAGTAAAATTGCAAAATTGCAGGCAAAAATAGAAAGAAATCTGGAATATAGAAAACGAGCATATGAACAGTTTATGGATGAAGTGCTTTCCAAAGAAGAATATCTAGAATTAAAACAGATGTATGATCAGGAGAATATGAAATACCAAAAAGAACTGTCAGAAGTGAACCATGAAGAGCAAAGACAACGGGCGGCTGCAAATGAGACGAAAAGCTGGTTGGAGCTTTTTAATCGCAGGAAAATAACGGTAAAGCATCTTACCAGAGAAGTGCTGGTGGAGTTGATTGATAAAATTTATGTTTATCCAGAGCAGAAAATAGACATTTATTTTAAGTTTGCTTCAATGGAGAGTTTGTCAGATAGAATACTTGAGAAAGATGGGGTGATATGATGTATCAGATGGGTGTATATTGTCGTCTGTCAAAGGATGATGGAGAGAATAAAGTCAGTGAGAGTATTGAAAATCAGATGAAGCTGATTCGTGAGTATGTGAGTAAATCAGAGGATCTGGAAATCGCAGATATTTATATTGATGATGGTTATTCGGGGCTTTATTTTGCTAACAGACCGGGATTTCAGCGGATGATGGAGGATATCTACAAAGGAAAAATCAAGGGAGTTATTACGAAAGATATTTCCCGGCTTGGACGTGAACATATTGAAACCAGTAATTATATAGAACGTGTTTTTCCTTCTTTAGGCGTACGTTACATTGCAATTTTGGATGGCGTGGATTCTGTTCATCACAGCAATGAAGAACTGGCACAGTTTAAGACACTGTTTAATGATATGTACAGTCGTGATATATCTAAGAAAATCAGAGGTGCATTGACTGCACAGAAGAAACGGGGGCAGTTCATGTCAGGGTTTGCACCGTATGGATATGTGAAAGATCCAGCAGATAAGCACCATTTTCTTATAGATGAAGAGGCGGCTAAGGTGGTACGGAGAATCTTTTATATGAGTCTGGAAGGATATTCCAGAGATGGTATTGCAAGGAAACTGAATCAGGAAGGGATTCTGACACCTTCAGAATATAAGAGAAAGGTGCAGGGGCTAAAATATGCCAATGCATTAGAAAAGGCTGGCGCAAAGGGCTGGGCATATCCTACGATCAATGTAATTTTGCGAAACAGAGTTTATACAGGTGCTATGGTACAGCATAAATCAGAAAAGATATCCTATAAAGTGGAAAAGTATCAATATATTCCAGAGGAACAGCAGTATATCGTGGAAGGAATGCACGAAGCAATTATCAGTAGGGATACGTTTGAACAGGTGCAGGAACTTATGAAGAAAAGAACACGTACACCGGGCTTTCTGAGTGAAGTAAGAAAGGTAAATCCATACGCAGGAATTATTGTCTGCGGAGATTGCGGATATAATTTTCAGCGGGTTACTTGTCGGGACGGTTATGAGTGTGGCACTTATCATAAAAAGGGTAACACAGTTTGTTATTCTCATTTCATTAAAAAAGAAGTATTGGATTCTATTGTAAAAAATGAAATCCAAAGACAAGCGGAACTGGCACTGAAAGAAAGTGATAAGGATGAAATATTAAAAGCAGCAGATAGAAGGAAGGAGGTGCAGAGGCGATGTGTAGAAGCAGATCAGCAGATTGAACGGTTGCAAAAAGAACTTGCAGCTATTCAGAAGTATAAAAAGAAAACTTACGAAAATTATGTGGATGGTGTTCTGGATAAAGAAGAATATCTCTCCTATAAGGCAGATTATGAAAAGCAGGACAAAGAGATCAGAGAGAAGATTCAGTTGGCAGAGCAGGAGAAAGACAGCTTTGGAGAGGCAGAAGAATCTTATGAAAACTGGATAGAGAAATTTATCAAGTATGGAACATTATCCGAAGTGACAAGAGAAATTGTGACAGAGTTGATTGAAAAAATTGTTGTGAATGGAGATAAGAGCATTGATATCGTATTTAAGTATCAGTCACCTTATCCTGTAGAGAAAAATGCAGTGTAAAGACTGCAAATTTTTTTACAATAACTTTCCCCTAGTTATAATGAACACATGACGGAACCAGCCTTTTAAGTACATTTATAGATAGTATATCCAGATACGGAAGAACGTCTATTGTGGCAGGCAGCGGAAACGAGGGGGCTGCCGGCGGCCATATGGAATTAGACCTTTCCTCAGGCAGAAGGCAGGAGGCTGAACTTTCTGTAGGCCCTTATGAAACAGGGTTCAGCGTTCAGATTTGGAAATATTTTACAGACGTGGCCTCTATTACTTTAATGACGCCTTCCGGACAGCTTTTAGGGCCGTTGGAGGAACACGTGGGAAAACAGGAGTTTATATACAGGGATACTAAAATCTTAGTTTATTATGGATTTCCCAGCCCATACAGTCTGGCTCAGGAAATATATTTTGACTTTATTCCCAGAAAGGATTATGTAGAATCAGGAATATGGAGATTTATACTGGACCCTGCAAAAGTGGTGGAGGGGCGTGTGGATTTCTGGCTGCCGTCTGCAGCTGTTTTAAACCAGGAAACTATGTTTTTAGGCTCTGTGCCTGGAACCACCCTGACAATCCCTTCTACGTCGGCCCTTGTAATTACTGTGGGAGCTTACGACGACGCATATCAGACATATGCAGATTTTTCCGGCAGAGGCTATACCAGAACAGAAGATCAGGTAAAACCGGATTTGGCGGCTCCCGGCGTAGGCATTGTAACTGCTAAAAGAGGAGGAGGATATGAAGCTGTTACAGGAACCTCTTTTGCCGCCCCTTTTGTCACCGGCAGCGGTGCTCTTATGATGGAATGGGGGATTGTACAGGGAAATGATCCCTTTTTATATGGACAGAAGCTGAAAGCTTATTTGCAGAGAGGGGCCAGACAGATTCCGGGCTTTGATACTTTTCCAAATCCTCAGATCGGTTACGGCGTATTGTGTTTAAGGGACAGTATTTTGCCATAAAATGAAGAAACAGTATAAATTTTCACAAATTTATGGTACAATAAGCATAAGTATCGGTTATCAGCCCATATAATAGAAACAGGGCCTTTTCACGTGAGAGAGGATTGGTGCGGATGAATATTAGGGAAGCAGCAGAGCAGTGGGAGGAGGAATATCTCAGTCCATATGCTTCTTTCAGCAATCAAACAAAAGGGCGGGACAGAAAAGAGGCCCTTTGTGACATTAGACCGGAATATCAGAGAGACAGGGACAGAATTCTGCACAGTAAGGCATTCCGCAGGCTGAAACACAAAACCCAGGTGTTTTTGGCTCCTGAGGGAGACCACTACAGAACTCGCCTTACCCATACCCTAGAGGTATCCCAGATTGCCAGAACGATTGCCAGGGCCTTGCGGCTGAATGAAAGCCTGACAGAGGCCATTGCTCTTGGCCATGATCTTGGCCACACGCCTTTCGGCCACACAGGGGAGAAAATTTTAAATGAAATCTGCGAGGATGGATTTGCCCACTACAGACAAAGCGTCAGAGTAGTGGAAATTCTGGAAAAAGAAGGCAGAGGCTTAAATCTTACGTGGGAAGTGCGGGACGGAATTTTAAATCACAGAACCAGCGGTAGTCCGTCTACATTAGAGGGAGGAGTCGTCAGGCTTTCTGATAAAATTGCTTATATTAACCATGATATTGACGACGCTATAAGGGGGAGGATTTTCCGGGAAGGAGATCTGCCCTCCTGTTATACAGATGTGTTGGGACACAGCGTCAGAGAAAGGCTGAATACTATGATTCACGATATTATTGAAAACAGCCTGAACAGAAATGAAATCGCTATGTCCACAGGCATGGAGGAAGCTATGCAGGGGTTGAGAACATGGATGTTTGACAATGTGTACAGAAGTTCGGCCGCAAAGGCGGAGGACGGAAAAGCACAGCAGCTGATTGTAGCCCTGTACCAGTACTATATGGTTCACATAGATCAGCTGCCGGAGGAATACCACTATCTCATGGATGAGCTGGGGGAGAAAAAAACCAGAGTCGTATGCGATTATATTGCAGGCATGAGCGACAGCTACGCCATAGATACATTTGAAGAATTATTTGTACCGAAAGCGTGGAAAGTGTAGGAGGTTCCATGTATTATCCAGAAGAACTTGTAGAGGAAGTAAGAACCAGAAGTGACATCGTAGATGTGATTTCCGGATATGTAAAACTTCAGAAAAAGGGAAGTAATTATTTTGGGCTTTGCCCGTTTCACAATGAAAAGTCTCCCTCCTTTTCCGTTTCTCCTTCCAAACAAATGTATTACTGTTTTGGATGCGGAGCAGGAGGAAACGCCATTACCTTTGTAATGGAATATGAAAATTACAGCTTCAGCGAGGCCTTAAAAATGCTGGCGGACCGGGCGGGAATTGAACTTCCAAAGGAGGATATTTCTAAAGAAGCCAGGGCCAGAGACGATTTAAGAGCCTCCTTGCTGGAGATTAACAAGCTGGCTGCCAATTACTTTTATTATCAGCTGCACAAACCTCAGGGGGAGGTAGGCTACAGGTATTTAAAAAACAGACAGCTGAGTGATGAAACTATGAAAAGGTTTGGCCTGGGATTTGCCAATAAGACCAGCAGCGATTTATACCAGTATCTCAGGTCAAAGGGATACGAGGACAGTCTTTTAAAGGAAACAGGCCTTGTGACAATAGAGGAAAGAGGAGCCCACGACAAATTCTGGAACAGGGTGATTTTTCCTATTATGGATGTAAACAACAGAGTTATTGGTTTTGGCGGCCGGGTAATGGGGGACGGGATGCCAAAATATTTAAATTCCCCGGAAACCAGGATTTTTGATAAGGGAAGAAATTTATATGGTCTGAATTACGCCAGAACCTCCAGAGAAAAATATATTCTGGTATGTGAAGGATATATGGATGTAATCGCCATGCATCAGGCCGGTTTTATTAACGCTGTGGCCTCCCTTGGCACAGCCCTTACTTCTCAGCACGCAGTTTTGCTGAAAAGATATACAGATAAAGTGGTTTTGACCTATGACAGCGATGGGGCGGGAGTAAAAGCCGCTCTCAGAGCCATTCCTATTTTAAAAGAGGTGGGCATATCTGCAAAAGTTTTAGATATGCAGCCTTATAAAGACCCGGATGAATTTATGAAAAATCTGGGGGCAGAGGAGTTTAAAAAACGGATTGAAAATGCCAGAAACAGCTTTCTCTTTGAAATAGATATTATCAGAAAGGAGTTTGACAGAAACGACCCGGAGCAGGAGACGGAGTTTCACAATCAAACAGCCAGAAAGCTTTTAGAGTTTCAGGAGCCTTTGGAAAGAGATAATTACATACAGGCAGTAGCCAGAGAATTTTTTATTCCATATGAAGCTTTAAAAAGACTGGTCAACAATCTGGGAAATAAAATAGGATTTACTCCGCAAAATATGGAAGAGCGGGAAAGAGAGAAAAAGTCTTTAGGAGGCAGGAAAAAAGATAAGGAAGACGGAATCAGACAGTCACAAAGACTGCTGCTTACATGGCTGATTGAAAATCCCGGCCTGTTTGAGAAGATTGACGGAATTATTACGGCGGAAGACTTTAAAGAGCCTTTGTATTACAAGGTGGCAGCATTGGTTTTTGAAGGACATGCCGCCGGAAAGCTGGAGCCGGCAGGGATTTTAAATCACTTTATAAATGACGAAGAAGAATACAGGGATGCAGCAGCACTTTTCAACGCCAGCCTGAATGAGTCCTTGGGAAATGAAGAACAAAAGAAAGCATTTTCGGAAACAGTACTGAAAGTAAAGAAAAACAGTCTGGATTATGCCAGCCGCAATGTAAAAAATATAGAAGAACTGCAGAATATTATCCGGGAGCAGGCTGCTCTGGAAAGTCTGCATATTTCTTTGGAATAAAGGACAGACTTATTTAGGAAGGCTGCGAGAGGGTGGAAATATGATGGAAAAAAATACTGAATTGACAGGAAAGATGGAACAGCTGCTGGCAGAGGCCAGAAAAAAGAAAAATATTTTGGAGGAGCAGGAAGTTCTGGAAATGTTAAAGGGAATTCCTGTGGATGTAGAGCAGCTGGATCAGGTGCTGGACTATTTGGAAAATAACGGGGTGGACGTACTAAGGCCGGCGGAGGAAGAAATTGATCCGGACTTATTTTTAGAAGATGAAATTGAGGACGAGGATATTAATCTGGAGGACATTGATCTGTCTGTTCCGGAGGGCGTAAGTACGGAGGACCCGGTGCGCATGTACCTGAAAGAAATAGGAAAGGTGCAGCTTTTGTCCACAGAAGAGGAAATCCAGCTGGCTAAAAGAATTGAGCTGGGGGATGAAGAGGCAAAACAGCGCCTGGCGGAGGCCAACCTGCGTTTAGTAGTCAGTATTGCCAAAAGGTATGTAGGCAGAGGGATGCAGTTTTTGGACTTGATCCAGGAAGGCAATTTAGGGTTAATTAAGGCTGTGGAAAAGTTCGATTACACTAAGGGCTACAAGTTCAGCACTTACGCTACCTGGTGGATTCGCCAGGCAATTACCCGTTCCATTGCCGACCAGGCCAGAACCATCAGAATTCCTGTGCATATGGTGGAAACCATTAACCGCCTGATCCGCGTCTCCAGACAGCTGCTGCAGGAGCTGGGAAGAGAACCTACCCCTGAGGAAATTGCAGCCAGAATGGATATACCTGTGGAGCGGGTAGGGGAAATTATGAAGATTTCTCAGGAGCCTGTATCCCTGGAAACTCCTATTGGAGAGGAAGAGGACAGCCACTTAGGGGACTTTATTCAGGACGAGCATGTGGCGGTGCCTGCAGACGCAGCTACCTTTACCCTGCTGCACGAGCAGCTGATGGAAGTCTTAGACACTCTCACAGAAAGAGAGCAGAAGGTATTAAAGCTAAGATTTGGTTTAGTAGACGGACGTCCCAGAACCTTGGAGGAAGTGGGAAAGGAATTTAATGTTACAAGAGAGAGAATCCGTCAGATTGAGGCTAAGGCTTTGAGGAAGCTTCGTCATCCCAGCCGCAGCAAGAAGCTGAAGGACTATTTAGATTAATGGAGAAATACAATGAAATTGTCACATAGATTAGAAACAATTGCTTCCTTTGTTCCCAAGGGAAGCATTGTTGCTGATATCGGCACTGACCACGGCTACATTCCTATATGGCTGCTGCAGCAGAAAATCGCTGTAAAGGCGATTGCCATGGACGTAGGGGAGGGGCCGCTAAAACGGGCCAGGGAACATATTGTTTTGTATGGACTGGAGGACTTAATTGAAACCAGGCTTAGCAACGGACTTTCAGGACTTTACCCAAAGGAAGCAGATACTGTGGTCATTGCAGGCATGGGAGGGGAACTGATCATAAAAATACTGACAGAGGGAAAGCATATGTGGCCGTCTGTAAAACGATGGATTTTATCTCCCCAGTCGGAAATACATAAGGTGAGACGGTTTTTAAGAACACACGGTTTTTGTGAGGAGGAAGAAGCCTTTCTCTTTGACGAGGGAAAATACTACACAGTGATTGCCGCCGGTCCCTGGAAGGGGGAGGAGGCAGTGGCAGAGAACACAGAGACAAAGACTGTTTACGATCTTTACGGAGAAATTTTAATTAAACAGAAAAATCCTGTGCTTTTAGAATATTTAGAAAAAGAAAAAGTAAAGAAGTTAAGTATACTGGAAAAGATGAAAGACAGTACAGGAAGCAGCAGGATTTTCAGTCTAAAAGAAGAAATTAAACAGATCCAGGAGGCAGAATATGAAATGCAGTAACATTATAGAAAAGCTGGAGGAGCTGTGTCCTCTTTCCTGCGCCTGTGAATGGGATAACCCAGGGCTTTTAGCAGGCAGACAGCACAAGGAAGTGAAAAAAGTTCTCCTGGCTTTAGACGCCACAGATCAGGTGGTGGAGGAAGCCATCAGGCAGCAGGCAGATATGCTGATTACTCATCATCCCTTGATTTTTAAGCCTTTAAAAAAGGTGAATGATCAGGATTTTATCAGCAGAAGAATTTTAAAGCTGATACAAAGTGATATTTCTTATTATGCTATGCATACGAATTTTGACAGCGCTCCAGGCTGTATGGGAGACGGGGCGGCAAAAAAATTAGGTTTGACAGATGTGCGCCCTTTAGAGCCTATGGGAATTATGGAAAAAACAGGTATTCCTTTTGGAATTGGAGTTGTGGGAATGCTGCCTCAGGTTATGACGGTGTCAGAGGCGGCAGGCTTTGTAAAACAGCAGTTCGGCCTGCCTTTTGTCACTGTGTACGGTGAAGATGAAATAAAGGGAAAACAGCAGCTGGCGGCCGTGTGTCCCGGCTCAGGGGGAAGCGTTATAAACAATGCCCTGGAAGCAGGAGCGAAAATTCTGGTGACAGGAGATATCAGCCATCACCAGGGAATTGACAGCGCAGCCTGCCAGATGGCTGTAATTGACGCAGGCCACTATGGACTTGAGTATATTTTTATGGATATGATAAAATCTTATTTAGAAAATCAGTTTCAGGGGCAGCTGGAAATTAGCTGTATGCCTGTAAGTTTTCCGGCGAAAATGGTTTAGAAAGGGGAGGTGCCTATGGCTGTAAAAGTAACAGTAGAAGGAGAACAAAGAGTTTATGGAGATCACGAAAGGCTTTTAACTGCTGCCAGAGATTATCAAAGCAGGTATGATTCAGATATTCTGCTGGCAAAGGTAGACGGAAAGCTGCGGGAGCTTCAAAAAGAAATCATAGACGGAACGAATATTACCTTTGTTACTGGAAAGGAAAAGCCGGGCATACAGACATACGAGAGAAGCGCCACCTTGCTGATGCTGAAGGCCTTTTATGACGTGGCCGGAAAAGAAAACGTAGATAAGGTAAAAATTGAATTTTCTCTGGGACAGGGATTTTTTGTCAGCGCCAGAGGCAGGTTTACATTAGATCAGGCTATGGTGGAAAAAATAAAGGAAAGAATGAAGGAGCTGGTTAAAAAACGTTTGCCTATTGAAAAGAAAAACGTGCACACAGACCAGGCCATTGAAGCTTTCCACAAATACGGAATGTACGACAAGGAAAAGCTGTTTAAATACCGGAGAGTTTCCAGAGTGAATTTATATTGTCTGGGTGGATTTGAAGATTATTATTACGGGTACATGGTGCCGGACACAGGGTATTTAAGGTATTTTGACCTGGTGCCCTATGAAGCCGGATTTATGCTGATGCTGCCCAGATTCGGCTCTCCAACAGAGGTGCCGGAATTTGTGCCTTTGAAAAAGCTTTATTGCACCTTAATGGAATCTACAGAATGGGGAGAAAAAAGAGGAATCTCCTGCACCGGCGATTTAAATGAAGAAATCTCTAAAAAAGGCTGCAATGAAATGATATTGATTCAGGAGGCTTTTCAGGAGAAAAAAATTGCGGAGCTGGCCCAGGCGATTGCAGAGCAGCCGGATAAAAAAATTGTGATGATCGCAGGCCCCTCTTCCTCCGGGAAAACTACATTTTCCAGAAGGCTGTCCATACAGCTTCAGGCCTTAGGATTAACGCCTCATCCCGTGTCTGTGGACGACTATTTTGTAAATCGGGAAGACAGCCCCAGAGATGAAAATGGAAATTATGATTATGAAGCCTTAGAATGTATCGACCTGCCGGTGTTAAACAGGGACATGACGGAGCTGTTACAGGGAAAGAGAATCGAGCTTCCCAGATATAATTTTAAAACAGGCAGAAGAGAGTACAGAGGAGAATATTTGACTATGGGCAAATCAGATATTCTGGTAATGGAGGGAATCCACTGCTTAAATCACAAGCTGACCTACGATATGCCCAGGGATAATCAATTTAAAATTTATATCAGCGCTTTGACTACATTAAATATAGACGAGCACAACCGTGTTTCCACCACAGACGGACGCCTTTTAAGACGTATGGTGCGGGACGCCAGAACAAGAGGAAATTCGGCCTTAGATACAATAAGAATGTGGCCCTCTGTCAGAAGAGGGGAGGAGAAGCACATTTTTCCTTTCCAGGAGGAGGCGGACGCTATGTTTAATTCCTCCCTGCTGTATGAGCTGGCTGTGCTGAAGCAGTATGCAGAGCCCTTGCTGTTTGGAATTCCAAGAGACTGTCCGGAATACTTAGAGGCCAAACGTCTGCTTAAATTCCTGGACTATTTTCTGGGCATTGACAGCAGAGACGTGCCCAACAACTCTCTGCTGAGAGAATTTATTGGCGGCAGCTGTTTTAATGTGTAGTTTTCCCAATAAGCCTTTGATATTGTAAATAAAGGATCTGAAAAACCGGATTTTTTCTTTTTTAGAAAAATGCTTGGTTTGCTGTATGGAAAATAATATAATAAATATTATAGATACATACAAATAAATACAGATGTATTTGTTTTAAATAATAATTGGGCAGGAGGTAATTATTATGGCTGAACAGGCATTAGTGCAGGCACGTATGGATAAAGAACTGAGAGACGAGGTTGCGGATATATATGAAGCGTTGGGACTGGATATTCCAACAGCTATCCGCATGTTTTTTACACGTACAAAAATGGTAAGAGGAATTCCCTTTGATACAACGCTTCCAGAAAAGATGATCACAAGGACAGAAGCAGCCGGGATTTTTAATGACTTGCGGATGGAAGCTTCTGATGTGCCAGAAATGTCATTGAAGGAGATTAATGATGAGATTGCGGAGGTGAGGATGGAAAGAAAGGGATGATAATTCTTACCTTGTGACGGGAAACCAGAAGCACTATCCCATAAAAGATTTTATTGTAACGCCTGCTGAGATGGTGAAAATCCTCCAACAACATAGTTAATATTATGAACACCTATGTAACCTTAGAGATAAGGCTGCACCGTTTTTTTTATACTATCGGCAATAAGAAGGCTTGCAGTATAATATGAAAGGTTCTGCATGAAAAAAGGAGGCGGAAGGATAAGAAGATGAAAACATATGTAAAAAAAAGGGTGGCTGTGGCGGCAGTCTCCCTTTTAGCAGTTTTATTGCTGCTGTTTTTGTTAATGGATTTTCTGCCGGGAACGCCTTTTAATGATGAAAAGCTGGGGGCAGCTCAAATTGCTGTTCTAAAAGCAGAGTACGGTCTTGACAAACCGGTTGTTATACGTTTTTTTAATTATATAGGTCATATGATTACAGGCGATTTTGGCCTGTCTTATTCTATTGGGAAAAATATGCCGGTGGGAGAGCTGATTGCAGACAGGTTTTGGCTGTCCTTAAAGATCGGAGGCCTGGCTGTGACGGCGGGAATGGGAATTGGATTACTAATAGGAGTGGGGGCGGCTCTTAAAAAAAATAAGGCTGCAGACTGGATTGTGGGGGCAATTACTGTTTTAGGCGTCAGTATGCCCTCTTATGTGGCGGCTTTGGCTTTTTCTTACGTGCTAGGCTTCAGAATGAAATGGTTTCCTATTTTATACCGTCCGGGCCAGCCTGGGTTTTCGGCAGTTCTGCCGGCGGCAGCATTATCCCTTCCTATGGCTGCGGCTGTGGCCAGAACGGTCAGGGCTGAGATGATAGAGATTTTAGAATCAGATTACATGATGTTTGCCGTTAGCAGAGGAATTCCGTTTAGGCGGCGCATCTGGGTTCACGGATTAAAAAATGTAATGGTCCCGGTGATTGCAGTTGCCTCTCCTTTGGCTGCAGTGATTATGACAGGTTCTCTGGCAGTGGAAAAGGTATTTTCCATTCCAGGGGCAGGCAGCTTAATGGTAAACGCCATACAGTCTAATGACTATAATGTGACAGCGGCGTTGGCATTTTTGTACAGCCTTCTCTATATTGGGTTTTCTCTTGTCTCAGATCTTTTATTTCAGTGGCTGAATCCCAGAATCAGATTTTGTCAGGAGGAAAAATAAGATGAAAAAAGAAAAGGCGGGGATTATCATTCTTCTGGCAATCTGTTTTTTGGCGTGGGCAGGGCCTGTTTTTAGCGGAAGGACTGCCTGGGAGCAGAATCTGGACATGCAGTCTATGGCGCCCAGAGTTCCAGGCATAGAAAAGCTGGGGATTCTGGACGGACATGAGACAGTAGTCACCTCCGCAGGAACTATGAAAAGGAACAGATACAAGGAGTCGGAGGAAGGAAAAAATACATATTACTGGTTTGGCACTGACGTGCTGGGGAGAGACATTTTTACAAGAACATGGGAGGGAGCCAGAATTTCTCTGACAGTGGCCCTTCTGGCTGTGGCGGCTGATGTTTTATTAGGCCTTGCATATGGAGCTGTCAGCGGCTATCTGGGAGGCAGAATAGATTTTGTTATGCAGAGAATTGTGGAAATTATAAATGGTATTCCCAACTTGGTAATTGCTACAATACTTATTGTAGTTTTAAGGCCTGGAATCCCTTCCGTTATGCTTTCCATAGGCCTTACAGGATGGATAAATATGAGCAGAACTGCCAGGGCTAAAATTATGGAAGTGAAAAATATGGATTATGTTTTGGCGGCTAAAACTCAGGGAGCAGGAACCAGATGGCTGATTACAAAAGAAATTCTGCCTAATATTGGTGGCCAGCTGGCTGTGGCGGCTTTAGTTTCCGTGCCAAATGCGATTTTTATGGAGGCATTTCTGGCTTTTATGGGGTTGGGGATTCCGGCTCCGGCCGCCTCCCTGGGAACTATGATTTACGACGGGTTTTTAGTATTTACAATTCACCCTTATATGGCGGCGGCGCCAGTGATTGTTTTGGCCTTTATTATGGCCGGATTCCAGCTGACGGCAGAAGGCATAAGGGACAAGCTGGATTCCAGAACAGCTTTATAAATTACATATATAGAATTTAGTTTTAAGGTCCAATGATAAGGGAGAATACTATGAGAGAAAATCAGGCGCCTTTACTTTCAGTAAAGGGACTTTCTGTTACTTTGCCTGCTACAAAGGGAGGCAGGGAGGAAGTGCGCATAGGCCCTATAGATTTAAATGTCCACTCAGGAGAAATCGTAGCTGTAATCGGCAGCTCAGGAACCGGAAAATCTACGTTTTTAAAAGCATTGCTTCAATTTTTGCCTGAAAAAAGCAAAGTTCAGGGAACAGTTTCCTTCTGTGATGAGGAGGGGGAGCTGGAACTGACAGGTTTAAGAAAAAAGCAGATGGAAAAACAAGTTTATGGAAAAAAAGCAGTTATGATTTTCCAGGAAACAGACAGACTTTTAGATCCGTCCATAACTGTAGGACATCAGCTGGAGGAAGGGTTGATCTGCAGCGGACAGGCAGGGAAAAAACAGGCCTTTTTAGCTGCGGAGGCTTTGCTGGAGCAAATGGGCATGAAAAAAGAGGAAGGCTTTGGAAAAAGATATCCCCATCAAATATCAGGGGGCCAAAGGCAGAGAGTCGCTATCGCTTTAGCATTAACAGGGAATCCAAAGCTGTTAATCTGCGACGAATCTACGTCAGCTTTGGATTCAGGGACAGAAAGGGATATTTTTAATATGCTGAAAACATATTCCAGGGAAAAGAACATGGCGGTGCTTTTTGCTGTTCACGATTTAAAAGAGGCAAAAAAGGCGGACAGAGTGATTGTTATTGAGGAAGGCAGAATTGTGGAGGAGGGAAAGGCAGATCAGGTATTATTAAGCCCTGAAAGCTCCTACACAAAAAAGCTGCTTCAGGCTGCTTTCGATATGGAGGCAGGGCAGATAAGTCTTCAGGCAGAAGGCTTACAAGGTACAGAGGTTTTGCTGAAAATAAGAAATTTAAAGCAGCATTTTAAGGAAAAGGGAAAGCTGATAAAGGCAGTGGACGGAGTTTGCCTGGACATAAAAAAGGGGGAGATTTACGGGCTGATAGGAAGCTCCGGGGCAGGAAAATCCACCTTGGGAAAAACCTTGATGCTTATGTATCCGTCTGCACAGGGCAAAATCATATTTGAAGGTAAGGAGTACAATTTTTCCAGCAAAAAACAGGAGAAAAAAGAATACTACAAAAAAGTGGCCATGGTATTCCAGGATACGGCTTCCAGCCTTAATCCCTCCAGAAAGGTAGAGGATTTAGTAGCTCAGGCCTTAGATATTCAAAAGCTGTACGCTACAAAAGAGGAGAGAAGGCAAAAGGTGAAAAAGGCATTGGAGGCAGTGGGCCTGTCAGAAGAAATCGCCGGCTGCTATCCCCATGAGATTTCCGGAGGCCAAAGACAAAGAGTGGGAATAGCCAGGGCCATTGTCGCCGAGCCTAAATTAATTATTGTGGACGAGGGGGTCAGCGCCCTAGATCCAAAGCTTCAAAAACAAATCGCCATGGTTTTAGGTGATCTGAGGAAAAAAACAGGGATTTCTGTTTTATTTATATCCCATGATCTGCCTGTAGTAAGCCATATTTGTGATAGAATCGGTATTTTACATCAGGGAAGGCTGATAAAGGAGGGGCGTTGGTGAAAGTAAAAAGAATATGTCTGCGGATTTGGATTTTGACGGCTATATTAGGGGCAGGATTTTTGTGGGGCTGCCAGAGAAAAACTACTTTTTACCAGCCCCGCCATCTCCGCCTATCCCTGGACGCAGAAATATCCACCTTAGATGCTCAGGCGGCTATGGACAGCGCTTCTTTAGAAGTAGTGGGATGTATCATGGAAGGCCTTTATACAATAGACGGCCAGGGAAATGCAGTAAATGCCATGGCGGAAAAAACAGAGCGGTCTGAGGACGGAAAAACCTTTATATTTACTATACGGGACAGTAAGTGGTCTGACGGAAGCCCTGTGACGGCAGATGATTTTGTGTACGGCTGGCAGAGAGCGGCAGATCCTGCCTTAGGTAATTCCAACGCTTATTTGCTGGAAGCGGCAGGTATATCCGGAAGTAAAATGGCAATCAGCGGGGAAACATCCACAGAAAATATAGGAGTAAGGGCCTTAGATGAAAGGACCCTGGAAGTGACATTAGATCATTACGTGCCTTATTTTGAAAGTATGCTGGCTTTTCCCACATTTTTCCCTGTAAAAAGGCAGTTTGTAGAACAGCAGGGGGAGCGTTACGGCTTAACGCCGGACAGCCTTTTGTATAACGGTCCCTTTGTAATGAAGGACTACAGCCCTTCGGCCACATCCTTTGCCCTTGTGAAAAATAGGAATTATTGGGACAAAGAAAATGTGGAAACAGAGATGATTACATACCAGGTTATAAAAGCCCCTCAGCAAGGGCTATTGGCCTATCAAAACGGAGATCTGGACGTGGCGGTTCTTACTGGAGAGCAGGCAGATCAGCTGAAATATGATCCGGAATACACTGTAAATTTAATCAGCTCCCTGTGGTACATTTCTCCAAATCAGAAAAGGGAGGGGTTAGATAATCTGAATCTTCGCCTGGCTTTAGCCCTGGCATTTGACCAGGAAAAGGCGGCTGAGAAGGTGATGAAGGACGGGTCTAAGGCAGCTTTTGGCCCTGTGCCTTTTGGTCTGGCAAAATGGAAGGACGGCACAGATTTTGCTGAAGGAAAGGGTTATTTAAAAACAGATAAGGAAAAGGCAGCTATGTACTGGGAGAAGGCTAAAAAGGAATTAGGACAGGAGATCACCCTCAGTCTTTTAGCCGAGGATACAGAGGTTTCTTCCCTGATGGCTCAGTATTTGCAGGCTGAAATAGAAAAAACTCTGCCTGGAGTTCACATTAAAATAGAGACTGTGCCTAAAAAAGTAAGGCTGTCCAGAATGGCAAGTGGAGATTATGATTTGGGTCTGGTGCGCTGGGGGGCAGATTTTTCAGACCCAGAGGCATTTTTAGATATGTGGACCTCCCAGTCTCCTTATAATTACGGCTCCTGGAGCAATAAAGAGTATGATGAATGGATAGCAAAAGCAGGGGAGGCCTTTGGCCCTGAGGAAACGGAGGAAAGGCTGAAGCTGCTTAAAAAGGCAGAAGAAAAAGTGATGGAGGAGGCTGTTATTTTTCCAGTGTGCCAGAAAGCTTATGCTTATTTAGTCAGCAGTAAAATATCAGGGGCAGAGTTTCATCCTGTGGGAATTAACAGAATTTTCAAAAATTTGTCCTGGAACCAGGTGGACAAATAAGCAAAAACATGGTATGATAACACCGTTTTGAGTAAGACAAATGGTCGCTGCCGCAGGTACGAAAGGCTGCGGGAGAGGAAAGTCCGGGCTTCACAGGGCAGGATGCCAGATAACGTCTGGCGGAGGCGACTCCAGGGACAGTGCAACAGAAATAAACCGCCGCTTATGCGGTAAGGGTGGAAAGGCAGTGTAAGAGACTACCGCCCTTCTGGTAACAGAGGGGGCACATGTAAACCCCATTTGAAGCAAGGCCGAACAGGGAGCATAAGGCGGCCCGTCTGCTCCGGGTAGGCTGCTTGAGCCTGACGGCGACGTCAGGCCTAGATAGATGACCATTCAACGACATAACCCGGCTTATCGTTTTGCTCATAAAAAGAGGAGCTGGAAAATATTTCAAAGAAAGTCTTTTGAGTATTTTCCAGTTCCTTTTTTCATTGTTATGAGCACTTAGTGCCTGTGTTTTAGGCACTTACGTGGGATACATGAAAAATAGTTCACGAGGTCTTTCACGAGTGTTACTATTTTTTATCGAATTTCTGAAAGAGCTTTTTTAAACTGAACAGTAAATAATACTGCTGTAAAGGATACAGCCAGAAAATCTGCAATAGGCTCCGCCATATAGACGGCTGTAGTCTGGTGAGAATTTAAGATTCCAGGCAGTATATAAATCAAAGGAATCAGCAGAACAAATTTTCTCATTACAGCTACTGCAATGGAGGACTTGGCGTTGCCCAGAGAGGTAAAGGTCATTTGGCAGGCAATCTGGATTCCGAACAGAAACATACAGGCCATGTAAATCCGCAGGGCTTTTTTTGTAAATTCCAGCAAAGCAGGGTCAGAGGTAAACATAGCCGCAAAGCCCTGGGGGAATACCATAACAAGCAGCCATAAAATAATAGAGTAGGCTAAACTGGATTTTAAAAGAAGAAAATAGGTGGATTTCACTCTGACACTGTTTCTGGCTCCATAGTTATAGCTGATAATCGGCTGGGCTCCCTGGCCTAACCCCTGAAGGGGAAGCATGGCGAACTGCATAACGCTGGTAAGTATGGTCATAGCGCCTACTGCAATATCTCCTCCGTATTTTAAAAGGGAGGAGTTAAAGCACACGGAAATCACGCTTTCACTGGCTTGCATAATAAAAACAGAAAGTCCTAAGGCCAGGCTGGGAAAAATTATTTGGCGGTGCAGGAGCAGATTTTCTTTTTTGATTTTCAGCATGGTTTTCTTTCCAAATAAAAAGCAAAGAACCCAGACGCAGGAAAATCCCTGAGAAATAATAGTGGCTAAAGCTGCTCCCTGGACGCCCATGTTCAGCCCAAATATAAAAATAGGATCTAAAATAATATTGGCCACTGCTCCGATTAATACAGAAAGCATCCCTGTTTTGGCAAAACCCTGGGCAGTGATAAAAGCGTTCATTCCCAAGGTCAGCTGAACAAAAATTGTACCTACAGCGTAAATGTTCATATAGCTGACCCCATACTCTACAGTATTTTGGCTGGCTCCAAAGGCCAAAAGCAAATCTCTGTTCCACATTAAAAGAGCGGCAGTTAAAACAATAGATATAATAATCTGAAGGAAAAAACAGTTTCCTAAGGTTTTTTCTGCAGAAGCTTTCTCTCCCCTGCCCATAAAAATAGAGGCTCTGGGAGCGCCGCCGTTGCCCACTAAAGCGGCGAAAGCAGATACAATCATAATTAAAGGCATACAGACCCCCACTCCTGTAAGGGCCAGGGCCCCTGTATCTGGAATATGCCCAATATAAATACGGTCTACAATATTGTAAAGCATATTAATAATCTGAGCCGCCACAGTGGGAAGGGCCAGGCGCAGCAGCAAGCTGCCTACAGGCTGAGTGCCTAAAAAATCCTTTTCATCTTTCATAGTAAATCCCTTCCTTTCATAGCTGTCTGAGAATTTGTCATCAGACGGCGGTTTATGTGCAGAAACAGTTTTTGCTCCTCCAGGGAAATTCCCTGAAATAATTCCTGATAAAAATCCCTTTGCATGGATTTAATAGTTTGGGTAATAGGAGCAGACTTGGGGAGAAGAGTTAAATGTACCTTCCGCCTGTCCTTGGCATCCCCGGCCCGCTGCAGCAAAGACTTTTGAATCAAAGATTCCACAGCCTGAGACACATTGCCTTTAGAAAGCATACGCAGCTCTACAATATCCTTAGCAGTATCCTTTCCCGGATTATTGTGGAGAAAGGCAATAATATTGGCCTCAATCAGGGAAAGATTATACTGGCTGCACACATGCTTCATCATTCCCTCGTGAAATTTTATAACGCAGCGGAGGGTCATTAAAAAATCGGTTGTATATCCCATTTTATACACTTCCCTTTCAAATTTTTAGACAGAATCGTCTGAGAACCTTAAACTAGTTCTAAAAAAAACTATTTTACAAAGAACAATTATACTCAGATTAAAAGAAAAGTCAAGATTTGCCGGGAGGATAGGGCGGGGAAAAACAGGGGGAAAATCTGGAAAAAATTGTTGACAAAAGCAGAAAAATATTTTATAATAAGATTCGTTGTCAGAACAGAAAAGGACAATCAGTTATATGCAGAAGTGGCGGAATTGGCAGACGCGCACGGTTCAGGTCCGTGTGGTAGCGATACCGTGAGAGTTCGAGTCTCTTCTTCTGCAGGCGGAATTCCTGTTTTGCAGACTTAGGTCTGTGAAGCAGGTTTTTTTAAATTCATAGAAAAATACATTTTGCAAATCAAAAAGCGCTGCAAAGATACCAGAAAAGCTGACTGGTTATTTTGCGGCGCTTTCAAAAAATTTCTAAATAAAACCGTCCTGTTTATTTTCCGTATTTTTCATCACAATATTTGCAGCGGTATACTTCCCTTTCAGGGTCAGCCAGATAGAAGATATGGGGCAGCTCCTGCTCAATAGAAGTAATACATCTTGGGTTTTTGCAGTGAATTACATTAGTTAAAGTTTTAGGAAGCTTTAAGGAACGCTTTTCTACAATCTGATTATCCCTGATAATATTTACTGTAATATTGTGGTCCACATATCCTAAAATATCCAGATCTAAGGCATCCAGACTGCCTTCGATTTTAATAATATCTTTTCTTCCCATTTTGCTGCTGCGGGCATTTTTAATAATCGCAATCTGGCATTCCAGATTTTTAAGTCCCAGGTAGTGATAAATATCCATACTTTTTCCTGCCTGAATATGATCCAGCACAATGCCCTCCCTTAATCCGCTGATATTTAACATGGCTTGTCCACCTCCAATAAAGTCATAATCAATGCCATTCTTACGTAAACCCCATATTGAGCCTGTCTAAAATAAGCTGCTCTTGGGTCTTTGTCCACCTCCACGGAGATTTCATTTACTCTTGGAAGGGGGTGAAGAATGTACATATCTTCTTTTGCCAGTTTCATTTTCTCTTTTGTGAGAATGTAGGAATCTTTTAAACGTATGTAATCTTCCTCATTAAAGAAGCGCTCCTTCTGCACCCTGGTCATATAAAGAATATCCAGCTGAGGAAGAGCCTCGTCCAGATTACTTACCTCAGTAAAAGTAACGCCCTGGGTGTTAATAAGTTTTTCTCTTACGTATTCAGGAATTTTCAGCTCCTGGGGGGAGATGAGCACAAAATGTATGTTAGAATACCGCACAAGAGCGTTAATCAGGGAGTGAACGGTGCGGCCAAATTTTAAGTCTCCGCACAGGCCGATCGTCAGATTGTCTAAACGTCCCTTTAAAGATTTAATAGTAAGCAGGTCTGTTAATGTCTGCGTAGGATGCTGATGTCCCCCGTCTCCTGCGTTAATAACAGGAATCGTAGAGAACTGGGAGGCAACTAAGGGCGCGCCCTCTTTTGGGTGGCGCATAGCGCAAATATCCGCATAGCAGGAGATGACCCGAATCGTGTCAGCTACGCTTTCTCCTTTTGCCGCAGAGCTGGAGTCTGCAGAAGAAAATCCCAGAATGCTGCCGCCCAGGTTGAGCATTGCAGCTTCAAAGCTAAGGCGTGTTCTGGTGCTGGGTTCGTAAAATAAAGTGGCCAGTTTTTTGCCGGCGCATACGTGAGCATATTTTTCTCTGTGTTCTTCAATATCATGTGCCAGATTCAGCAGATGATCAATTTCATCTACTTTAAAATCCAGGGGATTTAATAAATGTCTAATTTCTGTCATAATGTCCTCCTTGTAGGGTTTGATAAGGAAAAAGTCAAAAGCCGCGCAAAAGAAAAGCCATCCCGTTTACAGGAAATTGAAATAAAATAACCTGTAAAAAGCGATGGCTTTTATGGAATATTGTAAAATCGAGACTTTCGATTCATGGGACTTCCTCCTTAACATTTTTTCTATTATATCCCATAAAGAAAGGTCTGTCTACTGTTTTTTACAAAAATCGTCAGGATAAAACTGTCAGGAAAAATGATCCTGATTTTTGCGGCGTATATACTTTAAAAGTATAAAATAGCCGTAAAAAGCGGCGGGAAGGACAATGGTGCAGAATAGGGACGCCATCAGCATATTGCCGGATTTAGGGCTTCCCATTAATGCGAAAACAAGGGTGGATAAATAACAAAGCATAATTACAGCCGCGCAGAGAAGTGCGGCGATTCGTTTTCCGTTCATAAAATTGTACCTGCTTTCTTCAGAAAATAGTAAGACAAAAATAGTATTTTATAAGGTATTATAATAGATACGCCGGGAAAACTCTATACTTTTTTTTCCTGCTATAGTAAAATAATAAAATACATGGAGAAATCCAGGCAAGCCCGGTATATTTAAGGGGGACGTTTAATGAAGAAAAAAAGCAGGAAGGCAGTGATTAGGCTGCTGGCGCTTTTAGTTATATATTCTGCAGTTGTCTGCAGAGCAGCAGAAAGCGGAAAAGAAGAATCATCTTCTGGCTGGTACACAGATTTGAAAACAGGAAAAAAGTATTTTTATGACAGGGAGGGACAGCTTTATGAAGGCTGGCTGTACTGGCGCGGCTCCTGGTATTATTTTAATCATTTCGGCGTAATGTCAGACGGAGGATATGAATATATTAACGGTCAGCAGTATTTTTTCTATAATACAGGTGAAATGGCCGCCAACACTTATGTAGGAGATCAATTTATAGATGAAGACGGTCATAGTCAGGAGGAATATAATGTAAGGCTGATTGGGGAAGACAGTTTATCCATGGAGCAGAAGGACATGATCACAGACGCCGCCTATTATGTTCCGGGAAAATGGATGAAAAGGTTTGTGGAGGACGGCTGGCAGGTTATGTTTTACACAAAAAAGAAGTATTTTGAGGCCCCGGATACAGATATGGGCATCTACTACACAAAGCATAAACTGGATTCCACATATAAAAAGCTGAAGGTAATTGATCCGGAGGAGTTAGTAGAGGGATTTGGAGAATATATTGGATATGCCAGCGGCCTTTATGAGGAAGGTAATGAGAAAATGGAGATCCTTTGGAGGGATCAGATTACAGTGGAGGCTATGGCTGAGATTCCTGATTATTATTCCAGTGACCCGGAGTTCTATTTTGGAACTATGTGCCGCCTGTACTGGGACGCAGAGACAAAGGCAGACTTAGAAAGGGAGGCTCCGGAAAGCTTTCAGGTTCTGAAAGAGCTTTTAGAAGAAAATACAGCCCCTGCAGAGGAGGCCGAGGAGGCGGAGGAAACGCCAGGAATTTCCACTTGAAAAGCAAACATCTGTTCTTTATAATGGGAAAAGAACAGATGTTTGTTTTTGCTTTAAAAGGAGAGATGTTTATGGAAGCTGTCAATATGCCTATTGATGTTATTTCTGTTCATTTGGCTGATGGACAGATGAAGCCATATAAAATCCGGATGGAAGGGGAGCAGGAGGGAGGACCCTGCCTTCAGGTGTTTTCTGTGGAGGAGGTTTTAGTCTCCAGAGAAATAAGGCCTGCCGGTTATCCTATGATGGATTTTATCTGCAGAATCAGGGACCAGGACAGGGTAAGATTAGCAGAAATACGGTATCATATGGAAAGCCATAAATGGTTTTTCTTTCGTATGCTGGACGGATGATTATGGATCAGTGTTGGTTTCACGTAGATGTAAATTCTGCTTTTCTCAGCTGGACAGCTGTGTGGAAGCAGGAGGTTTTGGGAGAAAGCAGGGATTTAAGGAAGATTCCCGCTGTAATAGGAGGCAGCAGGGAGGAGAGAAGAGGGATTGTGCTGGCCTCCTCCTTGCCTGCCAAGGCTATGGGGATTTCTACAGGAGAAGTTTTGTGGTCTGCCAGAAAAAAATGCGCTGATTTGACGGTGGAGCCGCCTGACTACAAGCTGTATGTCCGCTGCAGCCAGGCTCTCATAAAAATTTTAAAGGACTACAGTCCTATAGTGGAGCAGTACAGTATTGACGAGGCGTTTGTCCATATGACAGGAACAAAAAGCCTGATGGGAAGCCCTGTGGCCACGGCTCTGGAGATGAAAAACAGAATTAAAAAGGAACTGGGATTTACAGTAAATATTGGAATAGGGCCTAATCGCATTCTGGCGAAAATGGCTTCAGGGATGAAAAAGCCGGATCAATGCCACACAATGTTTTTAGAAGAAATACAGGAAAAAATGTGGCCTATGCCTGTAAAAAAGCTGTTTTTTGTAGGCAGCCAGACAGAAAAAAAGCTGGAGAAACTAGGAATTCACACCATTGGCCAGTTAGCCTGCAGTTCCAGGGAGATGCTGGGAAAATATTTGAAAAAACAGGGGGAGACAATCTGGGATTATGCCAACGGCATAGACAGTCCTCCGTTTTTAAAAGAAGCGCCCGTACAAAGAGGGTATGGAAACAGCATGACGTCCTGGAAGGACATTGATTCTTTAGAAGAAGCCTGGAATTATATACTGTCTTTAGCAGAAACAATAGGAAGCCGGCTGCGGAACGATCATGTAAAAATCAGAACTGTGTCAGTTTCTGTCGTGGATTTTCAGTTTTTGTCTAAAAGCCGCCAGGGAACCTTGGCAGAGCCTTCTGACAGCACAATGGAAATAGCCCAAAAGGCTTTTTTGCTGCTGGAAGAAATATGGACATGGAGGCCTGTAAGGCAGCTGGGAATCAGTACCTTTCACGCAGTCAGAGAAGAATACTGTCAAATAAACTTGTTTCATAAAGAGGAGGATGAAAAAAGAAAGGCTATGGAAAAATGTGTAGACAGTCTTAGAAAAAAGTATGGGGAAGATATTATTATGCGGGCCAGATATGTAAACAGCCAGGTGCCTCATATGGGAGGCGGGCTGGATAAGGAGAAGCGTCAGGGAGTTACCGGCGGAGATTATTCCTCCGCCAGCTGTTCCCATTTTTCATAAAGTTCCTCTAACCTGGAAGCAATTTCCTGCTTTTCTTCATTTAGCTGGTGTACCTGAAGGTGGTCTGTGTAAACCTGCTCTGTAATTAACAGCTGGTCGATTTGATTGTCCCTGTCCTCTAAAAGAGAGATTTCCTCCTCCACCTTTTTTAACTGGCTCTGCACCTTTCTCAGACGGGCCTGTTCTTCCTTTTGAGCCTTCCAGTCCAGCTTAACCTCAGAAGCCTCCTCTTTCTTTTCCTGCTCCTGCAGGGAAGAAAGGTGAAGGCCCTCCATTACCTCCTTTTTCTCCAGATAATAGTCGTAGTCTCCAATATAATTAATAAGACGCTGTCCCGTTAAATCTAAAATTCTGGTAGCCGTTTTATTAATAAAATACCGGTCGTGAGATACATACAGCACAGTTCCCGTATAGTTTATCAAGGCATCCTCCAAGATTTCCTTAGAAGTAATATCTAAGTGGTTGGTAGGCTCGTCCAGAATCAGAAAGTTAGCTTCAGAAAGCATAAGCTTTGCCAGGGATACGCGGCCGCGCTCTCCTCCGCTTAAATCGGAAATCCGCTTAAACACGTCGTCCCCTGTAAAAAGAAAGGCGGCCAGAATATTTCGCACCTTTGTATTATCCATAGAAGGATAAGTGTCCTGCAGCTCGTCAAATAAGGTTTTTTCCATGTGAAGCACCTGATGCTCCTGATCATAATATCCAATGTGAACTTTAGAGCCCAGCTTGATTTCCCCGCTGTCACAGGGAATCATGTTATTAATGATTTTCAGAATCGTAGTTTTTCCTGTGCCGTTGTTGCCGATAATAGCCACCCGTTCCCCCCGTTTAATGTCCATGTCCACATGGGAGAATAAAGTCTGGCTGCTGTAAGATTTACTTAAATCTCTGACTGTCAGCACGTCGTTTCCGCTTAAAATATCCGGCTCTAAGGTGATTTTCATTTCATCGTTAATTTCCGCCGGCTTTTCTACTAATTCAATTTTTTCCAGCATTTTCTCGCGGCTTTCCGCCCTGCGTATAGACTTTTCCCGGTTAAAGGATTTTAATTTGGCAATTACTTCTTCCTGCCTGCGGATTTCCTGCTGCTGATTCATCCAGGCCTTAATCTGGGCGTCTCTTAACATGGCCCGCTTTTCCCTGTAATCATTATAATTGCCCTGGAACACAGTACATTTTCCATTGTCCAGCTCTACTATTTTTCCCACTACTTTATTTAAAAAGTACCTGTCGTGGGCCACAATAATTACAGCCCCGGGATAATTGAGAAGATACGTCTCCAGCCAGGCAATAGACTCCATGTCCAGGTGGTTGGTAGGCTCGTCCAGCATAATTACATCCGGCTTTGTTAAAAGCAGCTTTCCCAAAGACACTCTGGTTTTCTGACCTCCGGAAAGGGCGGAAATCTCCTTGGAAAATTCCTCCTCCTGAAAGCCCAGACCCTTTAAAACGCCTGTAATTTCGCTTTTCCAGGCATAGCCGTTAATCAACTCAAATTGATGGTTTAAGCGGCTGTACAAAGACAGCAGCTCCTCTAACTCCTGACCGGAAGCATGTTTCATTTCTAATTCCAGGCTTCTGATTTTTTCTTCCATTTCAATCACCGGACGCTTTACCTCTAAAAGCTCGTCGTAAATGGTGCGGCTGCTGGAAAGGTCCTGATGCTGGGCCAAATAGCCTATGGTTTTTCCCTTGGCTAAAATTACGTCCCCGCTGTCTGCGGCCAGCTCCCCTATAATAATTTTAAGAAGAGTAGATTTTCCGGCTCCGTTTATACCGACCACAGCCGCCTTTTCCTGATCTTCTATGTGAAAAGACACATTGGAAAGAATCATATTGCTTCCAAAAGCCTTATTTATTTTATTACATGATAAAATCATGGTTTTCCTCCTGATTTGCCATTTTATCTCATTTAAACAGAACCAGTATAATATAGGATGTAATTTTTTTCAAGAATACAAATGGTTTGACATTTTTTTGACGCAAAGTTATAATAAAGAGAAAGAGTAATTACGACGTAGGAGGGGAAAAGTGTCATGGCAGAGAAAGAAATATCTAAGGCAGTCATTTCCAGGCTTCCAAGGTACTATAGATATTTAGGAGAATTGCTGGAGGATGGAGTAGAGAGAATTTCTTCCAATGAATTAAGCCAGAAAATGAAGGTGACTGCCTCCCAGATTCGTCAGGATTTAAATAATTTCGGCGGCTTTGGGCAGCAGGGATATGGATATAATGTAAAGTACTTATATACAGAGATTGCAAAAATCCTGGGTATTGACAGACAGCATAATCTGATTATTATAGGAGCGGGAAATTTAGGTCAGGCCATTGCCAACTACGCCAATTTTGAAAAAAGAGGTTTTGTAATTAAGGGCATGTTCGATATAAATCCCAGATTAATTGGTTTAGTAGTCAGGGGAATTGAAATCAGAGGCGTGGATGATTTGGAACAGTTTATTGTAGACAATAATGTTCAGATTGCCGCTCTCACAATTCCTAAAATGAAGGCTCCGGAGATTGCGGACAGGCTGGTAAAGGCAGGCATCAAGGCAATCTGGAATTTTGCTCATGTGGATTTAAACACGCCGGAGGATGTGGTAGTGGAAAATGTACATTTGTCAGAAAGTCTGATGCGCTTATCCTACCGCGTAAGCAACATGCAGGACCAGAAAAATGGAGTTCAGAAAAAACTATGATCATAGGTGTGGGAACCGACATGGTGGAGATACAGCGGGTAGAAAAGGCGGTAAAAAAGGAGGCCTTTCTGGCTCGTGTTTATACAGAAGAAGAACGCCGGCAGGCTGGGGGAAATGTTTCCCGGCTGGCCGGCAGTTTTGCTGTGAAAGAGGCAGTGGCAAAGGTGCTGGGAACAGGTTTCAGGACTTTTTATCCGAAAGAGATAGAGGTTTTAAGAAACCCTCTTGGGAAGCCTTATGTCAGGCTGCATAACAATGCTGAAAAGTGCCGGGAGGAGGCTGGAATTACAAGAATAGAGGTGTCTATTACAAATACCGGCCAGTATGCCCTGGCTTTTGCTGTAGGAGAGGGAGAGGAAAAATGAGATATCTTGTTACCAGTTCACAGATGAAGGCCATTGATCAGTATACTATTGAGGAAATAGGGATACCTTCCTTAGTGCTTATGGAAAGAGCTGCGGCGGCAGTAGCCTTGGAGGCAGAAAAAATGACTGCTTCAGGGGGGAAAATTCTGGCGGCCTGCGGAATGGGAAATAACGGAGCGGACGGAGTGGCGGCGGCTAGGATGCTGAAGGAAAAAGGATATGACGTTTCAGTTCTTTTGGCTGCGGACAGAGAAAAAGGGACAGAAGAGTTAAAGCTGCAGCTTTCCATTGCGGAAAAACTGAACGTGCCGGTTATGGAGTTTTTAGAATATCTGCCAGGGCAGTGCGACCTGGTTATAGACAGCGTTTTCGGCGTAGGTTTAAGCCGCAAGGTGGAAGGCAGGTACAGAGAGTATTTAGAATTTTTAAAGGGAATCCCTAAAAAGCAGGTGCTGGCTGTAGACATTCCCTCCGGAATCAGCGCGGATACAGGGGCCGTTATGGGAACGGCTTTAAAAGCAGACAGAACAGTAACCTTTGGATATGAGAAAATGGGAACAGCTTTAGAGCCTGGCAGAACCTACAGCGGTAAGGTGACGGTGGCTGACATTGGTTTCCCAAAAGTCAGTCTGGAAAAGGCACATGCGGCTGGCCTGGTTTACGATACAGAGGACGTGAAGCGTCTGCCTCAAAGGCCTTCCGATTCCAACAAGGGAACGTTTGGGAAGGTGTTAATTGTGGCGGGAAGCAAAAATATGTGCGGAGCCGCATATCTTAGCGCTTTGGCTGCATACAGGCTGGGAGCCGGCCTTGTAAAGGTAATGACAGTAGAAAGCAACCGAACTGTTATTCAGGAAAAGCTGCCGGAGGCAGTGGCGGTAACATATTGTCCGGGAAATACGCCGGAAGAGTGGCAGCAGGTATCTGCCTTAATAGAAAAGGAGTGCGCAGATGCGGACGTGGTAGTTTTAGGGCCTGGAATCGGCAGAGAGCCTTACACGAAAAATCTGGTCAGGGACGTTTTAAATTATGTGTGCTCGCCTCTTGTGCTGGATGCCGACGGACTGAATATTGTGGCCGAGGAAAAAGAATTGACCGGGTATTTTACAGAAAATATTATTATTACGCCTCACCCGGGGGAGATGGCCAGACTTACTGGAAAAACCGTCAGGGAGATCAAGGAAAATCTGCCGGAGGCGGCCAGAGAATATGCGGCGGCCTACGGGGTTACATGTGTGTTAAAGGACGGGGCCACGGCAGTTGCAGGGAAGGAAGGACCTGTGTATATTAATACAAGCGGATGCAGCGCTATGGCTAAAGGCGGCTCCGGGGACGTGCTGACAGGGAGTATAGCAGCTCTTCTAGCTCAGGGCATGGAGGAGGAAGAGGCCTCCCGGCTGGGGGTTTACTTACACGGACTGGCAGGACAGGAGGCAGCTGCAAAAAAAGGGCAGTACGGAGTTTTAGCCGGCGACATAGCTGATTGTCTGGGACAGGTGGCAGAAATGTATAAAAGATAAGGGCAGACAGCGGAGGAAGGCAAAATGGAATATATGGATATAGAAAAAAGAATTCAGTTATATGACAGAGGGTATGCCGCTATTGATCTGGACGCCATAGAAAGCAATATGAAAGCCATGAGAGATCATTTGTCTCCCGGAGCGGGAATAATGGGAGTAGTAAAGGCGGACGGCTACGGACACGGGGCAGTGTGGGCGGCTAGGGTTATGGATTCTTATGTTCAGGGGTATGCAGTTTCCACTGTGGACGAGGCGTTGATTTTAAGAAGACACGGCATAAAGAAAAATATTCTGGTGCTGGGAGTAGTGGGAGAAAGCCGGTATAATGAGGTGCTGGACAATGAAATCAGAATCGCCATGTTCCAGTATGATAAAGCGAAACTGTTTTCCCACTATGGGGCGGCCAGAAAGAAAACAGGATATATTCACCTGGCTGTAGATACAGGAATGAGCAGAATCGGCATGAGACCTGACTTGGAATCAGCTGAAACGGCAAAAAAAATATGGGAGCTGCCTTTTGTGGAGACAGAGGGGATTTTTACTCATTTTTCCAGGGCTGACGAGACAGACAAAAACTGTTCACAGCAGCAGCTTTTAAAATTTACTTCATTTGTAAATATGCTGGAGAACCTGGGCGTACATATTCCTATAAAGCATTGTTCTAACAGCGCGGGAATTATAGATTTAAAGCAGGCCCATATGGATTTAGTCAGGGCGGGAATTTCTATTTACGGTTTGTACCCTTCTGACCAGGTGGACAGGGAGGCGGTTCCCCTAAAGCCGGTTATGAGCTGGAAAAGCTATGTAGTTTATGTAAAAACTATAGAGCCGGGCACCCCTGTCAGCTACGGAGGAGCCTTTGTGGCAAAAGCACCTACCAGGGTAGCCACCATTCCCATTGGATATGCTGACGGATATTCCAGAAGCTTATCAGGAAAGGGGCAGGTGTTAATCTGCGGACAAAGAGCGCCGGTTTTAGGGCGGGTATGCATGGATCAGATGATGGTGGATGTAACTCATATTCCTGAGGCCAGGGAGGGGAGTACAGTGACTTTGCTTGGAAGAGACGGGGAGGAAGAGATTACAGCTGAGGAAATGGCAGAATCAGGGGGAGGCTTTCACTATGAAATTTTGTGTTCTGTAGGAAAGCGGATGCCCAGAGTGTATTATAAAAAAGGGAAAGCTATAGATTGTAAAGATTATTTTTCTGAATAACATCCCACAGGAAAACGTCATATGATGAAGTAGGCCGTTTTCTCCAGCCGGTTTTAAAACCAGGCGGAGAGGGACGTCAGAATATGGCGAAACCAGTCGCATTTTTCTGGAATAGGCTGTCTGAAAGCAGGCAATACTAAAGACAGGAAAACGATTGACGGAGTGTGAGATTGTGATAATCAGACGAGGTGATATTTATTATGCGGATTTAAGGCCTGTAGTTGGCTCTGAACAGGGTGGGGTCAGGCCGGTTCTTATTATACAAAATGACATTGGAAATAAACACAGCCCCACAGTAATCTGCGCAGCTATAACCTCCAGAATGAATAAGGCAAAGCTGCCCACTCATGTGGAACTGGATACAAAAAAGTGCGGCATGGTCAAAGACTCGGTAATTCTTTTAGAGCAGCTGAGAACTATTGACAAGCAAAGGCTGAGAGAAAAAATATGTCATATAGATGAAGAACTTCAGGAAAAAGTGGACTATGCGCTGATGGTCAGCCTGGAACTTGATACATAGTCTGGGGAAAGGCAAAGTTTAGCGAAAAAAGCCTGAATTTACAAGGGATTGACGAAAAAAGGCAAATCTGTTATATTGCTATAGGTACTTACAATTTTAAGAGAGGGTGTTGCAGCATTTTTGTTTACAGGTTTAGGCATTGCGCGGCGCCCTCTTTCAGTCTGTGGAAAAACGGATGGGATACAAAGGAGAAGAAAAAATTATGGACGGCGATTATTCGGGGTGGAGAATAGGAGCAGTGTTTTGCGCTCTTTTGCTGGAGGCAGCCTTATACGGCTTTGGCTCGGCAATTCAGAATGTAGACGAGGAGGCCTTAGAGGAGGAAGCAGAAAAGGGAAGCAGAAAAGAAAAGGATTTGCTTTCCATAGTGAACAGACCAGGCAGGTTTGTCCATACAATACAGACATATACTGCAATTCTTTATGTTGCAACAGGGGCTTACATATTTGGAGGGCTGATTTTTGGCTCCCTGCCTTCCTGGAAAGTTCTTCTAAGAGGGGCGGCGGCTATTATACTTTTTGTCAGTCTGGGAACTGTTATTCCAAAAAGATGGGCGGCAGAGCACCCGGAGGGGTGGAGCAGGGCCCTTTTGCCTGTGGTTAAGGCGGTGGAAACAGTACTGTTTCCCTTTACCAGCGCCGCTATGGGCATTTCCTGGGTATTTTTAAAGGTGTTGGGAATAGATAAACCTGCAGACCAGGACAATGTAACAGAAAAAGAAATTATGTCTATGGTAAATGAAGGACATGAGCAAGGTGTTTTAGAGGCCAGCGAGGCGGAAATGATCACCAATATTTTCCAGCTGGATGATAAAAAGGCAGAGGAAATTATGACCCACAGGACAAATGTGGTGGCCCTGGACGGCAAAATGACCTTGGGCCAGGCGGCGCATTTTATTCTGGAGGAGGGAAATAACTCCCGTTTTCCTGTATACAGAGAGGATATAGACGATATTATAGGAATTCTCCACATGCGGGACGCTATGGTGTACAGAGAGAAACAGGTGTATGAGGAAACAGCCATAGAAGATATTGAAGGACTTTTAAGGCTGGCTCATTTTATACCTGAAAGCAGAAACGTCAGCGATTTATTTCAGGAGATGCAGGCGGAAAAAATTCATATGGAAATTGTGGTGGACGAATACGGACAAACCTCCGGCATCATTACTATGGAGGACATTTTAGAGGAGATTGTAGGCAATATTCTGGACGAGTATGACGAGGAAGAGGAGTACATCCGGGAAAATGGGGACGGCACATTCATAATCAAAGGCATGGCCCCCTTAGATCAGGTGGAAGCCGCCTTAAAGACAACCCTTTCAGAGGAGGGGGAGGAAGAGTATGATACAGTAAACGGCTTTTTAATTTCTCTGCTGGGGAGAATACCAGGGGAGGATGAAAGGCCTTGTGCAGAATACGGCGGATATTCCTTCAGAATTTTGAAAATGGAAAATAAAATGGTCAGTCTGGTGAAGGCTGTAAAAACAGAAAAATGAAAAGGTGACTTATGAGTAAAATTGCAGCAGATACAAGGGCCATGCTGGGGGACAGACGCTTTTTAAAGAAAACAGTAATGATTGCTATACCGGTGGCCATACAGGGACTTTTAAATACAGTAGTAAATTTAGTGGACAACTTGATGATTGGAAGTCTGGGCTCTACAGCTATCGCCGCCGTAGGTTTGGCAAATAAAGTATTTTTCGTGTTTTCCCTGCTGGTATTTGGAATAGTCAGCGGTTCCGGAATTTTGGCCGCTCAGTATTTTGGCAATAAGGACATTAAAAATATTAGAAAGGTATTAGGGCTGGCCCTTACCTTAGCCGTTATTTCAGCCCTAGCCTTTCTGATTCCTGCCAGAGTCTGTCCTCAGCATGTGATGCGCATTTTCACAGCCAGTGAGTCCAGCATTGCAGTGGGAAGCTCTTATTTACTGGTGGCATGTTTAACATATCCGTTTATTGCCGTGACAAATACATATGTGGCCATGCTGAGGGCGGTAAATCAGGTAAAAGCCCCTGTTGTCATCAGCTGCGTGGCCATTGCCACAAATATTATTTTTAACTACATATTGATTTTCGGAAAGTTGGGGGCTCCGGCTTTAGGCGTTCAGGGAGCGGCTCTTGCAACATTAATAGCCAGAATGCTGGAATGCTTTTTGATTATATGCGTAGTGTATGTGGGAAAATCTCCCTTAGCCTGCCGGTTAAAGGATATGTTTGGATATTCCGGACAATTTTTAAAGCTGTTTTTCATTACAGCCTCCCCTGTAATTGCCAATGAATTTGTGTGGGGCCTGGGAACAACTATTTATTCTATGGCTTATGGCAGAATGGGGGACGACGCGGTGGCGGCCATTACCATCGCCACCACCATACAGGATCTGGTGACAGTGCTGTTCCAGGGCCTTAGCGCGGCTACTGCAGTAATTCTGGGCAATGAAATGGGGGCTGGAAAGCTGAAGCGGGCGGAAAAATATGCCGTTTATTTTTTCATTCTCCAATTTATAGTTACAGGCATAGGAGCAGTATTCTGTATTCTCCTCAGGTGGAACATTATTGGACTGTACGGGGACAATATACCGATTCACGTAGCTGAAAATGTAAGCAGATGCTTAATTGTATTTGCCTGCTACATGCCGTTTAAGATGTTTAATTATGTAAATATTGTAGGAGTGTTAAGAAGCGGCGGGGATACCAGAATGTGCCTGTTTATAGATATTTCCGGAGTGTGGCTTATTGGAATCCCAATGGCATTTTTAGGGGGATTATTCTTAAAGCAGCCAATTTATATTGTGTATGCAATGGTCTTGTCAGAGGAAATATATAAGCTGATTATCGGCTACTGGCGGTACAGGCAGAAAAAATGGCTGAGAAACCTGGCGGTAGGGTAGAAACTCCTACTTGTCACAGAGAAAATTTGATGATAGAATACATAAGATGTATTTTGCCAGGCAGCTTTGCCTGGAAGGTATTTGCAGGATGAAACAGAAGAAATAGAAAAAGGAGAGTTATTTATGTCAGGACATTCAAAGTTTGCTAATATCAAGCATAAAAAAGAAAAAAATGATGCGGCAAAGGGAAAAATCTTTACTGTAATCGGAAGAGAGATCGCTGTGGCTGTAAAGGAAGGCGGAGCAGATCCAGCTAACAACAGCAAGCTTAGGGATGTAATTGCTAAGGCGAAGGCCAACAACATGCCAAACGATACCATTGACCGTGGAATTAAAAAAGCTGCAGGGGACGCCAACTCTGTAAATTACGAGGTAATTACATACGAAGGATATGGACCAAACGGGGTGGCAATTATTGTAGACGCCCTTACTGACAATAAAAACCGTACGGCGGCAAATGTAAGAAGCGCTTTCACAAAAGGCGGCGGAAATGTAGGCACGCCAGGCTGCGTTTCTTATATGTTTGATAAAAAAGGACAGATTATTATTGCCAAGGAAGACTGCGACATGGACCCGGACGAGTTGATGATGATGGCTTTAGACGCAGGAGCCGAGGACTTTTCAGAAGAAGAGGACAGCTACGAGGTGCTTACAGATCCAGACGAGTTCAGCGCAGTGAGAGAAGCTTTAGAGGCTGCAGGTATCCCAATGGCAGAGGCAGACGTAACAATGATTCCTCAGACATGGGTGGAGCTGACAAGTGAAGAGGATTTAAAGAAGATCAACAGAATCTTGGATCTGTTAGATATGGACGACGACGTTC
The DNA here is from genome assembly GCF_900240245.1 of Lachnoclostridium edouardi. Lineage (GTDB taxonomy): Bacteria > Bacillota > Clostridia > Lachnospirales > Lachnospiraceae > Lachnoclostridium_A > Lachnoclostridium_A edouardi. The sequence continues at coordinate 3,255,867 of NZ_OESQ01000001.1, forward strand.
AGGCGGTTTATCACAACTGGGACGAGTAAAACCAATGGTAAAGAAGAAAACTCTTTTCTGTCTGCCGAGGGCAGGGGAAAGGGTTTTTCTTTTAAATGAAAAGCTTTCGGTGGGTGTGGGCCAGGGCGCAGACTTTTTATTTCACTCGTTCCTCGTTCCATAAAAAGGACGGGAACCCCAAACTTCGCTATGGCGAACTTTGGGTAGCAAATAGTTCACGAGGTATTTCACGAGTGTTACTATTTTTTATTGTTATGAGCACTTAGTGCCTGTATTCTAGGCACTTACGTGGGATACATGAAAAATAGTTCACGAGGTATTTCACGAGTGTTACTATTTTTTATAAAGAAAAAATAGATTGACGAAATAAAACAAGTGGAAGATTGGGTCAGGATATGATACCATAAATGTATGTGGGTATAATACTTAAAGAAAAATCAGCCCCCCAGGTTCAGGAAAGGAGAAGATTGAAATGAAAAAGGAACAGATAATTGCCAGAATGAAGGAAGAGGGCATTGTAGCAGTAGTGAGAGCAGAAAGCAAAGAGCAGGGTGAGAAGATTATTGACGCCGTAGCTGCAGGAGGAATTCATTTCATTGAAATTACTATGACTGTGCCTGGAGCTGTGGATATTATTAAAGCTATGGTGGAAAAATATAAAGAAACCCCTGATATTGTAATCGGAGCAGGTACGGTGCTGGATGCTGAGACAGCCAGACTTGTAATTTTAGCAGGGGCTTCCTACGTAGTAAGCCCTGGGCTTAATCTGGATATGATTAAGCTGTGCAACCGCTACAGAGTGCCTGTGTTCCCCGGGGTTATGACTCCTACAGAGGCGATTTTGGCAATGGAGGCAGGCTGCGATATTATTAAAATTTTCCCTGGCAATGTAGTAGGCCCCGGAGCTATCAGCTCCTTTAAAGGCCCTCTGCCACAGGGAGAATTTATGCCTACAGGGGGAGTCGACGTAGATAATGTAGAAAAATGGATTAAAGCAGGAGCGTGCGCAGTAGGCACAGGAGGCAGCCTGACTAAGGGAGCTAAAACAGGAGATTACCAAGCTGTGACAAATAAGGCTGTGGAGTTTGTAAAAGCAGTAAAGGATGCCAGAGGACAGTAAAGACTGAAGGGCCAAAGGCGCCGGGCGAAGGCCTAAAGGGCCTTCACAGCAGGCAGAGGAGTGTCTCAAATAATGGAGATCTTTTAAAGATAGCCGTTGTTTGGCGGCACTCCTTCCATTTGCCTGATGATGAAAAGTATAAATAGAGAAAGCGAGAAACGAAAATGGCAAAAATTATAACTATGGGAGAAATTATGTTAAGGCTTTCCACGCCTTCCCATCAGCGTTTCATACAGGCAGATCAGCTGGATGTAAATTATGGAGGGGGAGAGGCCAATGTGGCCGTGTCTCTCACAGGCTTTGGACATGAGACAGAGTTTATTACAGCAGTGCCTGACAACCCAATTGGTCAGTGCGCCGTAGCGGCATTAAGAAAGTACGGGGTAGGCACAAAATATATTGCAAGGTCAGGGGACAGGCTGGGCATTTACTTTTTAGAAAGCGGCACCTCTATGCGGCCTTCAAACGTAGTGTATGACAGGAAGGATTCTGCTATAGCTCTGGCAGAGCCTGGGCTGTTTGATTTTGAGAAAATTTTCCAGGATGCAGACTGGTTCCATTTTACAGGCATCACCCCTGCCATAGGGCCTAAGGCAGCTGCCCTTGCAGAGGAGGCCCTGAAAGCCGCCAAGAAACAGGGCCTCACTGTTTCCGTAGACTTAAATTACAGGAAAAAGCTGTGGAGCCAGGAGGAGGCTAAAAAAGTAATGACAGGCCTGATGAAATATGTGGATGTCTGTATTGGAAATGAGGAGGACGCCCAAAAGGTGCTGGGATTTGAGCCTGGCCACAGCGATGTAAATACAGGTCATTTAGAGCTGGAGGGATACCATCATATGTTTTCACAGATGGTGGAAGAGTTTGGATTTCAGTATGTAGTCAGCACTCTTAGAGAAAGCCATTCAGCTTCCCACAACGGCTGGTCCGCATGTATTATGGACGGAAAAACAAAAGAATTTTACCGTTCCTCCAAATATACTATTCATCCCATTGTAGACAGAGTAGGGGCCGGGGATGCCTTTGCAGCCGGACTGATCTGCGGTCTGGCAGACGGGAAGAATATGAAAGACGCTTTAGAATTTGCGGCGGCAGCTTCTGCTTTAAAGCATACGATTCCCGGGGATTTTAACCTGGTTACAAGACAGGAGGCTGAACGCCTGGCTCACGGAGAACGGTCCGGCCGGGTGGACAGATAAGAGAAAGAAGGATATTGTACCATGAGAAAAGATGAGTTTATACAGGGAATGCGCCATGGAATTCCTATTTGTCTGGGATATTTTTCCGTATCAGCAGCATTTGGAATGATGGCAGTGCTGTCAGGGATTCCTCTGTGGGTAGTAGTAATGATTTCCCTGACAAATTTAACAAGCGCCGGTCAGTTTGCAGGCGTAAACCTGATTTTGGCCGGAGGGACATATGTGGAGCTGATTGTCAGTATGCTGGTAATTAATATTCGGTATTTTCTCATGTCCTTGTCCCTGTCTCAGAAAGTAGAAGAAAATATGTCCTACCCTAAGCGATTTGGAATTTCCTTTGGAATTACGGATGAGATTTTCGCAGTGGCAGTTCAAAGACCAAAGGCAGTGACGGCTTCCTACATGGCCGGCCTTATTTTACTGCCAGTGGCAGGCTGGACGGGAGGCACCTTTGTAGGCGGGGCTGTAACCAGCCTGCTGCCTGAAAGCGTTTCCTCCGCCCTGGGAATCGCCTTATACGGCATGTTTATTGCCATAGTGATTCCAGCCGCCAGAAAATCTAAATCTGTATTTTTTGCAGCAGCATTGGCGGTAGTCTGCAGCGTAATGTTTACATACCTGCCTTTTCCTGAAATACTTTCAGGAGGCTGGAGCATTATTATAATTACAATAGCAGTAAGCGGAATTGCAGCATTATTATTTCCCGTAACATCCAAGGAGGAAGAGGAATGAATTTAAAATATATTCTCATATGCGTAGCCATTATGGCGGGAACTACATATGTGATCCGTATGCTTCCCATGGTAATATTTAAAAAGAAAATAAAAAATGTGTTTGTAAAATCATTTTTATATTATGTGCCCTATGTAGTCCTTTCTGCAATGACCTTTCCGGCTATTTTTTCCGCTACAGGCTCCAGGTTATCCTCAGCAGGCGGCTGCGCGGCGGCAGTGATTTTGGCCTACTGCAACAGAGGCCTTTTAACAGTGGCTGTGGGAGCTTCATTTGCAGCCTGGGCAATACAGGCAGTTGGCTTTTAGAAACAGGAGGCAAGACATATGGAAAGGAAAAAGCTGCTTTTCAAGCTGTTTTGGTCTACATTAACTTTAAGTGCATTTACATTTGGAGGCGGATATGTAATAGTTACCTTAATGAAACAAAAGTTTGTAGATGAGCTGCACTGGATAGATGAAAAAGAGATGCTGGATTTTGTGGCTATCGCCCAATCGGCTCCAGGGCCCATTGCTGTAAACGGGGCCATTGCAGTGGGAATAAAGCTGGCCGGATTTCCAGGGCTTTTGGTCGCGGTTTTAGGCACCGTTCTGCCGCCCTTTGTGATTCTGTCAGTGATTTCCCTGTGCTATGAAGCCTTTCGCACAAATGAACTGGTAGCTTTGCTGTTAAAAGGAATGGAGGCGGGAGTGGCGGCTGTAATCGCCTCTGTGACAGTAGATATGGGAGCGGCAGTGGCAAAGGAAAAAAGCTGGTTTTCAGATTTAATTATGGCCGCCGCCTTTATAGCTGCCTGCTTTTTCAGTGTAAATTCAGCGGTGATTATTGTAGTGTGCGGGTTTATAGGCGTCCTGCGCCTGGCCGCAGGAAAATGGAGGCCAGAAAGATGAACATATATCTGCAGCTGTTTCTCAGCTTTTTTCAAATCGGATTATTTAGCTTTGGGGGAGGATATGCAGCACTGCCCTTTATTCAGCAGCAGGTTGTAGAGGGAAATGGGTGGCTGCTGCCTGCAGAGTTTAATAATCTGATTACAATATCCCAGATGACCCCAGGTCCTATTGCAATTAACGCGGCTACCTTTGTGGGGCTGAAAGTGGCCGGTCCCATAGGCGCTGTAAACGCCACCTTAGGCTGTGTGTTTCCTTCCTGTATTTTAGTATCTTTCATTGCCTGGCTGTATGTAAAATATAAAAATCTGACAATGCTTCAAAGTATTCTTTCTTGTCTAAGACCTGCTGTAGTGGCCATGGTGGCTTCAGCGGGAATCTTAATTATAAAATCAGCTTTTTTCGGAGAAGGCGCTTCTATTTCCATAGAACATATACAAATATTCCAGGTGGTTTTATTTTTGACTGCTTTTATTTTGCTGCGGTGGAAAAAATGGAGCCCGATTTTAGTTATGCTTCTCTGCGGCATAGGAGAGGCGGCCGTGCCTTATGGCTGCAGATTATTAGGTCTATGATTTTACGGGAAAAAACATAAATATCCTGGCCGTTTCATCATATAATATGGGTAAATAGCAGGAAACGAGATGGCTTATGGAAATTTATACAGTGGAGACAGGAGATAATATAGATGAGATCGCAGCCAGGTTCCAGGTAAATGTGTCTGATTTGATTTATGATAATCAGCTGGTATATCCCTACCGCCTGGCGGTGGGACAGGCGCTTGTAATAAGATTAAACAGGAACAGAGAAAGAAAAGAAATAATATCATCAGGTTATGCATACCCTTTTATCAGCCCGTGGGTATTAAGGGAAACCTTGCCTTATTTGTCAGAAATCTCAGTTTTTTCCTACGGATTTACTCAGCAGGGGGAATTAGTGCCGCCTTTTGCAGATGATGAGTGGATGATTGAGGAGGCAAGGGCCCATCAGGCGCTTCCCATATTAACCTTAACCTCTCTGGGGGAGGACGGACATTTTAATAATATGCTGATTTCCAGCCTGGTGAACAATGAAAAATTGCAGGAACAGCTGATATGGCATCTGGGAAGCGTAATGGTGAAAAAAGGATACGCAGGGATTAATGTAGACTTTGAGTATATTCTGGCTGAGGAAAAAGATAAATTTACTGGATTTGTGAGAAAGCTGACTGAGGTAATGAACGTGTTTGGGTACAAGGTGTCAGTGGCCCTTCCGCCTAAAACCTCCAGGGACCAGCAGGGACTTTTATACCAGGGGGTAGATTATAAGGCCTTAGGAGGGGCTGCAAATGAAGTCTTTATTATGGCGTATGAATGGGGATATACATACGGAGCGCCTATGGCCGTGGCGCCTGCTTATATGGTGCGCCGTGTTTTAGAATATGCGCTTACTGAAATTCCACCGGAAAAAATAATTTTGGGAATGCCCAATTATGGCTATGATTGGCCTCTGCCTTATGAAAGAGGAACTACAAAAGCCAGAATTATGGGAAATATAGAAGCAGTGCAGCTGGCTATCCAGTACGGCGTGCCTATACAGTTTGATTCTCAAGCGCTGTCCCCCTACTTTCAGTACTGGCAGTACGGGATTTTGCATGAGGTGTGGTTTGAGGACGCCAGGTCTGTGCAGGCCAAAATGGACCTTGTACAGGAGTATGGATTAAAAGGGGCCGGTTACTGGCAGCTGATGCAGCTGTTTCGGGCCAGCTGGCTGATTATGGAAGATGAATTTATTGTGAAAAAACCCCTTTTTTCATAAAATACATATAAAGCTTTACAGGCAAGGTTCATTTTTTTGCGGAAAAAATGAACCTTTTTTCTGCCATAAGACTCTTATATACAGGTGCACCTAATAGGAAAGGAGATTTGCCATGGACGACACAGAAATAAAAATAATCAGACAGATGCAGCAGGGAGATGAACAGGCATTTTCCTGGCTGTACCACAAATATCAGGGAAAAGTGTTTCGGATGGCTTATCTGCTTTCCGGAAACAAAACTGACAGTGAAGATATTCTGCAGGAAACCTTTGTCAAATGTTATATCTACAGAAAAAAATTAAGGGAGGCAGAGCGGTTTGAAAGCTGGCTGATTCAAACTATGACCAGAACTGCCTGGCGCTATTTGAAAAAACAGAGAAAAGAACAGCCGGCAGAGGAAATCTGGGAGACAAAAGAAAATCAGCCGTCTGAAATAGAAATTTTAAACCAGGTTCTTACCCAGGAGGAAAATAAACTGCTTTATGAAGCAGTGGCCCGGCTGGAGGTAAAACAGAGAACAGTAGTTGTGCTTTATTATTTTAATCAGATGACTGCAAAGGAAATCAGCAAGGCCATAGGATGTATGGAAGGAACTGTAAAATCCAGACTTTACGCTGCCAGAAGAAATTTAAGGCTGCTGTTAGAGGGACAGGAAAAGGAGGATTTCTATGAGAGAAGAACAGTTTGACAAGGCAGTAAGAGAAGCGCTGTTAAGAAAAGCAGGGGAAGCAGTGATGACCCGTGAGGAAGAGGAAAAGGCTTTATGTGAAATTAAAGATAAAGCCGGCATAGGAAAGGAAAAAATTATGAAATTAAGCAGCAGAAAGAAAATAGCAGTACTGGCAGCGGCAATGTGTATGTTTGCAGCATTTGGAGTATTAGGAGCGGGAAAGATCGTAGGCTTAGGCTCCAGCCACAGAAACGACAAGCCTACCTACACCGCCTACAGCCAGGTAGCTTCCTCGGAAAAGGAATTAGGATTTATGCCGTATTCAGTGGAAAAATTCTCAAACGGCTATAAATTTCAAAAAGGATTTTTATTAGATGTAAACGGATTTGATGAAAACGGAACTGTAATACAAACGGAAAAGGAGCTGTCTTTAGAGTACGAAAAAGACGGTTCCAGAATTTCAGCCTCCATTGGAAAGCCTATGACTGAGGAGGAAAATACCGGGCTGGTAAAAACAGAAAACTATAAAGGACTGGATATTAATTATTATGAAAACCAATATATATTTGTAGAGGGAGAGTATGAACCTACAGAGGAGGAGCTGAAGCTTCAGGAGGAAGGAAAATTAATTATCAGCTACGGAATTCCAGAGGGAAAACAGGAGAAAACAATGCAGTTTGTTGCCTGGGACGACGGAGGAATCCATTATAGCCTGCTGTCCTATGAGGATTCTTCTGTAGGCGGAGATCAGATGATTCAAATGGCAAAGGAAATGATCGATGCCAGATAAAAGGCTGCATAGCCAAAAAAGCTTGAAAAACATAAGAGAATGTGATAAATTATACTAATGTTTAAGGTGCTGCACTTATAAGGCGGCACCTTATTTATGCGGCTGAACCAGCCATATTGAAACAGGACAGGAGACAGGATATGAGTATTTTCACATTATTTGTTTTGGCCGTAGGGCTTTCTATGGACGCCTTTGCCGTATCTATCTGCAAAGGTTTGGCTATGAAAACAGTGAGCTTAAAAAGAATGGCTGTGGTAGGCTTGTGGTTTGGCGGCTTTCAGGCCATGATGCCCTTAGCCGGATACTTTTTGGGAAGCCAGTTTAAAAACCAGATTTCTGCTATTGATCACTGGATTGCATTTGTGCTTTTAGGGATTATTGGCATTAATATGATCAGGGAAGCCCTGGGGGCGGAAGAGGAATGTGAAAATGGGCCGGATGCCTCCCTGGCAGTGAGAGATATGTTTCTGCTGGCTGTGGCCACCAGCATCGACGCTTTGGCGGTGGGAGTTACATTTGCCTTTTTGGATGTGAAAATCGGCCCGGCAGTGGCATTTATAGGAGTTGTCACATGTATTTTGTCAGGAGCAGGAGTAAAAACAGGCAATGTTTTCGGCGCCCGCTATGAGTCTAAGGCAGAGCTGGCCGGAGGCATAATACTAGTCTGTCTGGGAGTGAAAATTCTCCTGGAGCATATAGGAATATTTTAAAATATACATATGAATAGAAAAAGGAAGGCTTCTGCTTACACGTAATAAAGTAATAAACAGAAGTCTTCCTTTTTAGTTTCCGCATTCTATACTGATTTCATTAAACATATCTAAAATATCGTCGATTTGAACAGCGGCTTTTTCCGGTCCTTTTTTATCTATAATTGCCTGGCCCTGATGCATCATCAGAAGCCGGTTTCCATACTCTACTGCGTATCTTAAATTGTGAGTAACCATAATGGTTGTCAGATTTTTTTCTTTTACTATTTTGTCAGTAAGCTCCATAATAGTTTCAGCTGTTTTAGGATCTAGGGCGGCTGTGTGCTCATCTAAAATTAAAAATTCAATAGGCGTCATAGTGGACATGAGAAGAGCCATAGCCTGACGCTGTCCTCCTGACAAAACGCCTACCTTTACGTGGAGTTTATCCTCCAGTCCTAATCCTAAGGATCTAAGCTGATCTCTGTAAAACTCGATTCTCTGTTTGTTAGTGCCTGGCAGCAAATTAAAAGGCTTTCCCTTATTATCTGCCAGGGACATATTTTCCAAAATAGTCATGTCAGGGCAGGTGCCCATAGCAGGGTTCTGATAAACGCGTCCTATTTTTCTCTGCCTTTTATATTCAGGCATTTTTGTAATATCTGTATTGTTCATTACAAGACGGCCGCCGTCTAAGGGAATGCTGCCGCAGATAATATTTAAAAGAGAGGTTTTTCCGGAACCGTTGCTGCCTACTACAGATACAAACTCGTGATCTCCAATGGTAAGAGAAAAATCGTGAAATAAACACATTTCATTTACAGTTCCTGCATTATAAAACTTTTCAATATGATTGATTTCAAGCATGGTTTTTCACCTTCCTTTTGCTGGTATTGCTGATGACAAGAATCACCAGGAAGAGAATGGCAGTAATCAGCTTCAGATCAAATGCCTCCAGCCCTAAAGAAATAGCAATAGAAATACATGCCTTATAAAGGATGGAGCCAATAATCACTGCTGTGGTAGCTTTTATAAAGGTCATATGGGAAAACAGCTGTGTTCCCATAATTACGCTGGCCAATCCAATTACCATAGTGCCTGTGCCCATGGAAATTTCAAATCCGGATTTGTGCTGGCAGTAAATACATCCCGCCAATGCGGCAAAGCCGTTGGCAATGGCCAGACCTACGATTTTCACCATGCCCTTATCCTTAGCCAAGGATGTTACAATCACATCATTGTCGCCTACAGCTCTTAACAAAAAGCCGGACCGTGTTTTTAAATAAAGATCTAAAAGAATTTTGCAGACCAGAATAATTGCAAATAAAATAATTACAATCATATATGGGCTGATAGACTGAGGCAGAGAGGCCAGCCATTGATTTTCAAAAATAGTATCCTTACTGAAAATAGGAAGATTGGCCCGTCCGCTGGCAATTCTTAAATTAACAGAATAGAGGCCGGTCATAACGATAATTCCGGAAAGAAGATCCCGAACCTTTAATTTTACATGGATAAAGCCTGTGACGCAGCCTGCCGCCGCCCCTGCCAAAAATGATAAAAATAAAGTGGCAAAAGGTGGAACGTCGGCTAAAATCAGGGTGGCCGTCAAAGCGGCCCCCAAAGGAAAAGTGCTGTCCACTGACAAATCCGGAAAATCCAGAATTTTATAAGTAATATATACGCCCAGAGCCATAATGGCATAAACCAGGCCTTCCTCTAAAATACCTAGAAGTATCTGCATGATACGCCTCCAAATAATTATATTTTATTCAGCTTAATTAGCCGCTTCAATGGAGCTGAACATTTCTTTTGCAGATGATACTAAATCATCAGGAAGACTAATTCCCAGGTCCTCGGCTACCTGTGAATTGCCGTAGAAGGCTGCTTCTGTAATTGTCTCATAATTCATTTCGCTGGCTTTAGCTTCACCCTTCAGCACCTTTGCAGCCATTTTTCCGGTCTGATTTCCAAGGGCTACATAATCCAGTCCCATAGCTGCCAGACAGCCGATTTTTACCTGCTCGATTTCACTTCCAAATACAGGAATATTCTTTTTATTTGCCTTGTTAAGAATAGAAGGAAGGGAAGAAACTACAGTATTATCTGTCAGGTTGCTGAGACAATCTACCTTCTCTAAAAGTCTGTCAGTTGCCAGAGGAATATCTGAGGTGGCAGACACGCCGCCTTCTACAATTTCAAAGCCATATTCAGGAGCTAAAGTTTTATATTCTTCAATTGTTGAAAGAGAATTTACCTCGCTGGTGGTGTAAAGAATTCCAATAGATTTTGCTTCTGGAAGAATGGCTCTGATCATTTCCAGCTGCTGTTTTACAGGCAGCTTATCGCTTGTTCCTGTAACCTCGCCTACTGGAGTTCCGTCTGCATTTGCCAGTTCAGCGGCAACCGGATCAGTGATGGCTGTATAAATAACAGGAATATTATTTTTTCTGCCTACATTATATTCATTCTGAGCAATAGGAGTGGCGATTCCGCACATTAAATCCACATCCTGCGCCGCGAAATTGCTTGCAATCTGGGCCGCAATGCTGGGATCTGCCTGGGAATTTTCATATATAACAGTTAAGTTCTGGCCTTCAATCAGTCCTTCCTCTGCAAGACCCTGTAAAAAGCCCTCCCTGCAGTTGTCTAAGGAGCCGTGTACTGCAAACTGTCCGATGCCAATTGTGTAGGAGCCGGAAGCTGCTTCCTGAGACTGATCCTCAGATGAAGAATCGCCCTCTGAAGAACCCTGTGTATCAGAAGCCTGTGTCTGAGAAGAAACTTCTGAGCTTTCAGAAGAAGCCTGTTTTCCTCCGCAGCCTGCCAAAATAGATGCTGCCATAGCTGTTACTAATAATGCTGTCATTGCTTTTTTCATAATTAAAATCCTCCTTGATTAGAAATTCTGTGGTATAAGAACTTACTTTGAAAGAAGAGACAAAAAAACGCCTCAGGAAAAGATCGACGATCCTTTCTTGAGACGAATAATAATCCGCGGTGCCACTCAAATTGACTGTAAGTCCACTTTATCATATACCAACATATATGCCGCGCAGATAACGGTGGCGGTTTCCGTCAGTCCCTACTTACTGAAAACAGGTTCAGGACAGCCCTCAAAAGTCCATTCAGCCTTCGATTCCACACCGCATTTCCACCTGCAGCGGCTCTCTGTCATGTTATCTGAAAGCTTACTTCTCTTTCTCAACGGTTTTTCTTATTTATGCCCATTATGTTAATACAGAAAATCTGGTTTGTCAACTGGAAATTAAAATTTCATAGATAAAATTCTGAATATATATGGAAATAAGAAAATTCAATTTGAACTATAGTAAGAAATATGATAAAGTGTAAGGCAGAAAAGCAATTCATTTTACAAAGGGGAACAAGATGAATACAGAGAAGGACAAAATTCAGGAAGAAGGCAAAGAGGAGAACAGTTCTTTGACAGCTCAAAAAGCCCCGGAAAGGGATGAAAACAATAAGGCCGGAAAACGAAAATCAACAGGACAAAACCCAGTGGCCAGATTTTTTATTATCCTGTTTAAATATCTGCGGATTATTTTCAGGCCGCTGTTTAAGCTGTTCCGGTTTTTCTTTCAGTCATTATTCATTATATGTGTGTTGGCGCTGATTGCTTCTATAGCGGTAGGAGTGACGGTGATTTATCCTAAATATGAGGAATTTAGCCAGCAGGCAGTGGAGATTGTGGCAGAAAGTGATTTAGATACCTTCCGCCTTCAGGAGTCCAGCTATATTTATGACAATCAGGGAGATGTGATTGCCAAGCTGACAAAAGATGAGGATTCTACCTACTTGCCATATGAGGAAATCCCGGAGGATGCAATCAATGCTTTTATTGCTATTGAGGACAGAACGTTTTGGGAAAATTCAGGCTTTGATTTAAAGGGAATTATAAGAGTAGGTCTGAATTATTTCAGGACAGAGGGGGAAGAGGTTCACGGGGCCAGCACTATTACACAGCAGCTGGTGAGAAACAGATTTCTTACAAGAGAAGTATCTATAGAGAGAAAAGCGAAAGAAATCCTGATTGCCATGGAGATGACAAAAAAGTATTCTAAAAAGCAGATTATGGAATTCTATGTAAATGACATCAGCTTTGCAAATACTTATTATGGTTTGGAGGCCGCCGCTGAAGGATACTTTGGAAAAACGGCAAAAGAGCTGACGTTAAGCCAGATCGCATACCTTTGCGCCATTCCCAACTCGCCTACATACTACAATCCCTACAGACATCCGGAAAACGCGTTAAAGAGAAGAAATAAGATTCTGGGGGATATGCACGACCTGGGATATATTACAGATGAGGATTACGAGGAAGCCTTAACAGAAGAGATTGTCATTGAAAAGGCAGATTATGAGTTTAGAAATTATGAGACTACATATGCAATAGATTGTGCAGTCCGGTATTTAATGAAAGATAACGGATTTGAATTCCAGTACGGATTTACCGCCTATGATGAATATAATGCATACAAGGATAAATACGAGCAGGCCTACAGCCAGGCCAGAGATCAGCTTTACACAGGAGGATACCAGATTTATACATCCTTAGATCCGGAAAAGCAGTCTTTCCTTCAAAGCACTATTGATCAGGTTTTAACCTTTGATGAGAATGTGGCTGATAACGGCATTTATGCTCTTCAGGGGGCCGCTACAGTGATTGACAACAGCAGCGGCAAGGTGGTAGCCATTGTAGGAGGCAGAACTCAGGAGGCAGACACTTATAATCTTAACAGAGCCTTCCAAAGTTTCAGACAGCCGGGAAGCTCTATAAAGCCTATTATTGTATATGCTCCGGCTTTAGAAAACGGTTATACCTCCCAGTCTACTGTGAAAAATATTAACGTAGACGACGCAAAGAAAAAGGGAGCGGACGTTTCAAAGCTTCCAGGCAATACTATGACTTTGCGCCAGGCAGTAGAGCAAAGTAAAAATGGAGTTGCATGGTGGCTGTACAACGAAATTACGCCTCAGGTTGGTATGTCTTATTTAACAAAAATGAGATTTGACAATATTGTGCCTGACGATTATTATCTGGCTTCTTCCCTGGGAGGATTTACATACGGCGCCACTACAGAAGAAATGGCGGGAGCTTATGCGGCCCTTGCCAACGGCGGAATGTACAGAGATCCTACCTGTATTATGACTATGTTAGACAGAAACGGAATCGATGTTTACAAAAACAGCGGAGAATCTCAGGTATATGAGAAAAATACAGCGGCAGTGATGGTAGACATTCTGAAAGGCGTAGTGAAAAAAGGAACAGCCAAGGGAATGGGATGGAGCGGCAATATAGAGGCGGCAGGAAAAACGGGAACTACCAACAACAGTAAGGACGGATGGTTCTGCGGAATGACTCCATATTACACCATGTCTGTGTGGGTAGGATATGATCAGCCTAAAACCTTATCCTCACTTTGGGGCTCCACTTATCCGGCTTCCATATGGAAACAGGCTATGAGCCACTTTGTAGAAGGCCTGGAGGCAGCTTCCTTTCCTGAGCCTGGAAAGGAAGAAGGACAGAAAACAATTTCCGGGGGAAATAGCGCTTACCTTCCTGGAAGAGATGATTCTGAACTGCTGGCAGATAATTACACTGTAGGCAATTACCGCCAGGATCACAGCCTTGCCGATCAGGCCCAGGCCCTGATTAATCAAATGGCTGCTGCTGATCCAGACACAAAGCAGTCTTTGTATAACCAGGCAAAAAGCCTGATTGACCAGATTTACGGAAATACTTTATCCAGACAGATGAATGAAACCTTAAACGCAGCCATGTCCGGCGGCTGAGTGTTCTGAACAGAGAAAAAAATAGGGGAACCCCAAATTTCGCCAACGGGATTTTTGGGGTTCCCCTATTTTTGTGGATAATGGTTCCCTATTTTTATTTTTAGCTGTGCAGCTTATTTAGGTCTGAATAAAACTCAGGGTAGGAAATATTTACGCAGTCTGCTCCAAGAATCTCTGTTTCCCCGTCTGCCATTAAGCCGGCTACTGCAAAGGTCATGGCGATTCGGTGGTCTAAGCGGCTGTCAATTACAGCGCCGTGAAGGGGTCTGCCCCCTTTTATAATCATGCCGTCCTCTGTTTCCTCTGCATCAGCTCCCATAGCCTTTAAATTCTCAACCATGGCTTCAATTCTGTTAGATTCTTTTACTTTCAGCTCCGCCGCATCTTTTATAACAGTAACTCCGTCGGCAAAGCAGGCGGCCATAGCGGCAACAGGAAGCTCGTCAATTAAAGTGGGAATCACAGGACCGCTGATTTCTGTGCCGTGTAAAGAACTGGCAGTTACCAGAATATCAGCCACAGGCTCCCCTGAAACTATTCTTTTGTCTAAAAGCTGAATATTGCCTCCCATTTTTATGAAAACCTTTAAAATGCCGTCTCTGGTGGGATTGATTCCCACATTTTTAATTAAAATCTGAGAGCCGGGGATGAGAAGTCCGGCAGCCAGGAAAAAGGCGGCTGAGGAAATATCTCCGGGAACCTGTATTTTCTGCCCGTAAAGCTCTTTGGCAGGCTTTATAATAGCTGTAGTATTTTCTGTTTTTACATCTGCCCCAAAGCCGGAAAGCATCAGCTCTGTGTGATTGCGGGAAAGGGCGGGCTCCGTTACTTTTGTTTCACCCTCAGCGTAAAGGCCGGCCAGCAAAATCGCTGATTTTACCTGAGCGGAAGCTACAGGAGAGGAGTAATGAATCCCTTTTAAATGGCAGCCCTCAATGGAAAGAGGGGCGCAGCCGGTGCCGTTTATGCTGGAAATTTTAGCTCCCATAAGAGAAAGCGGCTCTATAATCCGCTTCATAGGCCGTTTTTGTATAGAAGCATCTCCTGTAAGCACTGTATGAAAGCTTTGGGCAGAAAGGATTCCGGATATTAGTCTGGTGGTGGTGCCGCTGTTTCCGCAGTCTAAAACAGAATCCGGCTTTTTCAGTCCCCGGAGCCCTCTGCCCATTACTGTAATTTTTCCATTATCATTGCTGATACACACGCCCATAGCCTGAAAACAGGAAATTGTGGACAGACAGTCAGCTCCCTGAAGAAAACCGGTAATTTCAGTAGTTCCTTTAGCAATAGCCCCGAACATAACGCTTCTGTGAGAAATGGATTTATCTCCGGGAATAGAAATTTCCCCTCTAAGAGGGGAAGATTTTTGAAATTTCATAGGAAATCTCCTTTACATTTTCATTAAATCATATTTATACCTGGTAAGCTGATTCCAGGCAGCCTCCATGGAGCCTTCGTCATAAAAGGTAATGCGCAAAGCGCCCTCCCCATGTTCTCTGCTGTGATTGATGCCAATATTTTTTATACTGATGCCTTTGGCGGCCAAAATAACAGACAGTGTGGAAATAGATCCTACCTCGTCTACAATATCTACGGAGAATGAGTATTCTGGCTCAATGGCTCCCTTTGTCCTGTCAGAAATAGAATCTCTGTACTGCCTGGAATTCTGAAACAGGCGGTGAACTGCCTGGCTGTCTCTTTGCCTCAAATCAGAAAGCACATGTGATAAGGAGGAGATATACTGCTCCAGAATCTTTATAATATTATCTGTATTGGTCATACAGATCTGCTCCCACATTTCAGGAGAGGCGGAGGCGATTCTGGTAATATCCTTAAAACCTCCGGCGGCAATCTGCTTCATAATTTCATCTGGGCTGTCCTTTTCCTGTACCAGATTTACCAGGGAGGAAGCAATAATATGAGGCAGATGGCTGATGGCGGCCACTGCAAAGTCGTGTTCCTCATAGCTGATTACCTTGGGAATAGCGCCTAAGGCCTGAGCGATTGCCTTTACCCGCTCAATGTGCATAGGATTGTCTTCAGAGGCCGGGGTAATCATATAGTA
Source organism: Lachnoclostridium edouardi (assembly GCF_900240245.1). Taxonomy (GTDB): domain Bacteria; phylum Bacillota; class Clostridia; order Lachnospirales; family Lachnospiraceae; genus Lachnoclostridium_A; species Lachnoclostridium_A edouardi. Next base: position 3,271,630 of record NZ_OESQ01000001.1, read on the forward strand.
CGCGTTTTCTAAAAGGTGATCTGTAGAATTTTCATATCCTGTTTTTTCAGAGCCGGCCATAGGATGTCCGCCAACAAAGCAGCGCTCCATTTGCAGATTGGCGACAGCCTGATGAATACTGGTTTTTGTGCTGCCTACGTCTGTAATAATGGCCCCGGGCTTTAAAAGAGGCTTCAGCTGTTTTAAATAGCCGGCGTTAAACTCTACAGGGGTACACAGGAAAATCATATCGCATTGTGACAGCTGGCGGTCAATACCGTCTAAAATAATATCCACCACGCCATCCTCGTGGGCTTTTTCCAGGCGGGAGGAAGAGCGCATATAAGCCATAATTTTAATTTCAGGGTGAGCTCTTTTTAACCCCTTTGCAATAGAGCCTCCGATTAAGCCGAGGCCGATAAAGCCTACTACAGCTTCCATAATTTAAAACTTCCTTCCTTCTAATTGAGCATAAGGCCTTAACTGGTCTGCGAGAGCCTCAAAGCCGTCAAAAGTAAGAGACTGAGGTCCGTCGGACAGGGCACACTCAGGGCAGGGATGAACCTCGATCATTAATCCGTCTGCGCCTGCTGCAATAGAAGCCTTTGCCAAAGGCTCCACATAGTCCCTGACTCCTGTGGCGTGGCTTGGGTCAACAATAATAGGCAGATGGCTTTTTTTGCGGATCACAGGCACAGCGCTAAGGTCTAAAGTATTTCTTGTAGCTGTTTCATATGTACGGATACCTCTCTCGCACAGCACAATATTTTCATTTCCCTCTGAAATAATATACTCGGCGGCGTTTAACCACTCATCAATAGTAGCGGCCAGACCTCGCTTTAAAAGCACGGGAAGACCTGATTTTCCGGCTTCCTTTAAAAGATCGAAATTCTGCATGTTTCTGGCGCCTATCTGCAGCATATCCACATATTTTACAGCCTTCTCAATGGCCTTTAAACTGGTTACTTCACACACAACAGAAAGACCTGTAGCCTGTCTGGCCTCCATCATGTATTTTAACCCTTCTTCCTCTAGGCCCTGGAAGGAGTAAGGGGAAGTGCGCGGCTTATATGCCCCTCCTCTTAAAATGGTGGCCCCTGCTTTTTTCACGGCAAAAGCAGTATCAATTAACTGCTGCTGGCTTTCAATGGCACATGGACCTGCCATAATCGTTAAGGTGTCAGGACCTATCACTGCAGAACCTACAGAAACAGAGGAATTTTCAGGGTGGAATTTCCTGTTAACCAGCTTGTAGGACTCAGTTACAGGCACAACCTTGTCAACGCCCTGGGAGATTTCCAGGTTGATGCCTGCTAAGCGGCTTTTGTCGCCTACCACGCCTACAATCGTAACCTGAGTTCCCTCTGAAAGGTGGGCAGTTAAACCTTTAGATTCAATTAAACGTGTAATATTCTGAACATCCTTTTGGGAAGCGCTGGGCTTCATAATAATAATCATAATTTAGTAACTCCTTTTGTGTTGGTTTATGTTGAATACAATTGCTGAATCAATACATTCTTGATTTTATCCCATCCCTTGAAAGTTGTCAATGATTTAATACTTTAAAGTTTGACAGTTTAAACTATTGATTAATAAAGAAGATGGATAAATCAAAGAATATACAGGGAATATACAGAGCAGAAAAATGGAAAAGCGAAAAAATTTTGTATAAATTGCATGTTTTACTTGTAAATTTCCGACATTTTTAGTAAAATATCATCATAGGCTAAAAGAACGTACAGGAGGGTATATTTTATGAATGCATATGGTACAAAGCAGATCCGCAACGTAGTTTTATTAGGGCACGGGGGTGCCGGCAAGACAACTGTGGCAGAAGCTATGGCGCTGTTGACAGGAGTTACAAAGCGTATGGGAAAAACAACAGATGGAAATACCATCAGTGACTATGATAAAGAAGAAATTAAAAGACAGTTTTCCATTTCTACATCCCTGATCCCTCTGGAGTTCCAGGGAGAGGAAGAAATGATTAAGATTAACCTTTTAGATACTCCCGGCTATTTTGATTTTGTGGGAGAGGTAGAGGAGGCGATCAGCGTAGCTGACGCAGCTATTATTGTAGTAAACTGTAAGGCAGGTATTGAAGTTGGAACAGAGAAGGCCTGGGAGCTGTGCGACAAGTACAGACTGCCCAGAATCATTTTTGTTACTAATATGGACGACGACCATGCCAGCTACCGGGAGCTGGTGCTGAAGCTGGAAAAGCAGTTCGGCAGAAAGATCGCTCCATTCCAGCTGCCTATTCGTGAAAATGAAAAGTTTGTAGGTTTTGTCAACGTAGTAAAAATGGCAGGACGCCGTTTTACAAATTTAAGCGATTATGAAGAGTGCCCGATTCCGGATTATGTAGAAAAGCATTTAAGCATCGCAAGAGACGCCTTAATCGAGGCTGTGGCTGAGACAAGCGAGGAATATATGGAAAGATATTTCTCAGGGGAAGAGTTTACCCAGGAGGAAATTTCCAATGCACTGCGCACCCACGTTATAGACGGCACTATTGTGCCTGTTATGATGGGTTCCGGCATCAACTGCCAGGGCTTTAGGGTTCTTCTTCAGGCTATTGACAAGTACTTCCCGTCGCCAGATAAATATGAGTGCGTAGGCGTGGACGTTTCCACAGGAGAGCGCTTTACTGCAAAATATAACGACGACGTATCTCTTTCTGCCAGAGTATTTAAGACAGTAGTAGATCCGTTTATTGGAAAGTATTCTCTTATGAAGATTTGTACAGGTACATTAAAGCCTGACACTACAATTTACAATGTAAATAAGGACGCGGAGGAGAAGGTTGCAAAGCTTTACCTGTTAAGAGGAAAGGACGTTATTGAGGTTCCTGAGCTGAAAGCAGGAGACATTGGAGCAGTTGCAAAGCTGACTGTGACTCAGACAGGAGATACTATTGCAGTCCGCACAGCTCCTATTATGTACCATAAGCCGGAGATTTCCACACCTTATACCTACATGAGATATAAAACTGTAAATAAGGGAGACGACGATAAGGTTTCCAGCGCTTTGGCTAAGCTGATGGAAGAGGATTTGACTTTAAGAGCAGTAAACGATAAAGAAAACAGACAGCTTCTTCTCTATGGAATCGGCGATCAGCAGCTGGAGGTTGTTGTAAGCAAGCTGCTGGGACGTTATAAAGTAGAGATTGAGCTGAGCAAGCCTAAATTTGCTTTCAGGGAAACATTGAGAAAGAAAGTGGAGGTTCAGGGCAAATACAAAAAACAGTCCGGCGGTCATGGACAGTACGGAGACGTTAAAATGGAATTTGAGCCTTCCGGCGATCTGGAAACCCCATATGTTTTTGAGGAAAGAGTATTTGGAGGAGCTGTACCTAAGAACTACTTCCCTGCAGTGGAAAAGGGAATCCAGGAATGCGTATTAAAGGGCCCGCTGGCTGCATATCCGGTGGTTGGCTTAAAGGCTACATTAGTAGACGGCTCATATCATCCTGTAGATTCCTCTGAAATGGCTTTTAAAATGGCTGCCACCATGGCTTTCAAAAAAGGATTTATGGAAGCAAATCCAGTACTTTTAGAGCCTATCGCCTCTGTAAAGGTAACTGTTCCAGATAAGTTTACGGGAGATGTTATGGGGGATTTAAACAGAAGAAGAGGACGTGTTCTGGGAATGAATTCCAATCATCACGGCAAACAGACTATTGAGGCCGACGTGCCAATGTCCGAGTTATTTGGCTACAATACAGACCTGCGTTCCATGACAGGCGGAATCGGCGTATATGAATATGAATTCAGCCGTTACGAGCAGGCTCCCGGCGATGTACAGAAAAAAGAAGTAGAAGCCAGAGCAGCTAAAGTAGACAAGATGGAAGCATAAAATAAAATTAAGGCAGGCTGCCGTCCAGGTGTTTTACCGGGCGGCGGCCTGCGTTTTTAAGCCTTGAGGAGAGCACATGTATGGATGACAGAAAAAAAGCGAGAAAAATATTTTCCAGAATAGGCGGGGCGTACTTTATATTTTTAGCGGCGGCAATGGGAGTCCAGTTTATTGTTGTGCTGGCCATTTTTTTGGCAGGAGGAAAAAATCTGTCTTTAGGCCAGGATATAAAGGTGGCTATCTCCATGGCGTGTATGTACGGCGCAGGATTTCCCCTGTACTGGATTTTGGTGAAAAGAGTGCCGGGAAGAATGGATGAGTACAGAAAAAATAATCAGGCGGAGGTTTGGGGCCCTGGCCAATTAATTGTCTGTATGATTATTTCCATTTCTGTAATGGAGGCTGGAAACTTTGTGGGCAGCCGGCTGATGAATATATTAGGCCAGGCGGCGGGGGAGACAGAAGAAAATCTGGTGTTTCAGCTGATTTCAGAATCTAATCTGCTGACCTTAGGAGCTTTTACTGTAGTGGCGGCCCCTATTATGGAGGAACTGATGTTCAGAAAGCTGTTAATAGACAGAATTATCCAGTATGGGGATTGGACGGCTATATTAGTGTCAGGGGTTATGTTTGGCCTGATACATGGAAACTTTTATCAGTTTTTCTACGCCTGCGGTCTGGGAATGATTTTCGCCTATATTTACATCAGAACCGGAAAAATAAAATACACCATAGGGCTTCATATGATAATTAATTTTATGAGTTCTATGATTGCAGGAAACCTGATAAAGGCAATGGATTACCAAAGTCTTCTGCAAATTACAGAAGATAACCCGGAAATGATGATGGAATATCTGGCTGCAAATTGGCTGCCTCTCACTATGCTTATGCTATATGGCTTAGCCCTTATTGTGCTGGCTGTGGCAGGTGTAATTTTAGCTATTTGCATCAGAAAAAGAATTCACTTGTACCCTGCTATGGAAAAAATCTCCTGGGGAGAAAAATATCTGGCTGTATTTTTAAATATTGGGATGGTATTATTCCTTGCCATGTGCACAGTTCAATTTGTGATTTAAACAGTAACTGAATCTGTGCACATTGGAATCTTTAGTCTACATGGCTCTTTGTAAAAGGAGGCGGAAAATCAAAAGCAGCAGTCCGTAAACAGCGGCGATTACGCACAATACCTTCAGCACAAGAAGGCTGATAAAGCCGGAGGCTAAAACGCCTAGGTAAAGGAGTAAAAACATAGTATATCCGCTGTATGCCCAGCATCTCAGACCTAAAAGACGGTTGCGTTCGTCTGTTTCTGCTGTTTCCTGTTTTTTTCTTAAACCAGGAGATTGTAAGAAACGAATATTTTTCCAAATTAAAATGATTCCCACTCCTATAAGCGCAAAGCCGGTAGAGGAATAAAAGCTGGACAGAAACTGTCTGGCCCCTGGCTCCAAATACATAACAGGCAGCCTTCCTCCGGCAAATATAGTTATCAGTATTGCAATAAGGCCAAGCACAATCACAAAGCTTCCCACCCATATTCTAGTTTTGCAGCGTTTTTTAAAATCAATAGGGGCGTCGGTAAACAGATGATTTAACCACATAGTCAGTCCTCCTCTTCAAATAAAAATATTTCTTCAATGGTAGTGTGAAAATATTTGGCAATTTTATGAGCCAGCATTAGAGAGGCATTATACTTTCCGTTTTCTAAGGATATAATGGTCTGTCTTGTAACGCCTACTGCCTCCGCCAAATCTTCCTGCCGGATTCTTCCGGCTTTTCTTAATTCTTGAATCCGATTTTTCATAGGAACCTCAGCTTCTTAATGTAACGTTTACTTTACATATAAAGTATAGTTTCCTTTACATTAAATGTCAAGCTAATTTTATATTGATATTAAAATGTTCTTATAAAATAAATAGGGGCAAAGGGATAAAATCATATTTGTCAGATATTTTTGAAAAAAACAATAAAAAACATAATAAAGTGCGAATATTATAAGTATTAACCAGGAGAAACCTTGCATATTAGAAAAATGCATGATAAAATAGCAATATGTGAGTGCTCTTTTACACATTTTTCACAGTTAAAAGGGCTACAAAAGCGTTTATATGGTAGGACCGCAATGAGGGAAAGGTTATATGATACATACGAATGTTGCTAAGACTGGCACTTGCGGAGTGGTTTGTGGCAAACTGTGTCACGATTATGAAGGCATTTTTTACAACCATAGGAAACCTTGTAAATGCCCTTACAGCAGGAACAACCACCACACTAACCATTAACAGTACACAGGCAGATATTATTAAGAATCTCGGATTTGGAGAGAGTCTGATCATGCTGATTTTGGCAGCTCTCTTATCCGTAATCATCATTATCTGTGGTTTCTTTATGATTTACAATGTGTACTTTAGATTCTTAAAGCTCCTTGTTATCGTTCCGATGGGAGCTATTGCATTTTCAACAATGGGCGGAAACAGAACCGTGAGCCATACAGTTGTAACCTATTGTAAATATTTCTTATCCGTATGCTTTGAAGCGGTCACAATGGATCTGGCGATTGTGGTGTGTAACGCCTTTATCAATGCAGGCTTACCGTCCTTTACAGGCAACTATGCGGATTGGGCACAGACACTCATTTATCTGTGTGAAATGACATTTACGATTGCACTTACTGTGGGAAGTGTCAAAGGGGCTCAGTCATTGACAAGTAAGGCACTTGGATTGTAGGAGGTAGCAGAATGGAAATCAGACCATTAACAGAAGCAGAAAGACAATACACCTATACGCAGAGTATGCAATTACTTGGACAGACCGGGTGTATCGGTCATTTGAGAGGCGATTTTGACAGATCAGGAAATGGCTTTTTTACGTCATGGAATGACCATAGAAAAGAGTATAAGACGGCGGAGTTTAAGAAAGAACTTGATGATGTTAGCAATGCCCTTCGTTCTGACGAATACGGACTTTTGCAGAATTGTTCCGGTATGTGGAAATTTGCAGGGAAGTATCCGGAAAGTTCCTTTGAGGGGAACTACTGCACGGAATATGGATTTCGTGCAGATTCGGGTAATCATTCATTTCTGATACGATGCAATCCTACATTGGGAGATTATAACTTTTACTGTTACTGCTATGTGACGAAGTGGCTGGATCAGCACCTTCACAATGCCGAAAAGGGTATCCGTTTCATTGATGAGCATTACAATGAGCTTTTCCGTATTGCAGATGGGGAAAAGATTATCATTACGGATTCACAGGGCAAAACAGAGGAGCGTACTTGCAGATATATTGATGAGTACCACACGGAAGTAGGCAGTCAGCTTTATCATATCTGCCAGTTTGCAGAACTGATGAAGGGCATGGGTTCAACTTATAAAGCAAAGGAGAGTAAAGAGCAGATGCGCAAAGAAGAAATGGAAAAAGATACGGAGCAGAAGAATTGTCTGATATACCATTCGGAATATACAGGAGAAAATGAGGTCGAACTTGATATTCAGATTTATCCGAATGGATGTATCTTTATCGGTTTAATTACCAATGAGGATGGGTATCCCGAACCCTTTGGGGATGTAACTGTCAATATAGATGCTCCAGCACCGAATTATTGTGGATATTTGGATACAAATAACCTTTCCAATGTAGAGAATTTCATTCGTGACAATGATTTAGGTGAGTTTACGGGACTTACAGGCAGAAGCGGATATTGTGAATATCCTCTTTATCTGTTCAATGTGGATAAGCTTCGTGAACTGTGTCCGGAACAGATGGCAGCCTATGAGCATAGCATCGGTGTCACAGGCAAAGAGCAGGAAAAAGAAAAAAGCAGATAGGAATGAGAAATTTGGTAATTGAGATTAACAAGGACATTGACCGTTACAAGGAGTCTGTTGTTATGGGACTTACAGCAAAGCAGCTTATTTTTTCCATAGCTTCGGTAGTTGCAGGCGGTGGCATTGTCCTTCTTTTGTACCCTTATATTGGATTGACACCGAGTGTGTATGTGGCAATTCCGGTGGTAACACCGATTGCACTTGGAGGGTTCTATTCTTTTAACGGTATGAGCTTTTATGAGGTTATGGGAAGAAAGATTCGTATGATGTTTGCAAACCACCCGCTGACTTATGTTTCCACAGAGGGGGAAACAGTCATAAAAGAGTGCCAGCAGGCAGAAATGCTAAAGAGCAAAACGAATAAAAAGAAAAAGGGGAAGGAAGCCACGAAAACAAAAGGAAATCAGGAGGAGTTTGAGGCTATGAAGAAGAAAACGAAGAATATGTTAATCGGTGTGGTTATTTACAAGGCAAGACAGTAGGTAACAAAGTAGCAGGAAATAAGAATATACCAATCTTTCACGGTTGGGCAATTCTGGTTTAAGCGGCCGGGATTGTCCGGCTGCGGAAAGTGAGGTCAAATTTGGGTTTATTTACAGACGGATTTAAGGAGCTGAAAAAAGCAAGTGAACCTTTGTATAAAGCACCTAAATCCATACAGGAAACGATTGAGATTATGAAGGTGGCTGAAAACGGTATCTTTGAAGTGGCAAGAAACCGTTTCTCGAAGTGCTATCGTTTTCAGGATATAAATTATATAACCACCAATGAAGTAGAGCAGATTGATATTTTTGAGAGATACTGTAAGTTCTTAAACTCTCTTGATGTCTGCTTTAAGATTACCATTAACAACAAAAATAAGGATATGCAAAAGGTAAGGGAATATGTCTTTTTGCAGGAGAAAAAAGATGCCTTTAATGTTTTCCGAAGAATCTATAACAAGATTATGGAAAAGAAAATCCATGAGGGCAGACAGGGCATTGAGCAGGAGCGTTATTTAACCATTACCATTGAGCGAAAGAACTTTGAGGAGGCAAAGGCACAGTTTGCAACCATTGAGGCAACGCTCCATAAGGAATTTAATGAGCTGGGAGCAGAGATTGTGTCACTTTCCGGCAATGAGCGTATCAAGGTACTTCATGACTTCTACCATTTAGGAGAGGAGGGTAGCTTTGACTTTGATATAAAGGAAGCACGAAAGGTTGGGGCAGACTTCCGTAATGATTTGTGCAATAAGATGATGCAGTTTTATCCTGACTATTTTAAGGATGATAACAAATATTGCAGGGCATTGTTTATTAAGAAATATCCGTCCAGCTTGTCTGACCGATTCTTAAATGAGATTACTTCCCTTCCGGTACACTCCATTACAAGTATTGATGTAGTGCCGATTCCAAAGGATATGACAACCAAAATTCTTCAGAAGAAATATCTTGGTATTGAGTCGGATATTATCAAGCAGCAGAGGGTAAGAAACAAGAACAACGATTTTTCTTCGGAAATCTCCTATAACAAGAGGATTGAGAAAAAGGAAATCGAGGAGATCATGGACGATGTGCGTGAGAATGACCAGTGCCTTTACTATGTGGCGGTAACGATTATTCTTATGGCAGATTCCAAAGAAGAATTAGAGAGTATGACAGAGACTGTGGAAACAATCGGTAAGAGAAATTCCGTAACCATTGAGGAGCATTACCTCAAACAGAGAGAGGCATTAAACACAGCACTCCCTATCGGCGTAAGACAGGTGGAAACCATGCGTACTATGCTGACACAGAGCCTTGCTGTTTTGATGCCTTTTAATGTGCAGGAACTTAATGACGGAACCGGCTGTTATTACGGTATCAATCAGGTATCGAAGAATATCAACATCGGCAATCGTAAGAAGCTGATTAACGGTAACGGGTTTGTATTTGGTGTTCCGGGTAGTGGAAAATCCTTCTTCTGTAAAATGGAAATGGGAAATGTCTTTCTTGGTACAGATGATGAAATCATCATTATCGATCCAATGAATGAATATTTTGACATTGCCCATACCTATGGCGGAACAGTAGTAAATATGTCAACCTATATGGACAACTATGTGAACCCTCTTGATATGGATGTCTGGAGTCTTGACTTAAACGACAGTAAAGGCATGATTCGTGAAAAGGGTGAGTTTATGCTCGGTCTTTGTGAGCAATGTATGGGTGAGAGTCTTAATTCCCGTCAGAAGTCTATCATTGACCGTTGTATCAGAAAGCTGTATATTGAGATTGCACGAAGCAGGGAGAAATATGTACCTGTGATGTCAGACTTCTATGATATTTTGATGAACCAGCCGGAGGAGGAAGCAAAAGACATTGCACTTTCCTTAGAGCTTTTTGTCAATGGTTCCCTTAACATCTTCAATCATCAGACGAATGTGGATGTGGATAACCGTTTTACGGTCTATGGTATCCGTGACTTGGGTACGGAGCTTAGTCCTATCACAATGCTTGTAATGATGGAGAGTATTCAGAACCGTATCATTGCAAACGGTAAGAGAGGTGTCGCAACATGGCTCTATATTGACGAGTTCCATGTGCTTCTTAATTCGGAATACTCTGCAAAATATTTGCAGCAGCTCTGGAAAAAAGTGCGTAAGCAAGGGGGATTATGCACAGGAATCACTCAGAATGTCGTCGATCTTTTGCAGAACTATACAGCGACAACCATGCTTGCCAATTCTGAGTTTTTAGCTCTCTTAAAGCAGGCAAACACAGACAGCTCCAAAATGGCAGAGGTTATCGGCGTATCAGAGGCACAGTTACGCTTTGTAACCAATACCCAGAGTGGTATGGGACTTATGAAGTGTGGCAATGTGGTAAATCCTTTTGACAATACCATTGAAAAGGGAACGGATTTATATAATCTGTACAACACGAACCTGCATGAAAAAATTGCCTTAGAAAAAAGCAAAAATGTCGTTGACAATGAATAATTTTGAGGTAATATTGTAGGAGATAAAAAATAGAACCTTGTGCCTGATATGCGTATAAACCGTATAAAATCCGGCGTATCAGCATATGATTAAAATGTCCTACCTATAAGGTATTTGCTGTAATATCAAAGCATTATACAGACGATAAATATTCACACATTGCGAAACTTGATAAGAGTATTGATTTGAAAGAGTGTCAGTTTGCGGAAGAAATTGAAAATCTGATAGAAAGAGACAAGTTGTAGTATGTCAGGGAAGAATCACCAAATGGTTGATGGCAGACTGCTCCAGATGGATAAGAAGTTTTCGGCATTAAAGGAAAGACAGAAAACAAAGATTGCAGAATGGTTTTATGAAGCATATCGTAAGAGCTACTTAGAATCCGGTAAGATACCGGGTAAGAAAGAGGAAGCAGAGATTATGTCTTATGTTTTTGACAAGGTGGAAGAAGCACAGATATGGATTCCAGCAGGAGAGCTTTATGACTATTACCATAGGAGAAAAAACAAACTTTTGAAGCGTTTGGAAAAGGAAATTAACAGAGAAGAAAAACAAAATGAAGGTAGCAATGACAGCATCTAAGCCAATGGTTTAGGTGCTATTTTTTTGCTCTTTTTTAGGAGGCAGGTGAGAGAAGTTGAATATTAAAAAGGTGGATGACAAGCCTATGGTCATTCATACCAAAGAGAAGACAAAGCTGCACGTAAAACAGAAGCCGGAGGCAAAAATAAAGGGCAGAAATGTCCTTGTGGTGGAAAAAGGTCCTAAGATAGCTGGTGCTGACAGGGATCATAAGGCAGACAGTAAAAAGACAGCTATGAAGGGTAAGCCTGATGCAAAGGAAGAAATCAGAAATTCCATGCAAAAGGAAAACGGTGTGTATGCCCGTATGCAGAAATCAAAGCAGGATAGCAAAAAGGCTGTCGGTAAGAAAAACAGTACAGCCAGCACCGTAGCCTCTGTGGGAGCAATGACAGTCTTAGACCAGATGGACGGTGGCAACGAAGTGTATGAATCCTATATGGTGGCAAAGACATTATCAGCTCCAGTTGAAAGTGCCACAGATGCAGGCAGAAGGTTATACCGTTCACAGGCAGCCAAAGCTCAGGCGAAGAAGATTAAAAAGGTGCAGTCAGGGAAGAAAATCGGTAGGAAAACTGCAAAGAACACAGCTAAATATACAGCGAAAAAAGCGGCTAAGGAAACTGCGAAAGAGACCGCGAAAACTGTTGCAAAGGAAGGTGCAAAAGTAACTGCAAAAGTAGTTTTAAGGTCGTAGGGCAGAAAACAGTTGACAAATGCTATCTTAAGAGTATAATAAAGAACAAATTTAATAATTCAAACCGTTGAGGCGGAGATAACGGCAATGATGCCTATACAGAGAACCCGTGTTGCTGAGAGTCGGGTAAGAAACAAGTTGTCAAATGGACCGCTGAGGGCGCAGTCAAAAGTGATGTTTGTGCTTACGCAAATTATTCACCTAGTATTCTGCGACGTTGTAGGCAGACGTAACTTGCCGGGGATATGTTGGTATCCTGCTAAGAGCACAGTGCTCTTACGATTGCAGTGAATTCAAGGTGGCACCGCGGATAATGCGACACTTTTATTTGTGTTTCTATTCGTCCTTGATGGAAATGTATATTTCTGTCAGGGGCGTTTTTTATTTCTTTGACAGTAAATATAATTCAAAGAATGAGGTGTAGGAGGTGCTTGTATGGTTCTTACGAAGCGATGGTGGCGCCGTTGGCGTCGAAAGGAACAGAGAAAAAAGGAAATGGAAGGACTTAATAATACAGACTCAGCATGAACTGAATGGAGGAACGAATTATGATTTATAACAATATTGACTTTGATACCTATTTTAAAAATTATCCTACAAAGGACGGATTCTTCGGCAGGTATGGTGGCTCTTATATTCCACCGGAATTGCAGGCCGCAATGGATGAAATTACTGAAGCATATAACACAATATGTAAATCCAGTAAGTTTATCAGTGAGTTGCGTCGCATCCGAAAGGAGTTTCAAGGACGTCCGACACCAATTTCTCATTTAGAGCGTTTGTCTGATAGCATTGGGAATGGTGTGCAGATCTATGTAAAACGAGAGGATTTGAACCACACGGGAGCGCATAAACTGAATCACTGTATGGGAGAAGGTCTGCTTGCAAAATACATGGGAAAGAAAAAAGTGATTGCAGAGACAGGTGCCGGTCAGCACGGAGTTGCCCTTGCAACAGCAGCAGCGTACTTTGGGTTAGAATGCGATATTTATATGGGAGCTGTGGATATAAAAAAGCAGGCACCAAATGTGGCTCGTATGAAGATTCTTGGTGCAAATGTAATTGAAGTAACAGATGGTCTTGCGACTCTTAAGGAAGCGGTAGATGCAGCTTTTATGGCATATTGCAAAGAATATAAGGATGCAATTTATTGTATTGGTTCGGTGGTAGGTCCCCATCCTTTTCCCATGATGGTGCGTGATTTCCAGAGTGTGGTGGGAATTGAGGCAAGAGAGCAGTTTCACGATATGACAGGTGAGCTTCCGGATGCAGTGGTTGCCTGCGTTGGAGGCGGTTCCAATGCGATGGGTATTTTCTCAGGATTTCTAAACGATCCGGTAAATATTTATGGTGTGGAACCTCTTGGTAAAGGAACAAGTCTTGGGGAACATGCAGCCAGCATAACCTATGGAACGGAAGGAATTATGCATGGCTTTAACAGCATTATGTTAAAGGACGAGAAAGGGGAACCGGCACCTGTTTATTCGGTTGCAAGTGGTCTTGATTATCCCTCTTGCGGACCGGAACATGCATTTTTGCATGATATTGGAAGAATTCAATATGAAACAGCAACGGACGAAGAAACCATAGACGCATTTTTCGCACTTTCCCGTATGGAAGGTATCATTCCCGCAATTGAAAGCTCTCATGCAGTGGCATATGCCATGAAGCTGGCGAAACAAATGGAAAAAGGTTCGATTTTGGTAAACTTATCCGGAAGAGGAGATAAGGACATGGATTATATTATTGAAAAATACGGAATTCGATAGAGAACTTTTACAGAAATAGAGAGAACCTGCCGGTTGTAGCATTCAACAGGCAGGTTCTTTTAAATTATTTATATGTCTGCAAAATCCCTTCTGCAATCTCGCGTCTGGTTACGCATCTGTCCATGGCTTGTTTTTCAATGTAACGGTGTGCATCGGCTTCCGTCATATTGCAGGCTTCAATCAATGCCCATTTTGCGCGATTGACAATACGAATTTCTGCCATTTTATCCTCTAAAGATAAGGTTTTCTTTTCGAGCTTGCGCAATCTTTCTCTGATGGAGCGCATCCAGTCCAAGGAAAGATTGATAGCGGCAGCAGAGGTAGGTTTGCGTAAAGTGAGGACACCATGCTCTAATACCTTGGAATAGGTTTCATCGTAGATATCGCCCTTTACTAATATAACAACAACTGTGCTTTTATTACTACAGACATCTATAGCAAATTTTCTTCCGAAATCATCCGGAAGAGGGGTATTTATGATAACGAGGTCATAAGCTCTTTCGCTAATTTTTTGCTGAGCAAGACTTATGCTTTTTACTATATCAACAGGAGAATAGTCCTTTGTTGGTAGTAACGCCAGTAAAGAACTGTTTAAACTTTCAGAGGCTGAAACGAGTAGCACACTGTAGATATGTTCTTTAAAAGGCATACGCATCCCTCCTTTCGTTCATCAGTATATTTTAGTCATTACAATATGCTTTAATCAGTGGGTCACATAAAATATTTTTGATGAACGTACTGTTTTTTGCTGTTTCTTTTGCAGCTTCCAAAGAGGTAGGAAGGTGCCTGAAATTCGCCAAAACTTCTTCGGAGGCGGTATATAAATTAATATCCGCGGCAGGCGGAAGCTCTAATTTGTTTTCAATACCATCCAGGCAGGCGTATATAATCAAGGCATAAGCGATATACGGATTCAGCATTGGATCAGGAGAACGAAGCTCCGCACGTATATAAGGACTGACCGCAGCAGGGATTCGAACCAACTGGGAACGGTTTTCAGCTGACCATGAAATGTATCCGGGAGCTTTATTGGTTCCCAAACGCTTATAGGAAGCCTCTAAAGGATTCAAAAATACTGTCATATCTGAAATGTGCTTTAGCACTCCGGCAATCGCACAGGACATGAGAGGATCCTTGTAAATTTCCTTGATGGAGAAATTTATGTGCATACCATTGCCGGGAAGTTTGTCCAAAGGCTTTGGTGAAAAGTCCGCATAGATTCCGTTTCTGTTTGCAATTGTCTTAACAACCGCAGAAAAGGTAAGAGCATCATCCGCAGCGGACAATGGATTGGAATTGCGGAAATCTATTTCATTTTGACCGGGACCTTCCTCATGGTGTGAGCTTTCCGGATAAATGCCCATCTGCTCCAGAGTCAGGCAAATTTCACGACGGATATTTTCACCTTTGTCCTCCGGTGCAATATCCATATAACTAGCTTGGTCATACGGTGTTTGGGTAGGATTCCCAAATTCATCACGATTAAAAAGATAGAATTCCATTTCTGAACCGAATTGGAAGTGATAGCCTTTTTCCGCGGCATCAGCGATGGCTTTTTTCAACAGTTGTCTGGTATCACATTCAAAAGGACTTCCATCGGGCCAGGTGATTTCACAAAGCATACGAACAACGCGTCCATGCTCAGGTCGCCAAGGTAAAATGACGAGAGTGGAAGGATCCGGATGTAAAAATAGGTCAGAATGAATACTGGTATCAAATCCTGCAATAGACCATGCATCTATTGCAATGCCGTGTTCAAAGGCACGATTTAATTCTGTAGGCATAATGGAGATGTTTTTTTGCTTTCCATATATGTCGCAAAATGCCAAGCGGATAAACTTCACATCTTCCTCTTCGACGAACTGCATAACTTCCTGTTTTGTGTAATTCATAGTGCACCTGCTTTCTTTATTAGTTTGCAACATACATTTGCTTGTACGGATTCTTGGAATCCGGAGTGATTATAGTAAAACAAGCATCCATTATGGTATCTGCGTCATATTCAAATGCAGTACAAAAAGAAGATATATATTCCCTAATTTCTGAAAGATCCTCATTTGTAGCGGTTCTAACAGATACATTGTCAGGAAAATGTATGTTTTTACAATTAGAGCGAAGAAACATTTTTCCGCCATGCATACCGGTACAAGGGAAGTTGCTGACAATTTCCTTTCCATCGCTGTCAATGCCCAAAGCAATAATAATGCCGCCTGCCTGATATTCACCAAGGAAACTTCCACAAACTCCGCCGATAATCATAACAGGACGTTTTTCCTTGTATTCCTTCATGTGAATACCGGCGCGGTATCCTGCATTTCCCTTAACGTAGATATGTCCTCCACGCATTGCATAGCCTGCAGCATCACCGATATTACCATGGATAATGATGTTTCCTTCATTCATAGTATCACCGACAGCATCCTGGGCATTTCCGAAAACAGTAATATTTGCACCGTTTAAGTATGCACCGAGAGCATTGCCGGGAGTTCCGGTAATGTTTATCTCTTTGTCCCTTAGTCCTGCAGCAATAAAACGTTGTCCAAGACAGTTTTTGATGGAAACATTTTCTTCGGATTCTCTGATTTTTGTATTAAGTAATTGGTAATCCATTTGTTTTGCATCTAATATCATCATAATTATACTGTACCTCCCAGTTTTTTTCCACGATATTTAGAAGAAAATGGAATAAGGGAAGGAGACTTCTTTAAAATATCAAAATTTAGGGTATTCAATGGAGTCTTTTCTCTTATGAGAGAAGTGTAAATACCGGCTCTATCCACATTTCCAATCAGCATAAAGCCAACAAGTAGATTGTCTTCTACGAATAATCTCTTGATGGAGTTTTCGCTTTTTTCTTCGTACATTTCACCGGTATATTTTCCGGCAGTAAGGGCATGAAGACCAAAGAAGCCAATGGCATTCATAGGAATTGCATTGTCAAAGGTATTTGTGTTTCCTGCCATGTTGAGTCCGGCACAATGTCCCTGCATATATGCGTTGGGAAGAATTGCAATGATACGTTTTTCTCCGGTGGTAGCATCACATCCCTGGGTACAGTCACCGGCTGCAAAAATATCTGGAAGAGATGTATGCATTGAATTATCAATGAGAATACCTCTATCTGTTTCGCCATTACAATCCTTAACAAGCGATATATTTGGACGAACACCAACAGCTAAAACTAAAACATCAAAGTGTACTTCTTTACCGCTCTTCATAAAAGCTGTATTCGTATCAAAACGTTCAGCACTGTCACCTAGCATGAAAGAGATACCGTGTTCTTCCAATTTCTTTTGCATCATTGAAGCACAAGAATCATCTAGAATACTAGAAAGTACTCTGGTGGCTAAGTCGCAAACAGTAATGCTCTTTACGCGCTTGCACAGTCCTTCGGCACACTTGAGACCGATGAGACCGGCTCCGACAATTAAAATCTGTGAGTGCTCGTCTATTGCCTGTTCGAGCTGTAGGGTGTCGTTTTCAGTCATAAAGGTATATTTGTTTGCTACTGTGTCAAGACCGGCAAAAGGGGGAATAAAAGGGGATGATCCGGTAGCGACGCAAAGAGAATCATAAGGAATTTGTCTGCCATTATCTAATAGAACAAAATGTTTTGCAGAGTTGATGGCTGTAACTGTTCCATAGACAAGTTCACAATTGTTTTCAGTATAAAAAGTGTCAGGACGGTATTTCATTTTTTCAAAGTCGGTTTTCCCTTGTAGGTAGTAGGAGATTAGAGGTCTGCAATATACCGGACGGTTTTCATTGGTAATCATGAATATTTTGCTTTCTTTATCAATGGTTCGAATACCTTCTATACATCCTACAGCAGCAATGCCGCCACCGATTATTACATATTGCTTCATTCTCGCTCACCTCTTTCCTCATATACAATTGCACGGTTAGGACACCCTTTGACGCAGGCAGGTTCACCACAACTGTTTTCCATGCATAGTTCACATTTTTGTACGGTGCCCTCTTCATTGTGAGAAATAGCACCATAGGGACAAACTAAAATGCAGGTATAGCAACCAATGCACTTTGTTTTATCAATAACCACAGTTCCGTCTGAAGATTTAGATAATGCACCGGAAATGCAGCTTTTGATGCATATTGGCTCTGTGCAGTGCCGACAGGATACCGCAAAAGTAATCCTTTCATCGTTTTCGACCCTGATTCGAGGATATATTGTATTGTCTTTCAAGGCTTTTACCATATCCTTATGACCGGAATTGGCAAAGGCACAGTTGTATTCACATAGATGGCATCCCAGACACCATTGTTCATTTACATATACTCTTTTCATATCATTCACCTGCATGTGAGATTCCAAGAATCTCAAGTTCCTTTTCTGTAAGATTGATACCTCGAAGCATTAAGCGATTACCACGTAACGCTTCAATGGAGTTGATACCCATACCGCCCATCAGCTCTTTGATTTCGTGCTTCCATGCTGTCATAAGGTTGATAAGACGCATGCTTCCTATTTCGGGATTCAGACGTTTTACAAGGTCCGGCTGTTGGGTAGCAATTCCCCAGTTGCATTTTCCGGTTTGACAGGTACGACATAAATGGCAACCCATTGCCAAAAGAGCAGCAGTTGCAATATAACAAGCATCTGCACCCAGAGCGATTGCTTTTACAACGTCGGAAGCACTTCGAATGCTACCGCCTACCACGAGGGATACATTATTTCGAATACCTTCCTCGCGGAGTCTCTGGTCACAGGCTGCAAGAGCAAGCTCAATAGGAATGCCCACATTATCACGGCTTCTGGTTGGTGCAGCTCCTGTGCCACCGCGGAAACCGTCTATTGCAATGATGTCAGCGCCGCTTCGTGCAATACCGCTGGCAATAGCCGCAATATTATGTACAGCAGCAACCTTTACAATGATTGGCTTTTTGTATTGTGTGGCCTCCTTTAAGGAATAAACCAACTGTCTTAAGTCCTCGATAGAATAAATATCATGATGAGGAGCAGGAGAGATTGCGTCGGAGCCTTCGGGAATCATTCTGGTGCGGGAAACGTCCCCAACAATTTTGGTGCCCGGAAGATGTCCGCCAATGCCCGGCTTAGCACCCTGGCCCATTTTTATTTCAACTGCAGCACCGGTTTTCAGATAATCCTCATGGACTCCGAAACGTCCGGAAGCAACCTGGACTATGGTATTGGGACCATATACATAGAAGTTTTCGTGTAAACCACCCTCACCGGTGTTATAATAAATACCCAGTTCACTTGCCGCAATTGCGAGGCTCTTGTGAGCATTATAGCTGATGGAGCCGTAGCTCATAGCGGAGAACATAACGGGCATAGAGAGTTCAAGCTGAGGACTGAGGTTATTCACAATCCTGCCATTTTCATCACGCTCAATGGAAGTCGGTTTTTTTCCCAGAAAAACACGGGTTTCCATAGGCTCGCGCAGAGGGTCAATGGGAGGATTGGTTACCTGGGAAGCATTGATTAATATTTTGTCCCAATATACCGGAAGTGGCTTGGGATTTCCCATGGATGAAAGTAAGACACCGCCACTGTTTGCCTGCTTATATATTTCTTTAATGGTATCGTTAGACCAGTTTGCATTTTCACGAAGCGTGCAGTCACTTTTTACAATCTTTAACGCTTTTGTAGGACATAGGGATACACAACGCTGGCAGTTAACACATTTAGAAGCATCGCATAACATGACATTACCTTCTTCATCGAAGCTATGTACTTCATTGGCACATTGGCGTTCACATACACGGCAGCCAATACAACGATTGTGATCTCTCACAACTTCAAATTCAGGATAAACATAGATATCATTCATTAGTATTTGCCCTCCTTAACTTTTACGATAACCGGTTCTCCACCGGCAGGAGCATATATATTCTCCGCATCCGGCTCCATAGTACGGATAGCAGCTTCCTCGCTGGCGATAAAGACTTTATCATCTTTCTCAGCAACTACCATAGAACGGAGCTTCAGTCTGTCATTAAGTGCCATAAGACCACCTCCAAAGCCTAAAATAATGGAAAATGGTCCGGTAATTAATAGACTGGAGAAGACGCTTCTTAAATAGGTTAGTTTCTCTTGTTCCGTTGCCTCTCTTTGCTTTATTGTGTTCCAAAAAGGAGCAGCAATTACAGATGCAGCGTCCTCTAAAGTGAGCTTTTGCCTGCGAAGCAGGTAATCTGCAATATAGGTAATTACCTCTGTATCAGTCTGAAGGGTACATTTGTAACCAAACATTTCAATAAAACGACGGTTTGCATCGTAGGATGAAATCTCACCATTATGTACAATGGAGTAATCGAGCAGTGCAAAGGGATGTGCACCACCCCACCAGCCGGGGGTATTAGTAGGGTACCTGCCATGTGCAGTCCAGCTGTATGCTTCATATTCCTCCAGACGATAGAAGTGTCCTACATCTTCAGGGAAACCAACCGCTTTAAATGCGCCCATGTTTTTGCCGGAGGAGAATACATAGCAACCCTGCATTTGGGTGTTGATTCTGGTTACAATACGAACCACATATTCCTTTTCATCCAATTGCATGGAAGCAAGGACAGAAGAAAGCGGCGATACAAAATACCGCCAGATTAAAGGCTCATCTGTAATGGCAGGTATTTTCCTGGTGGGTATATTTTCAGCCTTGACAATTTCAAAACTATCCTTTAGGAAGCGTTCGCATTCTGTTCGGCAATTGTGGTCATTATAAAAAATATGTAGAGCATACTGTTCTTTGTATTCCGGATAAATGCCATATGCAGCAAAGCCACCACCAAGACCGTTGGAGCGATCATGCATAGGCTTCATACTTTCAATAATTATTTCGCCTGTCATACGTTTTCCTTCTTTAGAAATGACGCCAGCGATGGCACATCCGGATGGGATTCTGATTTGACCTTCTTTTTTCATAAGCGTGAGTTCCTTTCGATAAAATAAAAAAGCAAAGGTGCTCATTTGAACAAGAGAAATTTCTCAATATTCAAATGAACACCTTTGCCCATTTGCGACTAATATAAACCCAGATGAGAGAATTGTCAATTACCAATTGAGATAAAAAATCAAAAATTATTTTTGAAAAAAACTGTTGACAACTAAATTGGCAGGGTGTAATATCACACTCGTAAAGGCAATGGCGTCTTTAAGGATTATAACCTTGAAGACTTCTTTGCCTTTTTTTGTTATCCAAATTGATATCAAATACAATATTTAAGCGAAGGAGGACAATCAGATGTCTTATGTTGATGAAGTGATTGAGCAGGTGGTAAAGCAAAATCCTGCAGAACCGGAATTCCATCAGGCAGTAAAGGAGGTTTTAGAATCTTTACGTGTTGTAGTGGAGGCAAATGAAGAAAAGTTCAGAAAGGATGCGTTGCTTGAGAGACTGGTTAATCCGGAAAGGCAGATTAAATTCAGAGTTCCATGGGTAGACGATAAGGGACAGGTACAGGTCAACACAGGATATCGTGTACAATTTAGCAGTGCGATTGGACCTTAGAAGGGAGGTCTGAGATTACATCCTTCCGTAAACTTAGGTATTATTAAATTCTTAGGATTTGAACAGATTTTCAAGAATTCACTTACCGGATTGCCTATTGGTGGTGGTAAGGGTGGTTCCGATTTTGACCCTAAGGGCAGGTCTGACAGAGAGGTAATGGCTTTTTGCCAGAGCTTTATGACAGAGCTTTGCAAGTACATAGGAGCAGATACAGATGTTCCTGCCGGTGATATTGGAACCGGAGCAAGAGAAATCGGTTATATGTTTGGACAGTATAAGAGAATCAGAGGCGTACATGAGGGCGTTCTTACCGGTAAAGGCTTAAGCTATGGTGGTTCCTTGGCAAGAACAGAAGCTACCGGTTACGGACTTTTATATCTGACAGAGGAGCTGTTGAAGCTCAATGGTATTTCTCTTGCAGGTAAGACGGTGGCAGTATCCGGTTCCGGTAATGTTGCAATCTATGCCACACAGAAGGCACAGCAGTTAGGTGCAAAGGTAGTTACAGTAAGTGATTCTACCGGCTGGATTTATGATCCCGAAGGTATTGATGTGGCTCTTCTTCAGGAAGTGAAGGAGGTTAAGCGTGCAAGACTTACCGAATATGCTGCTGCAAGAACTTCCGCACAGTATCATGACAAGGCTTCAGAGGGAACGAATCAGTGGTCTGTAAAGGTAGATATCGCACTTCCTTGTGCAACTCAGAACGAGTTAAGTCTGGAGGATGCAAAGACATTGGTTGCTAATGGATGTATTGCAGTTTGTGAAGGTGCAAACATGCCTACTACTATGGAAGCAACAGAATATTTGCAGAAAAATGGTGTGATTTTTGCACCGGGTAAGGCTGCAAACGCAGGTGGTGTTGCAACCTCTGCACTGGAAATGTCTCAGAATAGCGAGAGACTTAGCTGGTCATTTGAAGAGGTAGATTCTAAGCTGAAGGACATCATGGTAAATATCTGTCACAATATGGCTGATGCTGCAAAACGCTATGGTGCAGAAGGCAACTATGTTGTAGGTGCTAACATCGCCGGATTCGAGAAGGTGGTAGAGGCTATGACCGCACAGGGTGTGGTGTAAAATAAATATGTGAGATAAGGGCAAAGGCGTCTTTGATGTATATAAGCATTAAGGATGCCTTTCTCTATTTCAAGATAGAAAACAAGGAGGATTATTATGAAGAATGTTGCTGATTATTTTGGATGTTTGGTTTTTGATGACAGAGTAATGAAAGCCAATTTATCCTCAGAGGTATATCAATCTTTGAGGAAAACTATTGATGAAGGTGCCAGACTTGATTTGTCTGTAGCAAATGCCGTAGCTGAAGCTATGAAGGATTGGGCAGTTTCCAATGGAGCAACTCATTATACACATTGGTTTCAGCCGCTGACCGGTATCACTGCCGAAAAGCATGACAGTTTTATAACCCCTTCGCCGGATGGAAGAGTACTTATGGAGTTTTCCGGAAAGGAGTTGATTAAGGGAGAACCGGATGCATCATCTTTCCCTTCCGGAGGACTTAGAGCAACCTTCGAGGCAAGAGGATACACTGCATGGGATCCTACCTCTTATGCTTTTATTAAGGGCAAGACACTTTGTATTCCTACAGCGTTTTGTTCTTACGGTGGAGAGGCTTTGGATAAGAAAACACCGCTTCTTCGCTCTATGGAGGCATTAAATACACAGGCACTTCGTATTTTGCACCTGTTCGGAAATGATGATGTAAAGTGTGTGCGTACTTCGGTAGGTCCGGAGCAGGAATATTTTCTGGTGACCAGAGAGATGTATGAGAAGCGTAAGGATTTGATGTTTACCGGACGTACCCTGTTTGGTGCAAAGCCACCGAAAGGACAGGAATTGGATGATCACTATTTTGGTGTGATTAAGCCGAGAGTTGCTGCATATATGGAGGAGTTGAATGAGGAACTTTGGAAGTTAGGCATCCTGGCAAAGACAGAGCACAATGAAGTGGCTCCTGCGCAGCATGAATTGGCACCGATTTATACAACTACAAATATTGCAGCAGACCATAATCAGTTGACTATGGAAATTATGCAGAAGGTTGCCCTGAAGCATGGTTTGGTATGTTTGCTTCATGAAAAGCCTTTTGCAGGAGTTAACGGAAGTGGCAAGCATAACAACTGGTCTATGGCAACAGATAAGGGAGTGAATTTGCTTTCTCCCGGTGAGACACCTTATGAAAATGCACAGTTTTTATTATTCCTTTGTGCAGTTATTAAGGCGGTGGATGATTATCAGGATTTAATTCGTCTGTCCGTTGCAACCGCAGGAAATGACCACAGACTTGGTGCGAATGAGGCACCTCCTGCTGTAGTATCCATTTTCCTTGGAGATGAATTATCTGCTATCTTGGAAGCAATTGAGAAGAACGAGCCTTATAAGGGTACTAAAACGAAAACCATGAAGCTTGGCGTGGATGTCCTTCCGAAATTTGCAAGAGATACCACAGACCGTAACCGCACATCACCATTTGCATTTACCGGAAATAAATTTGAATTCAGAATGCTTGGATCTTCCAATAGTATTTCCTGTGCGAATATCATGCTGAATGCGGCAGTGGCAGAGAGCTTAAAGATTTATGCAGACCGCTTGGAAGGAGCAGAAGACTTTGAAACAGCTCTGCATGAAATGATTCGAAAGACAAT
This sequence comes from Lachnoclostridium edouardi, assembly GCF_900240245.1. Lineage (GTDB taxonomy): Bacteria > Bacillota > Clostridia > Lachnospirales > Lachnospiraceae > Lachnoclostridium_A > Lachnoclostridium_A edouardi. The sequence goes on from NZ_OESQ01000001.1 coordinate 3,295,463, forward strand.
CAAGGACCACAGGCATATTCTTTTCAATGGTAATGGTTATGATGAGTCATGGATTAAGGAGGCTACGGAAGAGAGAGGTCTGTTAAACTATAGAACCACACCTGATTGTATGCCTCACTTGCTGGATGAGAAGAATGTAAAAATGCTTACGGCTCACAAGATTTTCTCAGAGGCAGAATTGAAGTCCAGATGTGAGATTATGCTGGAGAACTACTGCAAGACGGTTACCATTGAGGCAAATACCATGGTAGATATGGCAAGAAAGCAGACTTTGCCGGCAGTAGAGGAGTATGCATTTGCAGTTGCGCAGACCGCAAAGGCAAAAAAGGAGGTTTCTTCTGAGATTGCATGTGCTTATGAGAAAAATGCGGTGGCAAAATTGTCCTTACTTGCAGATCAAATTGCAGTTAAGACAGATGAGTTAGAAAAGGCAGTTTTCACACTAAAAGATGCTGCAACAGTGGAAGAAGAGTCCTATGCAATCAGAGATACGATTCTTGTTAAGATGGCAGAGCTTCGTGCTGTAGCGGATGAGGCAGAAAACATGACTGCGCAGAAGTACTGGCCGTTCCCAACCTATGCAGATTTATTATTTGGTGTGAAATAAGCAGATTCCCAAGGAAGAAAAGAGGTTGATATTATGACAGTAGAGTTTTGGTTTCTAATTGGTGCAGCACTTGTATTTTGGATGCAGGCAGGCTTTGCGATGGTTGAGACAGGATTTACCAGGGCTAAAAATGCAGGAAATATCATTATGAAGAATCTAATGGATTTTTGTATTGGTACAGTTGTATTTTCTTTGCTTGGATATACGTTGATGATGGGCGAAGACATGTTTTTTGGACTTATTGGTAAGCCTAATTTAGACCTTTTTACTAATTTTAAGGAATTTATTGCCAGCCCAGCAGATGGCAGTTTTACCGGCGCATCTACATTTGTATTTAACTTAGTATTTTGCGCCACAACAGCAACGATTGTATCAGGCGCAATGGCGGAACGTACTAAGTTTTCCGCATACTGCATTTATTCTGCCATCATTTCGCTTTTTGTATATCCAATCGAAGCACACTGGATTTGGGGTGGTGGCTGGTTATCACAGTTAGGTTTTCATGATTATGCCGGCTCCTGTGCAATTCACATGGTTGGCGGTATTGCGGCTTTGGTAGGTGCAATTATACTTGGACCACGTATTGGAAAGTATGTGAAGGATGAAAATGGAAAAGTTATAAAGGTAAATGCCATTCCCGGACATTCTATTCCGTTAGGTGCATTAGGCGTATTTATTCTTTGGCTTGGCTGGTATGGTTTTAACGGTGCAGCAGCGACCTCGGCATCGGAACTAGCCTCTATTTTCCTGACTACTACGATTGCACCTGCAGTAGCTACCTGCACAACTATGATTTATACATGGGTAAAAAATGGAAAGCCGGATGTGTCTATGTGCTTAAATGCATCCTTAGCAGGTTTGGTGGGTATTACTGCTGGATGTGTAGCGCTGGATGCTATAGGAGCAACTGTCGTTGGTATTGTATCCGGTATACTGGTAGTAGTTGTTGTTGAAGCTCTTGACTTAAAACTTCATATTGATGATCCTGTCGGCGCAGTTGGTGTACATATGGCAAATGGTATCTGGGGTACTTTAGCAGTTGGTTTATTAGCCAACCCGGATGCACCCGCAGGACTTGATGGATTGTTTTATACAGGGTCAGCAAAACAGCTCGGAATTCAGGCACTTGGTGTAGTAGCAGTAGTAGCATATGCCATTATTGTAATGACTGTTGCATTCAAAATCATTGATAAGGTTCATGGACTTCGAGCATCTGCAGAAGAGGAAATTGCGGGACTTGACCGTATGGAGCATGGTTTGCCAAGTGCATATGCAGATTTTGTTCCTTCAGTTGAAAAGTATGCAGAGTTTTTACCTGAGGAACCTATTGTAGCAGTAACAGGAGATATTCCGGTAGCAGAGGCAATACCTGTTAAGAAGATGCCTTCCTTTGAGGATGGTACAGTTAAGTTTACGAAAATTGAAATTGTATTCAAAGAGGAAAAATTGTATGCATTGAAGGAGGCTATGAGTAAACTTGGCATTACCGGCATGACAGTATCGCATGTAATGGGATATGGTCAGCAGAAGGGTAAACCGGAATATTATAGAGGTGTTGCCGTAGAAACCAATCTTTTGCCTAAGGTACAGGTAGACATGGTGGTTAGTAAAGTTCCTGTACGAGATGTAATTGAGACAGTTAAGAAGGTTCTTTATACGGGTCATATCGGAGACGGAAAGATTTTCGTATATGATGTGGAAAATGTTGTAAAGGTTAGAACCGGTGAAGAAGGCTATGCGGCCCTTCAGGATGTAGAATAAATATTATGTGAGAAAAGCGTTTGAGAAAAGAGAAGTATCACAGGGATTCACTTACAGCGAGCATGGGATGGTGGGAGCCATGTAGCAGAGCCTGTGTGAATAACACTATTCGAGCTGCAATCTGAAAAGGAAACTTAGTAGGTGCGCCGTCCGTCGCGCGTTATACGGCAGGGCTTTGTTAGAAGCTTATGAATGAAGAACAAATACAGGTGGCACCGCGAGAACAGCACTTGCCCTGTAGGATGCTGAATATTTTTTGGAGGAAATTGTTTATGTGTTCTATAATGGGTTTTTGTGGCAGCGGTGTCACTTATGATTTATTTAAAAAGGGTTTTGATAAAACCATATCCAGAGGTCCAGATGATACGAAAATTATTGATATAGGCAAAGGAATTTTAGGATTTCACAGACTGGCGATTATGGGGCTTCATCCGGAAGGCATGCAGCCATTTGAAATGGATGGAAGCTATGTGGTATGTAACGGTGAAATCTATGGATTTGAAGAAATAAGGGAAGGTTTGATACAAAAAGGCTACTCATTTGTCAGTGAAAGTGATTGTGAAATATTATTGCCGCTATACAAAGAGCTTGGCGTAGAGATGTTTTCTATGTTAGATGCGGAATTTGCACTGATTATGTATGATAAAGGAGAAGACAAATTTATTGCTGCCCGTGATCCCATTGGTATTCGTCCATTGTATTACGGGTATGACGAAAGCGGAGTGATTTGTTTTGCCAGTGAGCCGAAGAACCTGGTAGGGATAGTCGAAAAGATTATGCCTTTTCCACCCGGACATTATTACATAGATGGCCAATTTATCTCTTATCGCGATTTAACGGTAGTGGAAAAAATTTGTTATGACGATGTGGAAGTGATTTGCAAAAATATTCATGATAAGCTGGTTTCCGGTGTGGAAAAGCGACTGGTCGCAGATGCAAAGGTAGGCTTTTTATTATCAGGCGGATTGGATTCTTCCCTTGTATGTGCCATAGCGACAAAGAAATCCAAAGAGCCCATTAAAACCTTTGCCATAGGGATGAGCGAGGATGCCATTGATTTAAAGTATGCAAAGCAGGTAGCGGATTATATTGGCAGTGACCATACAGAGGTAATTATGTCAAAGGATGATGTGATTGCTTATCTTGAAACGGTGATAGAGCTTCTCGGAACCTATGATATTACTACTATCCGGGCAAGCATGGGAATGTATCTGGTATGTAAGGCAATTCATGAGAATACAGATATCCGGGTTTTGCTGACGGGAGAAATATCAGATGAACTGTTTGGTTATAAATATACTGATTTTGCACCAAGCGCAGAGGAATTTCAGAAGGAATCGGCAAAAAGAATCCGAGAGCTTCATATGTATGATGTGCTTCGTGCTGACCGTTGTATTTCTGTAAATTCCCTGGAGGCAAGAGTTCCCTTTGGTGATTTGGATTTTGTGGAATATGTAATGTCAATTGACCCGGAAAAGAAACTGAACAAATACGGCAAGGGTAAGTATTTGCTTCGTCATGCCTTTGAAGGTAATTATCTTCCTGAGGAAATATTGTATCGCGAAAAGGCGGCATTTTCAGATGCAGTAGGACACTCTATGGTGGATTATTTGAAAGCCTATGCAGAAGTGAAATATACAGACGAAGAATATGAAGAGAGACGAAAAAAATATAGTTATGCCAGACCTTTTACCAAGGAATCATTGCTGTATCGCGAGATTTTTGAGAAATATTATCCCGGTCAGGCAAGTATGGTAGTGGATTTCTGGATGCCGAATAAGGAATGGGAAGGCTGTAATGTGGCTGACCCATCAGCCAGAGTGCTTGCAAACTACGGGGACAGTGGGAAATAATAATGGCGTGGCTGAGTAGTTACATTTTATCCAGGATTCTTTTGAAAAGTAATTGACATTCTTTGCAGTAAGATGTAGAATAATCTGCGTAAAGGCAAAGGCGTCTTTAAGTTTAAATAACTTAAAGGTGCCTTTGTCTTTTTTTGTGCGCATCAGCACCTCGAGAACAATTGTTCTCGAGGTGCTGATGCGAATTCGTAAAATAATATCAAGGAGGAAAAGCAGGATGCAAAAAGGCGAGCAATTGTATGAAGGAAAGGCAAAGAAGGTCTTTTTAACCGAGAATCCGGATGTGCTGATTGTTTCTTATAAGGATGATGCAACAGCATTTAACGGTCAGAAAAAGGGAACGATTGTAGGAAAAGGTGCCATTAATAATCGTATGACCAATCATTTATTCCAGATTATTGAAGAGGAAGGTGTGCCAACACATTATGTTCAGGAATTAAATGATAGGGAAACGGCAGTACGGCGCGTAGAAATTGTGCCTTTGGAAGTAATTGTGAGAAATATTGCAGCCGGCAGCTTTTCCAAGAGATTAGGGGTTCCGGAGGGACAGGAGTTGTCAGAGCCTACCATTGAGTTTTCATATAAAAATGACAAACTTGGGGATCCGCTTATAAACAGTTATTTTGCAAGAGCACTTAAACTTGCAACACCAAGTGAAATTGAAACGATTAAAAAATATGCCTTTATGGTAAATGACATTTTGAAAATAGAGTATTTAAAAGCTGGACTGCAATTGGTTGATTTTAAAATTGAGTTCGGGCGTTTTCATGGAAAGATTATTCTTGCGGACGAGATTTCACCGGACACATGCAGACTTTGGGATGTGGAAAGCGGAGAAAAAATGGATAAAGACCGTTTCCGCAGAGACTTGGGAAATGTAGAAGAGGCATATATAGAAGTTGCAAGAAGAATGGGAATTACAATTGGAGAGGAGTAGCAGACCAATGAGAACAGATATTTATCAGTCGCCTTTGTGTGAGCGTTATGCAAGTAAAGAGATGCAGAGCATTTTTTCTAATGACAGAAAGTTTTCTACATGGAGAATGCTTTGGGTGGCATTGGCAGAGAGTGAGCAGGAACTTGGTCTGCCAATTTCAGATGAGCAGATTGAGGAATTAAAATCTCAAATAAATAATATTGACTACGAGAAGGCGAAGCAGTATGAGAGCGAGCTTCGACATGATGTGATGGCGCATGTGCATACCTATGGGGATGCCTGCCCTAAAGCTGCAGGCATTATACATCTTGGAGCAACCTCATGCTATGTAGGTGATAATACGGATATTATTCTCATGCAGAGTGCGCTGATACAAATTAAGAATCTGCTTTAAATGCAGTGGAAGCACTCAGCGAATTTGCCATGGAATATAAGGCACTTCCAACGCTGGCCTACACTCATTTTCAGGCTGCACAGCCGACTACTGTTGGAAAGCGTGCGTGCCTCTGGATGAATGATTTGCTGTTTGATATCAAACAGCTTGATTTTCAACTGAATAATTTGAAACTGCTTGGCTGTAAGGGAACAACCGGAACCGGAGCCAGTTTTTTGGAGCTTTTTGATGGTGATGAGACAAAGGTTGAAATGCTGGAGCAGAAAATTGCAGATAAAATCGGCTTTTCTAAGTGTCAGAGTGTTAGTGGACAGACCTATACCAGAAAGGCTGATTTTGCAGTTTTACAGGTATTGTCCTCAATTGCACAGAGCGCATCGAAATTTTCAAGTGATATTAGGCTTTTGAGTCATTTGAAGGAAGTGGATGAACCATTTGAGGAAAAGCAGATTGGTTCTTCTGCTATGGCATATAAAAGAAATCCTATGAGAAGTGAGCGTATTGCATCACTTGCCCGCTACGTCATTTGTGATTTGCAGAACACAGCAATTACAGCTTCTGCACAGTGGTTTGAGAGAACCTTGGATGATTCTGCAAACAAAAGATTGTCGGTTCCGGAAGCATTCTTAGCCACAGATGCCATATTGAATTTATATATCAATGTGATAAGAGGTCTTAAGGTGTATCCGGCAGTGATTAAGAAGCACTTAGATGCAGAGCTTCCTTTTATGGCAACCGAAAACATTCTGATGTACTGCGTGAAAAATAAAGGCGGCGACAGACAAAAGCTCCATGAGGCTATTCGCAGACATTCTGTGAAAGCAGCTGAACAGGTAAAGCTTTATGGAAAAGACAATGATTTGATAGAAAGAATAAAGGAAGACTCGGAATTTGGATTAAAACAGGAAGAGATGGATATGCTTTTGGATCCTGTTAAGTTTACCGGTATGGCAGAACATCAATGCGAGAAATTTATCACAGAAATTGTGAAGCCGGTTTTGGAGAGTAATAAACAACGAGTAAATGTGGTTGCACAAATCAATGTCTGAAAAGGAGGAACTGTTATGCTTACATCAATTGTTGGAACCAACTGGGGAGATGAAGGAAAAGGTCGAATGGTAGACCTTTTAAGTGAAAAGTATGATATTGTTGTCCGTTATCAGGGTGGAAACAATGCAGGACATACCGTAATCAATGAAAAAGGCAAGTTCGTAATGAATTTAATGCCTTCCGGGATATGTAGAGAGGATACCGTTAATATACTGGGACCGGGTATTGTTATTGATTTGGAGCATTTATACGGAGAAGTGAAAAAACTGGAGGAAAAGGGAATTGTACTGACACCTGAGCAGTTGAAAATCAGCGACAGAGCAACTATATGTATGCCATATCATAAGCTGATGGATTGTTTAGAGGAAGACAGGCTGCAGGACAAAAAGTTTGGTTCTACCCGTCGAGGTATTTCTCCTGTTTATGCAGATAAGTATATGAAGAAGGCTCTTAGAATGGGAGATCTACTTCACCTGGATACATTAAAAGGACGTTTGAAAGATATTGTAGAATGGAAAAATCTGACTGTAGAAAAAGGATATGAGCATAAAGCCATATTGCCGGATGAGATGTATCAGTGGCTTGAGAAGTTCGGTGAATTTTTTGTGCCCTTTATCTGTGATACAACACAGTATCTTAGTGAGGCAATCGCAGAGGGCAAATCCGTAATGTTTGAAGCGCAGTTAGGAGCACTTAGAGATATTGATTTTGGTATCTATCCATATACTTCGGCTTCTACGACTTTAGCGTTCTATGCACCAATAGGTGCAGGTGTTCCTTTTGCGAAGCTGGATGAAAGTATCGGTATTATGAAAGCATATTCCAGCTGTGTAGGGGAAGGTCCGTTTACTTGTGAATTGTTTGGAGAAGAGGCAGAGAAACTACGTGAGGCAGGCGGAGAGTATGGTGCGGCAACCGGCAGACCAAGAAGAGTTGGTGGATTTGATGTGGTTGCATCCAGATATGGTACTAAAATGCAGGGCTGTACGTATGTTGCACTTACAAAGCTGGATGTATTGTCTTATATGGAAGAAATTCCTGTCTGTGTTGCATATGAGATTGAGGGACAGAGAGTAGATACATTCCCATCCGGTATAGAGGAATTAATTGCAGCAAAACCCATTTATGAATATTTGCCGGGATTTCACTCTGATATCAGCGGTTGCCGGACACCGGAGGATTTACCCAAAGAGGCGTTAGATTATATCAGATACATTGAAAGCGTAATTGAATGTCCTATTAAGTATGTATCTGTTGGAGCAGAGCGAGATGCGTACATTACCATGTTCTAGGAAGGGTTAGAAAATGCAGAATCAAAAGATACTTATTTTAAATTTTGGTGGACAGTACGACCAGTTGATTGCAAGACGTGTCAGGGAATGTAATGTGTATTGTGAAGTAAAGCCTTATACCATGACACTTCAGGAAATTAAAGATTTTAATCCCATAGGAATTATTTTCACGGGTGGTCCGGATAGTGTTTATAAGGAAAATTCCTATCATCCGGCAGAAGGAATCTTCGAACTTAATATTCCGATTCTAGGTATCTGTTATAGCTGCCAGCTTTTGGCTCATCATCTTGGTGGCAAGGTAGTGGCGGCAGGAGAAGATAATGCCAGAGAATATGGCAAGACAATTACTTTCTATGATAATACATGCCTTTTGTTTGAGGATTTACCGGAAGAAGGTGTCTCCTGGATGAGTCATGGAGATTATATGGAAAAGGTGCCCAAGGGCTTTAAGCTGACCGCTCATAGCGAAAAGTGTCCAAATGTAGCAATTTGTGATGAAGACAGAATGTTTTATGGAGTGCAGTTTCATCCGGAAGTAAATCATACTGCAAATGGCAAAAAAATGATTCGTAATTTCTTATACAAGGTATGTAATGCAGTTGGTGATTGGACAATGGAAGGATACATGCATCGTTGTGTTGAAGAAATCCGTCAGAAGGTCGGTACCGGGCAAGTGCTTCTGGCCCTTTCCGGAGGCGTGGATTCTTCTGTTTGTGCAGCACTTTTTGCAGAGGCAATTGGTAAGCAGCTGACTTGTGTGTTTGTGGACCATGGCCTGCTTCGTAAAAAGGAAGGCGATGAGGTAGAAGCAGCATTCAGACGTTGGGATATTCATTTGATTCGTGTGGACGCAAAGGAAAGATTCTTAAATAGGTTAGCAGGAGTTACAGAACCGGAGCAAAAGCGAAAGATAATCGGTGAAGAATTTATTCGAGTGTTTGAAGAGGAAGGAAAGAAAATAGGACAGACAGATTTTCTTGCACAAGGAACCATTTATCCGGATGTCATTGAATCCGGCAAAGAAAATGCAGAAACCATAAAGAGTCATCACAATGTGGGGGGATTGCCGGATTTCGTTGATTTTAAAGAAATTATCGAGCCTTTGAGATTACTGTTTAAGGATGAGGTAAGAGAGCTTGGAAAACAGCTGAAACTACCCAAATATATGGTAATGCGTCAGCCATTTCCGGGTCCCGGACTTGCAATCCGCATTATAGGAGAGGTTACAGAGGAAAAACTGGAGATTCTTAGGGAGGCAGATGCCATTTTCAGGGATGAAATTGAGAAGGCTGACTTGGAAAATTCAATGAATCAGTATTTTGCAGCTTTGACAAATATGAAAACGGTAGGGGTCATGGGAGATGGGCGTACCTATGATTGGGCGATTGCGCTTAGAAGTGTAACGACGGAGGATTTTATGACGGCAGACTGGACAAGGATACCGTATGAAGTGCTGGATAGGGTTTCAAGCCGTATTGTAAATGAAGTTCCACATGTGAATCGTGTTCTCTATGACATTACGAGTAAGCCGCCTTCAACTGTGGAATTCGAGTAAGGAAGGATTGTATTATGACAAAATATATTTTTGTGACCGGAGGGGTTGTTTCCGGTCTGGGAAAAGGAATCACGGCAGCATCCCTTGGGCGATTAGTAAAAGCCAGAGGATTAAAGGTTGCTGCACAGAAGCTTGACCCATATATCAACGTAGATCCGGGTACGATGAGCCCTTATCAGCATGGAGAAGTTTATGTAACAGAGGATGGGGCAGAAACCGATTTGGATTTAGGCCATTATGAGAGATTTATAGATGAAGATCTAAATAAATATTCCAATCTGACTACCGGTAAAGTGTATTGGAATGTACTGAACAAAGAGCGAAGGGGAGAGTATCTTGGCTCTACCGTGCAGGTAATCCCTCATATTACCAATGAAATTAAGGAATTTGTATATCGTGTGGGCAAGCAGACAGACGCAGATGTGGTTATTACCGAGATTGGAGGAACGATTGGAGATATTGAGTCACAGCCCTTTTTAGAGGCGGTCCGACAGATTTATTTGGAAGTGGGCAGTGAAAACAGTCTTTTTATACATGTTACATTGGTACCTTACTTAAGCGGTTCCGAAGAGCATAAGTCAAAGCCTACACAGCATTCGGTAAAGGAACTGCGGGGAATGGGGATTAATCCTAATATTATTGTGCTTCGTTCGGACAGACCATTGGAGGAGTCAATTTTTCAAAAGATAGCATTGTTTTGCAATGTAAAACAGGATTGCGTGATTGAAAACAGAACGTTATCTAATCTGTATGAAGCACCACTGATGTTGGAAGAATCGAATTTTTCAGCAGTCGTATGCAGGGAACTGAGAATAAAAGCACCAAAGCCGGATTTGAGAGAATGGGAGCAGCTGGTAGAGCGTATCAGGAATCGCCATGAGGAAGTGCATATTGGACTGGTTGGAAAATATGTAAAGCTTCATGATGCGTATTTATCCGTGGCGGAAGCAATGAGCCATGCCGGTTATGAATTTAACACTTTTGTAAAGGTGCATTGGATTGATTCAGAGAGTATTACTAAAGAAAACATAGAAGTAATCTTTCAAGGACTTCATGGAATTATTGTGCCCGGTGGATTTGGCAATCGAGGGATTGAGGGTATGATTTTATCTGCCAAGTATGCCAGAGAAAATAAGCTTCCGTATTTCGGTATCTGTTTGGGTATGCAGATTGCAGTAATTGAGTATGCAAGGAATGTATTGGGATTAGCAGATGCACATTCCGGAGAATTTGATGAACAGTGTGTGCATAAGGTGATTGATTTTATGCCGGGACAGAGTGAGGAGATTGATAAAGGAGGCACTTTACGTCTGGGAAGTTATCCATGCAGTATCAAACCGGGAACTGTAATGGAAAAATGCTATGGTGCGGAGAGGATTCAGGAGAGACATCGCCACCGCTATGAGTTTAATAATGATTATCGAGAAAAACTTCAGGAGGCAGGTCTGACAATAAGTGGTGTTTCTCCGGATGGAAGACTGGTAGAAACGATTGAGGTTGCAGAGAATCCTTTTTATGTAGGAGTACAGTTTCATCCGGAATTTAAAAGTCGTCCGAATCAGGCACACCCATTATTCAAAGGATTTATTCGTGCAGCACTAGCGTATTCAAAGAGCGAAAGGAAATAAAGACATGTGTGGAATCATTGGTTTTGCAGGAAAAACAGATGCTAAATCGGTTTTATTGGACGGTTTGGAAAGATTGGAATATAGAGGGTACGATTCAGCCGGTATTGCGGTGGTATCGTCTAAAGGTGAATTGCAAGTCGAGAAGAGTAAAGGGAGACTTGCAGTATTAAGAGAATTAGTTGCTGCAGATAAGTCTGTTTCCGGAAATGTTGGTATCGGACACACCAGATGGGCAACTCATGGTGAGCCAAACGATGTGAATGCACATCCTCATGTAGGTGAAGCCGGAAAAATTGCTGTGGTTCATAATGGAATCATAGAGAATTATCTGGAGATTAAAAATTCCCTGATACGAAAAGGTGTCACCTTTCAGTCTGACACTGATACCGAGGTTATTGTGCAACTGCTGGAGTACTACTATAAAAAGTATGATGACATTATGGATGCAGTGTATAAGGTACTCAGTCGTATAAAGGGAGCTTATGCAATGGGTATTTTATGTTCTGATTACCCGGAGCAGATGATTGCCGCCAGAAAGGATGCGCCACTTTTAATTGGATATGGTGATGAGAGCAACTATATTGCTTCTGATGTGACAGCACTTCTTGCATATACAAGAATGGTTACTTATATGGAAGATGATGAGGTGGCTGTGATTACCGCCAAAAGTGTGCAGATATACGATAGCGACAGAAACATTCTGAATATGGAACAGCATACAGTGGATTGGGATATTGCAGCTGCTGAAAAGGGTGGTTATACACACTTTATGTTGAAAGAAATCATGGAACAGCCAGAGGCAGTAAAAAAGACGATTTCTCCACGATTAGAGAATGGGCAGATTGTTATGGAGGAATTATCAAAGGTGCCGGATTTGATGCAGAACATAACAAGAATATATATTGTGGCTTGTGGTTCGGCATATCATGTGGGAATGATAGGAAAGTATGTGATTGAAAAACTTTTGCATATTCCGGTAGAGGCATGCCTTGCGTCGGAGTTTCGCTATAGTGAACCGGTATTGGGGGAGAAATCCTTGGTTATTGTCATTAGCCAGTCGGGAGAAACCCTGGATTCCATGGCGGCGTTGCGAGAAGCCAAAAGGAAAGGCTCAAAGGTTTTGTCCATTGTAAATGTAATGGGAAGCTCTATTGCAAGAGAGTCCGATATTGTTCTCTATACATGGGCAGGTCCGGAGATTGCGGTAGCAACCACAAAAGCATATTCTACGCAGATGGTACTTTTAATTATGTTAGGAGTATATTTTGCGAAGCAACAAGGTCTGATTGAGGAGCAGGAATATCAGAAAGTAATAGACAGCTTATTGGAACTTCCGGAGCAGATGACAGAGGTGTTAAAGAATCTGGACACTTATCAAAAAATAGCATCCAGATATTTTAACCATAATAGTATATTTTTCATCGGACGTAATCTGGATTATGCGCTCGGCTTGGAGGGTTCCTTAAAATTAAAAGAGATTTCCTATATTCACTCAGAGTCTTATGCGGCAGGGGAATTGAAGCATGGAACGATTTCGCTGATAGAGCCGGGAACATTGGTAGTTGCATTGGCAACATATGCGCCTCTTGTGGAAAAATCCCTGTCTAATATTGTGGAGGTGCAATCGAGAGGTGCAGAAGTAATTGCGTTGGTAACGCAGGAAACTGCTGCTACAATCAAGGAGCGTGTGCCGGAAATTTTTGCTGTACCGCAAACACATCCGATTCTACAGCCAATGCTTGGAATGATACCTTTGCAGTTATTTGCTTATTATGTGGCACTTAACAGAGGCTGTGATATTGATAAACCCAGAAATTTGGCGAAGTCGGTAACAGTAGAGTAGGATATTTGTTTTAAGGAGGATGCTGTGTTATGGCAATTCACGAGGAGTGCGGTGTATTGGGCATTATCAGTACAAAAAGAGAAAATGTTGCAGGTATAGCTTATTATGGTCTTTACGCATTGCAGCATAGAGGACAGGAAAGCTGCGGAATTGTTGTAAATGACGATGGTGTATTTTCTTCCTATAAGGATTTAGGTCTTGTAAGTGAAGTGTTTTCGAAAGATACAATGTTACATTTGCCGGAAGGGAACATGGCAGTTGGTCATGTAAGATATGGAACAACAGGTGGCACAACCAGAAATAACTGTCAGCCCATAGAGGTGAATCACCAAAAAGGGAAAATGGCGCTAGCTCATAATGGAAATTTAAGTAATGCTTTAGAGCTTCGTGACAAATTGGAGCTGTCAGGGGCTATTTTCCATACGACAAGCGATACAGAAACGATAGCGTATGTAGTAACCAGAGAACGACTTGTAGCATCCAGCATAGAAGAAGCAGTCAGCCGGGCTATGAATTCCTTGGAAGGTGCGTACTCACTGATTCTTATGTCCTCAGCCAAAATGATAGCAGCAAGGGATCCCTATGGTTTTCGTCCCCTTTGCTATGGTCAGATGCCGGATGGAGCCTATGTGATTGCATCAGAAAGCTGTGCATTGTCAGCTGTAGGTGCAGAGTTTGTAAGAGATGTATTGCCGGGAGAGATTTTGGTTTTTAGTGAAGAGGGTATTGAATCTCGCAGGGAGCATTGCGGAAAGCAGACGAAACAGACTTGTATTTTTGAGTATATCTATTTTGCAAGACCGGATTCTGTTATTGATAAGGTATCAGTGCATGAAGCGCGCATAAAGGCAGGAGAGATATTGGCAGAGAATTATCCTGTAGAGGCGGATATTATAATCGGAGTACCGGACAGTGGGTTAGATGCTGCACTTGGATATTCGAAAGCCTCCGGAATACCTTATGGAATAGGGCTGATAAAAAATAAATACATTGGAAGAACCTTTATCTCGCCTGGACAAGATGAAAGACTGGATCAGGTAAAAATTAAGTTAAGTCCAATAAAAAATGTGATTGAAGGAAAGAGAGTTGTGCTGATTGATGATTCCATTGTCAGAGGGACTACAAGTAAAAGGATTGTAAAACTTGTTCGTGACGCAGGAGCAAGAGAAATTCATATGAGAATATCGGCTCCACCGTTTTTGCATCCTTGTTATTATGGTACGGATATTGATTCAGAAGAGAATCTGATTGCATGCCATCACAGTATGGAAGAAATTGCAGAATTGATAGGTGTGGATTCGCTGGGATATTTACCAATGGAGCAGTTAAGTAAGCTGGTAGATGGTACAGAGTACTGTGCTGCATGTTTTGACGGCAAATATCCAACAAGTATTCCAAAGGATATCCGCAAAGACCGTTTTGAAGGAAAACTGTCGGAAAGAGTTTAGAGTAAAGAGGAGCAGATATTATGAATTTATTGGAAAAGTCGAAGCTGGCGGATTTTAATAGGAAACTGATTTTGGAAGATGGAAGTGTTTATCCCGGCTATGGATTTGGAAGTATGGCGGATAGTATTACGGAAATTGTGTTTAATACCTCTCTGGTAGGCTACACAGAAATTATATCAGACCCGTCCTACACTTATCAGACTGTGGTAATGGCTTATCCGCTAATTGGAAATTACGGCATTACAGAAGAAGATTTTGAGACAGAGCCTCCTACGATTGGTGGATTAGTTGTTCGGGATTATAATGATTCCCCATCCAATTTCCGAAGCCGAAATACATTGTCGGAGATTATGGAAAGATATCATATACCGGGTATTTACGGTGTGGATACCAGAAAACTGGTGCGCTCCATTCGAGACAAGGGAAGTAGGAAGGTGTTAATTACCGGAATAGATACAACCTTGGAGGAGGGGCTTAAGAAACTAAAGAATTATGATTTGCCACATGATGCAGTGGAAAAGGTAGGAAGGAAAATCCTTCAGAAATACTATGTACAAAAGGCTAAGTATAACGTGGTAGCCATTGATTGCGGGATGAAGCTGAACATTGTTAGAAGCTTGAATAATAAAGGATGTAATGTATTTATGGTGCCTTGGAACATATCGGTAGAGGAAGTGGAAAGATTAAAGCCAGATGGTATCTTTTTATCAAATGGTCGACCCTACGGATGTAACGCCGGTTATTGAACTGGTAAGGCAGCTACGTGGAAAATATCCCATATTTGGAATCTGTCTGGGGCATCAGATGATTTCCCTTGCATATGGTGCCAAAACATATAAATTAAAGTTCGGTCACAGAGGAGGAAATCATCCGGTCAAGAATCTGGAAACAGGAAAAATAGAGATTACATCTCAGAATCATTCCTATGCCGTGGATGAGGATAGTTTAAGAAATACAGACCTTGAAGTGACCCATATTAACCTGTTGGATCATACAGTAGAGGGAGTTGCCTGCCCAAGGGACGAGGTGTTCAGCGTACAGTAAGTATCATCCGGAAAGTGCGCCCGGACCGCAGGACAGCTTATATTTGTTTGATAGGTTTATTGAAATGATGGAGGGAACGAAGAATGGCTAAAAGAACGGCTAAAAGAACGGATTTGAAAAAAATACTAGTCATCGGTTCCGGTCCGATTATCATTGGTCAGGCTGCAGAATTTGATTATGCCGGAACACAGGCATGTCTGGCATTAAAAGAGGAAGGTTATGAAGTGATTCTATGCAACTCCAATCCGGCAACCATTATGACGGACACTACCATTGCAGATAAGGTTTACATGGAACCGTTAACTTTGGAATATATTGCTAAGATTGTCAGACACGAGCGTCCGGATGCGATTGTACCGGGAATTGGAGGACAGACAGGGTTAAATCTTGCCATGCAGCTTGAGAAAAAGGGAATCCTTAGCGAATGCCAGGTGGAGCTGTTAGGAACCAGTAGTGAAAGCATTGAAAGAGCAGAGGACAGGGAGCTGTTTAAAGAGCTTTGCGAAAGCTTGGGAGAGCCAGTGTTGCCTTCTGCTATTGCAAATACCATAGATGAGGCTGTGGAAGCGGCTAGGGAAATCGGTTATCCTGTTGTGCTTCGTCCGGCATTCACGCTAGGTGGTACGGGTGACGGATTTGCAGATGACGAGCAGGAGTTTATGAGTCTGATAGGAAATGCACTTTCTTTATCACCCGTGCATCAGGTGCTGGTTGAAAAGAGTATCAAAGGCTTTAAGGAAATAGAATATGAAGTAATTCGGGATGCAAATGATACAGCCATTACCGTTTGTAATATGGAAAATTTGGATCCGGTAGGAATTCATACTGGTGATTCCATTGTGGTATGTCCCTCGCAGACTTTAACCAATAAAGAGTATCAGATGTTAAGAGATAGTGCTCTTAAAATTATAAGAGCATTAAAGGTTGAAGGTGGATGTAATGTGCAGTTTGCACTGGATCCGGACTCTTTTCAGTATTATCTGATAGAAGTAAATCCCCGTGTTTCCCGTTCTTCGGCATTGGCATCCAAAGCAAGCGGATATCCCATTGCCAGAGTATCTGCCAAAATAAGCGTAGGTATGACCTTGGATGAGATTCAGCTGGTAAACACCCCGGCATCCTTTGAACCGGCACTTGATTATGTAGTGACGAAAATGCCACGTTTTCCTTTTGATAAATTCACGGATGCTAACCAGAAGCTTGGAACCCAGATGAAGGCTACAGGAGAAGTGATGAGCGTAGGCCGTACATTTGAGGAAAGTCTGCTTAAGGCAATTCGCTCTTTGGAAACCGGTGTACATCATATTCACATGAAAAAGTTTGATGATATGTCCGAAATGGAATTGTTGTCATACATCAAAATAGGAACGGATGATAGAATTTTTGCTATTGCGCAGCTTCTTAGATTGGATTGCCCTGTAAATCAGATTGCACAGGATACAAAAATCGACAGATTTTTCTTGGATAAGATAAGGAAAATTGTGGATGAAGAAACCAGACTGAAAAGCTGTGAACATAATGCAGAAGAACTTTATTTGGCGAAGAAAATGGGCTTTTCGGATAAGGCAATTGCAAAGCTTTGGCATCTGAAGGAAATAGACATCTTTGAAATGAGAAGAGCAAAAGGAATTTTTCCGGTTTATAAGATGATAGATACCTGTGCCTCAGAATTTGAGAGCTATGTGCCATATTTTTATGCTACCTATGAAGAAGAAAATGAATCCGTGGTTCTGGATAAGAAGAAAATAGTAGTGCTGGGATCCGGGCCCATTCGCATCGGTCAGGGCGTAGAGTTTGATTACTCTACGGTTCATGCGGTAAAGACCATTAAAGATGCAGGATATGAAGCAATCATTATCAACAATAACCCGGAAACGGTTTCCACAGATTATACCACTTCCGATAAATTGTATTTTGAGCCTTTGTGTGTGGAAGATGTCATGAATGTTCTGGAGTTGGAAAAACCAGATGGCGTGATTGCATCCTTAGGCGGGCAGACAGCGATTAATCTGGCAAAACCTTTGGAAGAGCGGGGCGTTAAAATTATTGGTACAGATTGTGCCGCAATAGAAAAAGCGGAAAATAGAGATGCCTTTGAAAAATTATTGTCAGAGCTTGCAATTCCCCAGCCTAAAGGACAGGCTGTTACAAATATTGAGGATGGTGTAGCAGCCGCCAAGGAGATAGGTTATCCCGTGTTGGTACGTCCCAGCTTTGTGTTGGGCGGACGTGCTATGCAGATTGTGGCAAAGGAAGAGCATCTGCGTCATTACTTAAAAACAGCTGTAGAAATAGATGAGGACAAACCCGTATTGGTTGATAAATATATATGTGGTAAGGAAGTGGAGATTGATGCCATTTGCGATGGTAAGAGGGTGTTTGTACCGGGAATTATGGAGCTGGTAGAGCGAACAGGCGTACATTCCGGAGATTCTATTAGTGTTTATCCCGCATTCAGTATTTCAGATAAAGTGAAGTCGGTAATACTGGATTACGCCGGCAAGCTGGGAATTGGTATTGGCATCAAGGGCTTATTTAACATTCAGTTCATTGTGGATAGCGAAGAAAATGTCTATATCATTGAAGTGAATCCTCGTTCGTCCAGAACAGTGCCTTTCTTATCAAAGGCAACTGGATATCCACTAGCTGATATTGCGACTAAAGTGATTTTGGGGCAAAGTCTGGTGGAACAGGGACTGACTGTGAATTACCCGGCAGAAAAGAAGAAGTGGTATGTTAAAGCACCTGCATTTTCCTTTTCAAAGCTACACGGAATGGATGCATATCTTTCGCCGGAAATGAAATCTACCGGAGAAGCGATAGGATATGATGATAAGCTTCCTCGTGCTATGTATAAAGCATTAATTGCTTCTGGAATAAAGATGCAGAATTATGGAACTGTTGTAGTTACCCTTGCGGACGAGGATAAGGAAGAGGCATTGCCACTTATTAAGCGTTTTTATGATATGGGCTTTAATATAGAAGCTACCGTAGGAACAGGAGAGTTTTTAAAGGCACATGGTATCCGTACCCGTATTCGTAAGAAGCTAAGTGAAAACAGTACGGAAATCCTAGAGGCAATTCGAGCAGGATATGTCAGCTATGTGATAAATACCCGTGCCATTTTGTCCGGCGTGCATTATGAGGATGGTCTGGCTATCAGACGTACAGCTATTGAAAATAATGTAACCATGTTTACTTCACTGGACACAGTAAGGGTGTTGCTTGATGTGTTGGAAGAGATTACAATCGGAATCTCAACCATTTCGGAATAGGAGACGGGAATATGTATTTTACAAAGATGCATGGTTTAGGAAATGATTATTTATATTATTTTGGAGAATTGGAAAATCCACAGGAACTGTCAAAAAAGCTATCAGACAGACATTTCGGAATAGGCTCAGACGGTATTATTACAATTTCGCCATCAAAGATTGCTGACTTTCAGATGAGGATATTTAATGCAGATGGTAGCGAAGCAAGGATGTGTGGAAACGGAATCCGATGTGTTGGCAAATATGTGTATGAGAAGGGATATACGGATAAAGAGGTACTCAAAATTGAGACTTTATCCGGAATAAGAACACTTCAACTAAAGACCGTAGGTACTAAAGTAAAAAGTGTTGCGGTAGATATGGGACAGGCTGTTGTGGAAGGTCCGGTTTCGCTTATGGTAGGCGATCAGGAAATCACCTGCACACCGGTTTCTATGGGAAATCCTCATGCGGTTGTCTTTACACAAGATGTAGAAAATGCACCGCTTAATACGATTGGTGCAATGCTGGAAAAACATGAATTTATCCCGGATGGGGTAAACGTAGAATTTGTAGAACAGATAGAACCGAAGCTCCTACGGATGAGAGTATGGGAAAGAGACAGTGGGGTTACCATGGCATGCGGAACAGGAGCCTGTGCATCGGTAGCAGCTGCGGTTCAAGCAGGCATTTGCCCTTTAGAGGAAGATATTACAGTGCAGTTGGATGGCGGTAAATTACACATCAAAATTCATATGGATATGACTGTGATGATGACCGGAACTGCGGATACAATATGTGAATGTGAGGTAAAAAATATATGATACCAAATACAAATTACAGCAATTTGAAGGATTCCTACTTGTTTTACAATATTGCGCAAAAGACCAAGTCCTATCTGGCGGAGCATCCGGATAAGCATTTGTATCGGATGGGGATTGGGGATGTGTCTCTGCCGCTTTGTGATGCGGTTATAAAAGCACTGCATGGTGCAGTAGATGATCAGGCAGTGAAGAATACCTTTCATGGCTATATGCCGGAGTGCGGAGCCCCTGAATTGAGGGAAGCTATCGCAGAATATTACGGCAGAAGAGGGGTAGAGTTATCTTCAGAGGAAGTGTTTGTATCAAGCGGTGCAAGTGACGAGCTGGGAGATATTTTGGACTTGTTTGGAAAAGATAAGACGGTGCTGATTATGGAACCTGCATATCCGGCTTATGTTGATGCGAACACGATTGCCGGCAATAAGATTATTCATGTTCCGGCAGGAAAAGAGAATAGCTTTCTGCCGATGCCGGATGCAAGTGTAGTAGCAGATGTTATTTATATTTGTTCTCCCAATAATCCTACCGGTGCGGTATTTGATTATAAAAAGCTTCAGGCTTGGGTAGATTATGCGAATGGTATTGATGCCATTATCTTATTTGACGCGGCTTATGAGGCATTCATAGAAGAGGATGACATACCACATAGCATTTATGAAGTAAACGGCGCCGGAAAATGTGCCATAGAAATATGCTCCCTGTCGAAAACCGCAGGCTTTACAGGAACGCGCTGTGGATATACGGTAATTCCAAAGGAGCTTAATCGCGGTGGTATGAATTTGAATCAAATGTGGGTTAGAAACCGAACTACCAAAACGAATGGTGTATCTTATATTATTCAAAAGGGTGCTGCTGCTGTTTTTACAGAAGAAGGACAGGAGCAAATCCATAACAACATAAATATTTATAAGCAGAATGCAGCTTGTCTGATGGAAGCATTGGATAAACTTGGAATTTGGTATTGTGGAGGAAAGAACGCACCATACATATGGATGAAATGTCCTAATGGCATGGGAAGCTGGGAGTTTTTTGATTTCCTGCTGAAAGAGATACAGGTAGTAGGTACTCCAGGAGAGGGCTTTGGTGCTTGTGGAGAAGGATATTTTAGATTTTCCACATTTGGTTCGCCGGAAGATACGAAGGAAGCTGCAAGAAGGCTGGTGGAGTTACTCTCTAAGTAAAGTAGGAAGAGGTATGGCATATGTTTGATGCAATAAAGGTGACAGACCAATGTGTCAATTGGATTAGAGAATTCTTTGATAAAAATGGAGTAGATTGTAATGCAATTATAGGAATATCCAGTGGAAAAGATAGCTCCGTTGTGGCAGCGTTATGTGTGCATGCACTTGGAAAGGAACGGGTTATTGGAGTTCTGATGCCATGTGGAGAACAAGCAGATATCGATATGGCTTATAAGCTCGTAAACCATTTGGGAATTAAGCATTATGAGATTAATGTTGGAAAGACAGTCCAAATGGTTGAAGAAAGTATAAGGATTCTTCCTGAAATTTCGTCACAAGCAAAAATTAATATACCTGCAAGAGTACGCATGACAACTTTGTATGCGGTGTCGCAAAGTTTGAATGGAAGAGTTGCTAATACCTGTAATTTATCAGAGGACTGGGTGGGCTACGCAACAAGGTATGGTGATGGTGCAGGAGATTTTAGTCCGCTATGTAATATGACGGTAACGGAGGTCAAAGAAATTGGTAGAGTATTAGGGTTACCGGAGGAATTAGTAGAGAAGACGCCTATAGACGGACTTTGCGGAAAAACAGATGAAGAAAATTTGGGATTTACCTATGCAGAATTAGATAAATATATACGAACAGGTGTGATTAACGACAAGGAAAGGCAGGCTAGAATTGATTTCTTGCATGAAAAGAATCTGTTTAAGATTAAGGCAATACCGGGATTTCAATTTTATGGAGATGTAACATAGAGTAAGGGTATTGGATTATACCAGACAGATATTATAAATTGTGACGGTGGCAGACAAATGAGAAATAATGCTACGAATGAATACTTATTGGGTGCAATGTTGGCGTTTACCAGTGGATTTTTAGATTGTTATACATTTATGCTCCATGGTGGTGCATTTGCAACAATGCAAACAGGCAATCTGATACAAGCAGTGTATAATTTTGTGGAACGAAATTGTGGAAGGGCAATATACTTTTGGGGATTAAATATCGTCTTTTTAGTCACTACATTCGTAACGAAGTGGACTTTAGATATTTTATGCAATAACAATGAGTTGAAGTGGAAGAGATATATCCTACAAATTAATCTGATTATTATGGTTGGATTGGGGGGATTTTATTCCAAGTTGACGGATTTTATTGTAAATGCCAGCGTGTCTGTTTGTGCAGCTATGCAATATTGTGCGTTTCGGACTTTTGCGAATGGAAGTGCATATGCAACTGTATTTTGCACAGGAAATATGCGCTCCTTGGTTGACAATGGTAACCGCCAAATAATAATGCGGTAAAATTTAAAATTACTCCAGCCCTTTGCGAGTTGGAGTAATTCACTATAATTCACATGCGATTTTTGATAGATTGGAGTTTTTCACTCCAGGGCGCCAGATCTGCCAGTTGTTCATCGGTCATATCTTTATTCAGCCGATGCTCCAGCAGAAATTTAAGATATCCGTAAATATTCAGATTGTGTGCTTTTGCCATCTCAACCATTGTATAGACCACTGCACTGGCATTCGCTCCATCTACAGAACTACTGAACAGCCAATTTTTCCGGCCCACTGCAAATGGACGAATTGCATTCTCACTGAGGTTGTTGGTAAAGCTACAGCGTCCGTCTTCCAAATAGGTTTCCGCTGTGTCTCGGCGATTCAGAACATAGTTCACCGCTTTATCCATCCGGCTGTTCCGGACGGGTTTCTGCTGAGCAAGCCACAACCAGAAAGCCGCCAGAACAGGTTTTTCCTTCTCGAGACGCAGCTACTTTCGTTTTTCATAATCACCGGGATATTTTTTGTTAATGGAGTCCTCAATGGCGAATAACCGATTGCAGTACTGGACTCCCTGCACTGCCGGCTGGCTGTAATCATACTGTTTCCCTTTGGGAACGGCATCGATAAAGTATCGGTGGATATGCGCCCAGCAGGAGCAGCGTCTGATCCCTGGCAGATGGTTGTATCCCTGATATCCATCCGTTTCCAGGTATCCGTTGTAGCCTTCCAGGAACTCCTTTGCGTGGCTGCCACTTCTGGTCGGAGAATAGCCATACAGGATAATTGGCGGAAGTCCATCCTCGCCGCTTCGGAACAGCCACATGAAGGATTGGGTCTGGACTCTGCGCCCTTCCTCGTTCAATACCTGAACCCGCGTTTCATCTGCCATTGCAAAGCTGCGTTTCAGCAGCTCCCGGTGGAAGTAATCATACATTGGCTGGAAATAATTCTGTGAACAGTAGATAATCCAGTTGGCGAGAGCGGTGCGGCTGATCTGAGCCCCATACTGTTTCCAGTCTTTTTCCTGCCGGTAAAGTGGAAGCCCGTTGGCATACTTCTGATACATGGTCTATGCAACAGTGGATGTTGAGGCAGGACCTTTCCCGACCAGAGCCGGCGGAACCTGAGACTTTATAATTACAGACTTTTCTGTATCGCCAAGTCCTTCTTTGCAGGATGGGCACCCATAGCTCTGGCTGTAGTATTCGATCACTTTACAGGTGGCAGGAATGAATTCCAGTTCCCGGCGGACATACTCCTCGCCGATCAGTACCATCTGTGTACCGCATACCGGACAGATCTGGTCTTTTTCCGGAAGAGGGATCACTATTTTTTTCAACCTTCAGGCCTTTGAAAAGTTCCTCAAGGGTTGCCTTCTTTTTACGGGTATGCTCCCGGATCACGGTATCTTCTTCCAGCAAAGAGGGGGCTTGTTCCATTTCCGCTTCATCGAAGAGACTCTGTTGTCCCGGAATGTCATCGGATCTTTTTTCACTGGATGGGCCGAAAAGCTTTTTGGCCAGATAATCCACCTGTTCCTGAAGCACCTTCTCGCGACTGGATTTTTCGTCAATAATAAGACGGAGAGATTTGATCAGCTCAGTCTGTTCAGATATCATTGTTTTCAGTTGTGATACGGTATCTTTCAGCTCTCGAAGCTGGATATCTTTCGCACTGGAAGCCATCGTTTCTCTCCTCGGATTTGATATCTTTATTATACCAGAAACAGGGCTTTTACTAAAGGGAAATGGCTCCTGAAAAATGCCGAATTTACAAGGATTTTCGGTTACAAGGAAGTATATTTTTCAATTTGGCGGTATAGCCCCGTTCAAGGGCTATGCCGTCTTTTCCTGTTTATTGGCTTCTTTCTGTTCTGTCTGCGGGTCAGTCGGCAAATGAATTTCTCCCACAAAGTTAAAGACAATAGCTACTTTCTGAAAACGCTTGCCGTCTA
This sequence comes from Lachnoclostridium edouardi, assembly GCF_900240245.1. Lineage (GTDB taxonomy): Bacteria > Bacillota > Clostridia > Lachnospirales > Lachnospiraceae > Lachnoclostridium_A > Lachnoclostridium_A edouardi. Next base: position 3,319,389 of record NZ_OESQ01000001.1, read on the forward strand.
TCTTCTCCGGCGCATGGACAACGATTTTTTTAATAAATTCATTAACGATAGTGGGCGTTAATTCGGTTATTCCCACATATTTGCGGATAATGGCGGCAAAGCTGTCAAAATCGCTTTTATTCTGTTCGTAGGTATCGACTTCCTGTTGTTCTGCCTTTACCTTTTCTGTAAGTTCTTTCTGCTCTGCTTCATATTCTGCGGACAGCTTCAAAAACCGCTCATGGCTGATTGTGCCGCTTATGTCGTCCTCATAAATCCGCTTGAAAATCCGGTCAAGTTCTGCAATCCGTTTTCTTGCCTGTCCGACTTCCCACCGCTTGCGTTTCATGTCCTTTTCTGCTTCATCAAACCGCTGTTTCTGTATCAGTTCCATAAAAGCAGTGATGTCCTCATAGAACATGGCAGTTACGGAAAATATCCGGTTAAAAACGATTTTCCGCAAGACTTCTTCTCTGATGAAGTGTGCCGTACAATCTCCTGTATTGCTTTTATATCTTGCACAGCGGTAGTTGTCTTGTGAACCGTCAAAGCTCTTGCAGGTGGCAAAGTGCAGTTTACTTCCACAATCCGCACAGAATACCAAGCCGGAAAACATTCCCTGCCGCTCTGCCTTTGTGGGGCGGCGTTTATTTGCCCTTAATTCTTGTACCCGTTCAAAGACAGCTTCCTCAACGATTGCTTCATGCGTATTGCGGAAAATTGCCTGCTGTTCCTTTGTGGTAGGAATACGCTTTTTCAGCTTGTGGGATTTGGAATAACTTTTGAAGTTTACCGTATGTCCGCAGTAGTCCATGCGTTCCAAAACTGCTACAATCGTGCTTTCATTCCAACTGTACGGATTATCGGGAAGTGGTTTCCCTTTCTGCTTTGCATAATGGGCGCGTGTTGTCAGCACTTTATCCGCTTTCAGAGTTTTCGCTATCCGCATAGGTCCGTTTCCGGCAACGCATAAATCAAAAATCCTCTTTACTACAACGGCGGCTTCTTCATCTACAATCCATTTCTTTCTGTCGTTTGGGTCTACCTTATAGCCGTAAGGCGGCTTAGTCAGATGTTCCCCTGCCATGCCCTGCGCTTTCTTGATTGCCCGTACCTTTT